>JAYUGC010000029.1:0-39241 GCA_043767805.1 Pseudomonadota bacterium | reverse complement strand
AAAAAGCCTGGCTTCTCTGAAGCCGTACCCCCATTAAGCTGTCGCCACTAACCCTTCTGGCAACGTGGGAAGCCACTCGTGAAAGAGAAAGGAATCATTTTGCGTTCGGCATTTGCGGCAAAAACGCTGAAAGGCGAACTCCGCCTTGTAAGGCTGGCGGCAGAGATTACAGCGCCTTCTGGCCGGCACATGCTTTCCGGAGGTTTTTTTCCATTTATGTCCTTTCGTATCGAGGAACAAGGAATGGTTGAGTTTCAGCGTTTTCATAGAGGTCTCCTTTCTTGCGAACCGGCTTTTAAAGAGCTCGATTCTTTTGGTGTAAAAGTCTCGTGCAAACTTCTGAAAAAAAGGTCCATGGAATCGCCGGGCCTGCGCGAATCCGCCGGAGGCCGTGAGATCGCGCGTGCGGGCGAAATATCAAAAGGCGTTTCTTCAGCCGCTGGCGTGCAACGGATTGCTTCGGGTCGTTCCTGCAAGCGGAAGCAGGCCTTTGCTTCTCCGTGCCTTGGCGGAGTAGGCCGCTCGATGAAACCCGGGCTGCCGATGGCGTGCGGCAAAATTGTAAGAGACACGCCGATGGAAACCGCTGCAAAGTACCCCCATTCGGTGGTGAGTACTCGAGGGTAACGAGGCGTGCTTCGATAAGCTCGTCCTGACATAGTGACCTCCTCTTCGTAGGGGAAGTCAGAACACCAAGAAAAGGTTCTGACCGTTCCGTTTTGTTTTTAGTGACCTGTTATTGCTAAACGCCGATGGCGTTGTTTGATTCTATTTTCGGAATCTCGAAAAAAAAGTCAAGAGGGTGGGGAATTGGATAAGTGAATTCCAATATTTACCAACCTCCAACCTCGAGGCCCTACGCGGTCCTGGCCGGTCGCACGGCGCCGCGCAAACCTTCGCTGCGGATGGGTCGGGATTCGGCTTTTTGTCATTCGCCCGCCTAGTCCTCCAATGGAATACCTCCTCTTAAAAGCATTCTCCTCTCAGCCCTCCCGCCCCTCTTGCTATAGATCGCTCGCCTGATTTGGAGGCTCTTTGCTGAAGTTCTATTGTGGTACGTTGGTCCTTTGTTTTGCTCTCGTTGTTCAAGGCGCCGATTCCACCGTGCGGAGTGAAGACTCGCGGAGTGCGGCGGCGGGAAGGCGTGCCCGGCTCTTTGTGCCTTCGGCGCCGGCCGATTTGAAGTTGCCTTCGTCCTTTCGACTCGTTGCCGCCTACGGGCCCCTGCTCCTCATCGAAACGGATCGCCCCATCTCCAGAAAAGAGCTCGCCGCGCTTCGGCGGCTCCCCGGCATTCAGGCCGCCGCTCTCGATAGCGTCGTCCTTCGCCCCCTCGCCGATCACGCCGCCGGAAAAAAGACGACGGAAGCGAAGCGGGCGGTGGAACCGTGTTCCCTGATGGAACGCTGTCCGAACGGTAAGCCCAAATTCTGGGCCCAGGATGTGATGATGGCGCCGAGCATGCATTCCGATATGCAATCGGTGGGAATTTCCGAAAGCACCGAAGCTCAAGTGGCGGTCGTTGATTCGGGCTTCGACGCCAGTCAGGAAGCTTCCTTTGAAAGCATCGGCGGGGTTCATGCCGACCGTGGCGCCAAGCTTGGCGAAGAACACCCCCATAAAAAATATTTTGGCGTGAGCACCTACCGTAAGGACGTCGAAGTCCTCGGGGCTCCCTCCAAGGACGAGAACGGCCACGGAACGATGGTCTCCAGCACCATCGCGGGCGCCGGTGGCATGGGTGTCGCGAAATCCATTCACCTTTCCGTCTACCGCGTCACTGAGCCCGGCGATGGGGGCAGCACTGCCTCCGGCTATCTCGATATGGCCATGCTCCGCCAAGCCAATTCGGGAGCTGAGAAAGATTGCGGTGGAAGGGTATCTGCGTTCCAAGCCAGCGGCTCCGACCGTGGTGGTACTCGTCGACTCAAAACTCTTTTTCCCGAGTTCCTCGTCGGCGCCGTCCGGCTCGCGGGTAGCAAAGAGGCGTTCGAAGTGGGCGGCAAAATCATCAGAGCATCAAGGTCGGGTATTTCGACATGCAGTACAAGCCGGAGGTTCGCAAGCTCCTGACGGATCTGCCCGCGGTGGGAGCTTGGCGCAAAACAGATAATCCCGCCGGCGCGGTTCCGGTCGATCAGTTGTCCGAGGAATCGTCGTCGTCTTCGTCCTCGGTTTTACCGAGTTTGCCGTCGCCGTTGGTGTCTGTGCCGAAATCCATGGACTTCTCAATCGCATCTTTAATGACCTGCCAGTTTTTCTGGTTGTTGCCGGCGGAGAGGGAGTTGAGATCGATGCGGGAGCTCGCGGGCGTAATGTTGCGGAAATCGATATTTTGATCGTTCACCGCCGTATTACTGAAGAGAAACCACTTGGGCATTCGAAATGCGACAATCAAACTCGCCGCGCCTCCCTGGGTCAGAGCGAAGAGGTTCGTCCCTTCCAACTTCAACTCCTCATCAATGTCGTAGGACATGGTGAACGGCATATCGGTTGCCGATCCGAGGGCCGTAGTACCCGTAAAGGTTCCTTCCAGGTAGATACTCTTGCCGAATAGGCCGTCGGTGGCCGCTACGAGCTGAACGCCAGCCGCGTCTTTCTCGTCCCCTTCGATCTTATCCAGCTTGAACTCGATCGACTTGTAGTTGCCGGTCGCTAGCCCCAGGCTCGATAGACTTGGCGATACCGTATTGGTCAACAAGTTCACCAAAAAGGGCCCGGTCAACTTCGTTTTCGAATCCACCGCTTTCTCCGCGTCCGTCAGACCGGTCGTGTCTCTCTTGATCTTGATCTCCTTGAGGGCGAGACGGGCATCGGTCACGGTCAACGTTCCGTTGGCGGACCCATCCCTATTCACGACGGCAACCGCCACACCCGTGGACGCCGCCATGGTGGAAGAGTTGATAATCCCCAATGATCCGGGAGTCGTCCCCTGAAAAATAAGTTGGGTTCCGTAATTCCCCGTGGAGGTGCCGCACCTGGAGAGAAACAGAATCGCCAGGAAAAACAAAAGGCTGACGGTAAGACGTTTCATGGCACTGTCTCCTTGTTAAGTTGAGTCAAAGGCCCGGACAGAACCGTAATGTGAAACACTTCCGCGGATCCACTTTGGCGCTCACCGACCTGTTCGACCTTTTTGATCGCGTCGCTGAGAATCTCACGTACTTTTAAAAACTGCGAGGGGGTAAGGGCCACCGTATGGCCAAGAACGAGGTGGGAGTGGGCCGGCGACAGGTCAACGGAGTTCAGAGTCGCCTGAATCATCTCCCTGTGGAACTGCCGAAGAGCCGCCCGAAAAACAGAACCCTCGCACCGAATGTCTTTTTCCGCGGGACGAACTCCCCCTTCTTCGGACTCTACCAGAAATCCTCCCGCCAACAGAAAGCGCAGCGCAACACGAACCTCGTCGGGAGAAACCCGCGTCAATAACCTCCGCTGGATCCAGGCGGGTTCCGGGCGAAAGTCAGGAAGCGCCGCCAACTCACGAATGGCCACGCAAAGCCACCGTGTTAGGTACCGAAAGGTTTCAGACTCCCGGGGATTTGCCATGCGGTAGGCCTTCAATTGCTGAATCTCCTCGAGCGCTTTCTCTCTCTCCCCGCGGTGCGAGTTCTCCGATGCCCGAACCAGCAGCTCGAAGTACGTTTTTTCCGCAGGTAACAACCTCAAACAGGGAACCAAGCGAGCCAGGCCCTTCTCCGAAAGTTTTCTTTTTCCCGATAGAATCGACGGCAAGTACGCGCAGGACAGGTCCATCTCCCGGGCTAACCCTCGCATCGAATGCTTGGAGTTCCGGCTACGAAGGTATAGGAGCCAGTCTTTAAGAAAGGCCCGGTAGTCGTGAAACTCGAACACCTGCGGTCGTTTGTCCTGTCGTGCACGCATATCTTCTCCCACTTGAGCCCGCCGGTCCCTGGGGGAGGACCGACGGGCGGCTCAAGTTCTCAGTTGTCCGAGACATCTAAACTGTCGGTATCATCGTCCTCGTTTGACTCCAACCGACCGTCCTCATCGGAGTCCCGGCCAAAGTCCGCCGATTGCTTGACGGCCTTTCGAATCACTTCCCAAACTTTCTGATTATTTCCGTTCGACTGGTCGCTAAGGCTGATCGCGCCGCTCGCAGGAGTCACATTCCTAAAATCGACCCCTTTGTCGTTTGCCGTGAGATCGTCAAGCTTCAACCAGCGGACTAGGCGGAACGCGACAATCACCGGATTAGGCTCGGTGGCGGAAATCGCCAAATCCTGCCCGCCCGCATCCACCACAAAGTGCTCGTCCAACTCGAAGCTCAGCGTAAACGGCATATCGGTGACCGTTCCCGAGGCCGTATCACCAGAGTAGGTACCCGACAGGTAGATGCTCCTGCCGAACATTGGATCGGTCGCCGCCACAAGGGGCGATCCACTCTCGTTCACTTCATCGCCTTCGAGCTTGTCCAACTTCAGATCCAGGGATCGGTAACTGCCGGCCGCTAGAGAAATCGCAGGAAGAGCCGGAGACACACTATTTTGGATCAGGTTGATGACATAGGGCCCACGGAACTTGATATTTTCATTTTCGGTCGCTTCGGCTTCCGAGAGCGATCCGGAATCCGGTAACTTAACTTTGATTTCCTTCAGCGCGATGCGAGCGTCCGTCAAAGTCAGCGTACCGGCAGTGGTGCCGTCCAGGTTCTTCACACTGACAGTAATGGATGAGGTCACGCTGTGGGCGCCCGACGCCATCGACCGGACAATGCCAAGACTACCCGGGGTAGTTCCCTGAAAGCTCAGGGCGGTCATACCGGGAGCCAGAGCATTGGAGATTTTTCCGCAGGCTGCGAGAGCGAACAAGACAACACCGACGCCGAAACCGAGTCTGTTCTTCATAAGAGACCTCCCTAAAACTTCTCATTGCCACAGTCTCAGAATAACCGAATGAGGGAACGAAGTGGGGGCTTCAATCGTGAAGAATTGTTATCAATGTATTATACAACATATTGTAATTTAATGCATAAAAAATACAAACTATTTGTGAGGCGATTTAAATTGTTATCATACAGGCCGCCCCAAACGGCACTGCACGAACGTAGGCCGCTATCTTTTGGTGGGTCAGTCGTAGAACTTAGTCTTACCGACCGCGAGTTTTTGTAGATAGTCGCAGGGCTTGAACCTATCCCCGAGGCGCCTGGACAAGCAACGGTCGAGGTAGATCTTCCACAAAGATTTACTCAAGCTAAAGAGCCTCTTTCCTTAACTCCTTCAGCGCTTTCCTTAAGATGGAATGAAAAGACTTTGGCAGAGGGCTTGCTGACTTTGGCTTGGAAATTGTGTGATCTGCGTGAGGCTTTTCAAGCCGAGAGTTACTCTACCAAGTTGGAGTATCGCGACGAAAGACTCTGGCTTACAGGAATGATGGAAATCTATTCGACTCCTGTTCTCAAGCTGCAACTGTAACTACTAAATGAGCTTTTTGTAGTGGCAACGAAGAATGGCGGCTAATTTTCTGGCAGTCTTAAGACCAATTGGCCTACTTCCCTTTTCCATGGCGGAAATATTGGACTGAGGGATGCCGCTCTTTTTCGCCAGTTCCTGCTGGGTAAGGTCCTCTCTAATCCTATACGCTTTGAGGCTGTTTGCCGGAGTGATCCCACCAGGCAATTCATGTTTCTTGAGAAGAGCTTTATTTTCTCCGTCAGAGATCAGTTCTTCATCGGTGCCAAGCCCCGCAGCATAAACGAGAGCTTCTTCCACAAGGCGCAACTTTCCTTTGGGCAAATCTCTAAGAGCCGGAAATCTCTTTTTAACGTTTTTAAGAACAGTGATGGCAGTCATCGGTATGCTTCCCTTCTGTGGGCTACTTTAACCACGATAATCGTCGGTTTTATGACCTGTATGAGAACTCTCCACTCACGGGTTAGCTTAATTCTAATTTCGTCACTTCCCTTAAGAGGTTCACAATCCCAACCAAACGGATAGGGACCTTCGCGTTCCAAATCATCGACAAGTTCCCGATAGAGCAACCCAACTTTAGACGGAACTTTCTCGAACTCCTTCGCAGCCTTCTTCGTTGGGATTACCCTCCACACCAATCGATTATATCATTTTTGATATATCTTTCCAAGACAGAAAACTCCCGGCTTGAACAGCGCGATGAATCAGGTTTATTGAGTTAAACTAAATGGTTGGAGCGGGCGACTAGGTTGTCTTACGCGACCCTTGGGGCCGCTGCTGACCGCCGGGGGAAGCCCGCACCTCCGGTCTACAGAGGTCGAATTTCACAGCTCCCGCAGGCGGACTTTCTCTTCGAGCCTCGCCAGCAAAACTATCGATTACGGGTACTTGCTCACTGCGGGTGGCATGGGATATTCGGAATCCGAAATTAACCAGCCAGGGACCGTTCCCCCGTTGGTGGAGTAGAGCCGAAAGATTGTTAAATTCTTAAATGGAGCGGGTGACGCCATAGTGGGCGAACCAATGGTCGTGGTGCGCGAGTGCCCGGCTCAGTGGGGTAAGGCAAAGGGTGACTGAGGCGAGCTGGCAAACTTCGTCTCGCGAAGAGGCCGAGTAGGCGCGGCAGGGAATTGGATAATAATTCCAATAATCTGCTATTTGACGCAGGCTCTACGCTCCCTTCAATGATTGGACCTTCATACTTCGACTTGGTACGCTGATCGGGCATGATCGGCCTGAAGATTTCATTTCTTTCATTCATCCTGCTTTCGCTGGCGGGATATCCACAAGCAGACAGCTGTGCCACCTGGTTCAAGAAATCGACGATTGAGCCCAAGGACAAGAATTGCCTCAGCAAGTGCGTCGCGCTATCGACCGGGATGGATACATTTATGTGTCCCCGAGCATGCACCAAGTTCTGCCATACCGCTCTGACAAAAGAGCTCATCATGGACTTCGCTTATTACCCCGGACTCAACAAGGTTGAGAAAGCCCTTATCGCAGAGTATCCAAAGGAGGCGATGGTCGTCTTTCAACAGATGAGCGTCGCAGAAGCGCTTACCCTAAAAAACTTTAAACGGTCCACTCAGAACGAGGAAAGCGACGCTTTCAGGCACTTTGTTTGGGCGGGGTTGCTGGTCAAGGAACTTGATCCTGAGTTGGCCCAGAAATTTCTCGATGCTCACGAAGCTGAGCCGACCAGTTTTGTCGATGAAAGAGCGATGGACCTTGCAAACAATCGTGCGGGCCTTCTGGAGGCCCAGAGACTTAAGAAGATTGGAAAGGTAACTCCTGAGGTTATCGAACAGAAAGCGGTCGAAGCACTAAAGCAGAATAAATTGGTAGTGCTCAAGCCGCGGGGAGGTGTTCCATGAAGAAATATTCTAAGGCATTCATTCTAATCGCTTTCCTGATTCTAGGATCTACGTTCGTCGTTCCGTTAGTTCGGGCGTTTCAAATTGGAGAAACGATGTCCCTAACGAACGCGGAAAAGCGTTGGGGAAAAGCCCCATTCGATGGTGAACGTTTCAAGGCAGGAACACCTGAAGACCGCTCAAAGATGGCGGTAGATTTGATCAAGAAAAAATACTTCGTTGGCAAGGCGCCAGCCGAGGTATTTAGCGCGTTGGGTCGGGCGGATGGTCATTTCTTCAGCGATGCTATTCCAGCCTATCTTCTCAATGAAGGGTGGCGGACAAATATGGATACATGGCAGGTCGTTTTTCTATTGAATGGGAAGACTGAAAAAGTCTCAGAGGTCATCATTCAAAAGAACTGCTGCGACTCAAAGTAGGGGGTTCGCACCTTGTCATCACCACGTCTCCCAACCCATCTGATCCTTAGGAGAAAATATTGGAGCGGGCGACGCCATAGTGGGCGAACCAATGGTCGTGGTGCGCGAGTGCCCGGCTCAATGGGGTAGGGGTAGGACAGGGATGAACTGGCAAAACTTGTCTGAGTCTACGCGCTGAGATCCCCTATCGAATGGAAAGGAGCGATTAAGCAGTATTTCCTGGTAGGCGTCTAATAGCGATAAATTGGTTACGGGCAATAAGTGCCCAAAAACACCATCTGACGCGGCGTAAGGGCCGCGGACCTTTCTATACGGGTCCCGCCGACGTGGTGAGCGCATAAACGGGAAGCTCACTGACCTTACCGAGAATGGTTCTTTCCGCGTCTTTCAACGCCTCTATTATCTTTCGAATGGGCTCGAAAGATAGCGAGGCCTTCGCCGCCGTCGGTTCCGCTAAGATCAACCCGAGAGTCCCGATTACCGCGCCCCTTGAGGGAGAGACTACGCTTCTTCCTGAGGAAGGTAGACCCCAGGCGGAGTATACTTTGGCGATGACTTCACTCCAGCGTGTTTTGGTTCTCGGCCTGCTAATACTGGACGCGACCGTACGGGGCGCGGCCTGCCGCGAAAAACCGGTCGAGGTTGGAAAGCCAACCGGGGCGCAGCTCGAAAAGTTCGTCGAATTTCTGAAAGCGAAGGGGGAGAAGGTCGAGACTCAGGCCCCTCTTTGGCCCTGGAACATTTCCTCAGGAAACGGAATGCACATTGCCGACGTCAACAACGACGGACTGACCGAGTACCTTTGGGTGTCGACTTCCGGCAGCGGAGGTTACTCCGGCGTGAACGGAATATACCAGGAGAAGGGAGACGGGTTCGTACAGGTGCCCTTCTATTCCGATTATGAGCCGAGCGATATTCCTGACCATTTCGCCGAACCCATTCTTACCAAGGCGTGCGGAACGGTATACATGGGTTTTTACGAGGAGGGCGTCCCCGTGAAATATCTTTGGAAGGACGACAAATTCCGGAGGGCCTGCGACGAGGCCACGACGGCGGAGATCGAGGGGAATTTCAAAAAAGCCTACCGTTCAAAGAAGTACGATCTTGCCTATAAGACCGCCCGCTATCTTCACCAGGCTTGCGATACGCTGCCTGAAAAACGTTTTTGGCGACTGAATGACATGGCGGTTAGCGCGTACCACACCTCGATGCCGCCCGACGTCTGCTTAGGACACTTGGAGGCCGCGCGGAATATGACCGACTACGTGAAGAGCAACGCGAAGGCCGCTGTCGCCTTGAAAACGAATGAGGCCCTTTGCACCGCTAAACCGAAACGGTAGGGGCGCCTCAACCAAGATTGGGTGCCTAGTTCCTTTTTGAACTTTATCCACAGGTTCCGCTTCGCGGCCGCGGAGAGATTTGAGATTAGAAAGCTCGCAAGTTTCCGTAGGAAATCTGGAGCGGGTGACGCAACAGTAGTCGAACCACGGACCCAAGCACGAGAGTACGAGGCCCAGTGGGGTAAGGCAAGGCTAGTCACGGACGAGCTGGCGCGACTCCGGTTTGGCGAGAATTGGCCGTTAAAGCGGCTGCAGGCTCATTTCGGATTCAGTTCTACTAAGATTAAGAAAGAATTACGCATTCTTAAGCTTAGTAAACATACCACCCATTGATATATACCAATAATTAGTATATCATTCATAAATGTGGAGAGTGGATCTCACAAAGAGGGCTGGAAAGCAGCTTGATGGTCTACCCAAGTCAATTCAACAGAGGTTTGACCTCCTAGCCAAGGAAATGGAAGTTTCAGGCCCTCTTCGCCCAAATTGGCCGAATTTTAGCCCCCTAAAGGGCCAAGGCGGCCAAAGGTACCACTGCCATATAAAGAAGGGGCGTCCCACTTATGTGGTGTGTTGGGAAGTGATCAGCAAGGAAATAAAAATTATCGAGGTCTATTATGTCGGCACCCATGAAAAAGTCCCTTACTGAAGTTCAGATCAAGGTTGAGGGTAAAATTTTACTTTTCCGAGATATTCCCTCGTCGAAGCTGAAACCCATCGTAGGTGCGCTCAAGGAATATCGGGATGAAACCGTTTCCTGGCGCGAACTTGCAAAGAACCGGATCGAAGCTGCGGGGGGAGAGTCTGCTTACATGGTGAAGAATGCGCGTGAAGGTGCAAATCTAACCCAGGCACAACTTGCAGAGAAATTGCATATTCCGCAGTCCAACATTTCTCAAGTAGAAACGGGCAAGCGGCCGGTGGGAAAGAACTTGGCCAAGCGACTCGCCAAGATTTTTAATATCGACTACCGCGTTTTTCTTTAGCGGATTACACGAAGGCCGTCTTGGGGCCAAAAGGCTGGCAGGGATGCTCGGTCGACAGAAAATACGCCAAAAGCTTGAGCGGAAGGAACTGGCAATTTTTGTTTTGCCATGGAGATCGCAATGCGAATGCAAATATTATCTTTGTGGTTTTGCTCTCTGTTAATGGCCCAACCCCATGCTGATCCTCAACCACCCATTTCCAGAGATACAAGCGCAAATCTATCCGATTCGGCGATATCCCTCCTGCTAGAGGGAAAAAAGCTCCCTGCCACTATGGAATCGTTTAGAAAAGCGATGGAGAAAAACTGGGGACCAACTAAAGAGAATATCGTTCCCTTCTCGGATGCGCCGGGTGAGACAAATCTGGATGAGGTTCGCAAACTTTATGGGTCGGAGGCGGGATAATTATTCATTGGGACGATTCACCGAGAAGACGGCAGCGTCGATTTCGAATTTATATCTAGAAACGCAAGAACTGGAAAAAACGATTTTGGTATCGTTCGCAACTATGCAAAGCCGAACGAAGAGGTAATCTTAGTCAACAAAGACGCCTGTGTGACGTGTCACAAGTCGGGCGGAGCCCTTTTCATGAGGGATGGTTGGACTGATCCTCCTCCGAAAATCGGACGGTCCGAAAGGGTCGGGTTTTGTGATATAAACCCGCCCCGCTTCAGGAGGACCAGGACCGATGGAAAAGAAAGTCTATACCAAGGAATTCAAGCTGGGTGCCGCCCGTATGGTGGTTGATGAGAAGGAAAAGGCTTCGAGGGTCGCTCGAGATCTCGGCGTATCCAACAGTGCGCTGACCAAGTGGATCCGGGACTACAAGAAGCACGGTAGCGGAGCATTCCCCGGCAAGGGGTTGTTGACTCCGGCCGACGACGAGCTCCGCCGCCTTCAGAGGGAGGTCAGGCGACTTACGATGGAACGGGACCTTCTAAAAAAACGATAGTGTTCTTCGCGGAGCAAGACAGGAAAGGTACGACGCCATGAAAGCGCTTGAGAGGGAATATCCGGTAGAATTCATGAGCGAGGTTTTGAATGTATCGACGAGCGGCTACTATGCCTGGCGCAAGCGAGACAACAGCGGGAAGGAGGCGAAGGAACTGAAATTGCTGCGGGCGATTGAGGACGTGAACCGGTCGAGCCGGAAGAGTTACGGCAGCCCCCGGGTTTTTAACCAGCTCATCGGAATGGGGCACAAGGTTGGCAAGACGAAGGTGGAAAGGACGATGAAGAAGCACGGCATACGGGCGAAGACCAAGCGGAAATTCCGGGTGACGACGGACTCCAAGCACAACCTCCCAGTAGCGCCGAACTTACTGGAGAGAAATTTCTCCCCAGAGAAACCGAATCAGACGTGGGCTTCTGACATAACCTACGGTACGCCCAGCCGCTCGACAGCTGTAGGAAGCAGCCAAGAGCGCTTGAGCATGTTTGGAATACGAAAGTTTCCAGAAAGGAGGAAGCAATCGACTGTTCTCCGTTGCGGGAGAACATGAGCCTAAGCGGCGGTGACTGACCGTGCACTGGTCAGGTGACGAAGTCCGCGGATAATGGGGTTTGAGGCGAAGTCGTTACGCCAAGATGAATCTCTAGGCTGAGCACAGAAAGGTTGAGGAACACGAACCTATTCATCCGTGTCTATGGGTTGAAATGTCACCCTCGCCTACACGACTTAATAGGTGGGTGATCTGCAAGCGGGACTCGACAGATATGCGGATGCCGCTCGAAGGTTGCTGTACATGTAAGGCATGCAACCGGGATCCACGGGAAGCGCGCAACTAAACCGTGGAACAGATCGCGACTTGCGGAAAGCAAGGATAAAGACTGCGATAGGCAACCTCCTCTGTGCGACTGAAGTCCAAACATGTGAACTGGGGAAAGTCGGTGCCGATGCTAAGGGAGTGCGACTCCGATGCGACACCGATTGACGGAGTTCTCGTAGTAGTCAGAGGCAGGGAAATCCTGCTACACGGCGAAGGAGAACAGTTTAGGAAATTTGCTTGAAAGATTAGCTAACCACAATGAGGTGAAGACCTTTGATAATTAGTGAAATGCAAAGCAAATTGGCCAAGTGGTCAACAGAAGATAAGACTCGCAAGTTCGACCGTCTTTTAAGATTGATCACATCGCGAGACTGGCTGTTAGCAGCGGCCAATCGGACGTTGAAATCATCGGGAGCAAAAACCCCAGGTGTCGATGGCATCGACAAAACGGCTTTTGCCGACAAACTCGACGCAAACATCGAAACCATCCGAGCGGAACTTTTGTCCGGAGCGTACAGCCCTCTGCCAGCGCGCAGAGTGTATATTCCAAAGGCAAATGGTCAACTCAGACCGCTTGGGATTCCCACCTTAAAAGACCGCGTGATCCACTGACCGGGAGACCATGGCGCTCTGACTTCAGAACACCGAGTCGTGTAAACGCAATTCGCGACTATTCCACTTTATAACGCCGTGGGATCGACGCCGGTCCCACGGCGAACTATTTTCTAATTTCCTGTTTTCTTTTCATCGCCCTAAACAACGTAGCAGTGTGCTCGTCACCGTAAAGACTGCCCTCGGTTGACACCTCGGCGGCTAAAGCCGGTCGTGACGGCGCCTGCGCGCACTGCTCTTGCTTTTTTGTGGGCGACAGGAAGCACTCATGCCTCCGGCGGGGGGCTCTAGGAAGCTAAAGGGGGGGGGACGAAAACCAATCCCGAGCCAGAACATTTTACCCAACCATCCGTTTATCTCACCGATAGCTTCTTCAATTGTTTCCGGAAGCAATAGCTTGTCCGCGCTGCGCGAGAGACCCCGGCGGTGTGCCGCCCAATATTTCTGAAGCGTTTCTATTTCTCCAGCGGAGAAACTGAGCGGCAATTTAAGTTCGGTTTCTAAATTCTGAAACGTTGCTTTCACACAATGCTTTACTTTTTCACTCTCCAAGAGGGTTGAATGGCGAATCATCAGTAAGATGTCGTGATAATCTTTCATCCTGCTCGTCGTGCTACCGCGATAAAATATCGCTTCGAGCTTTTCAGCGAAGATGCCTTCTGGCGGATATGCTTTTAAAGCGATCTCCTTTTCAAACAACGGGATGTCCTTCACCTCTAGTAATCGGATTTTGCGGATCTCCGGTTCCACCACGTCCCCAACTCCGATATCGATACTCAAAACATCGCGTATATTCTCTAGCTTCACATCCATTGAGATGCGATAGCCAGGGTAACGCATGTGGGGCTGTTTCAATTGCTCCGTTCGCCTATAGGAAAATACGAACCCATCCTTAAGATCAATCCCTTGAATCTCTTTTGCAGCAGCTTCCATTACCTCCGTTTTGTTTTCCAATTTTTGCAGCAGAAAGTCGGCGTCAATCGTCTCGCGCCCGATCTTCAGGTACCGGGCAAGGAGCATTCCCCCTTTGAAGACAAAGCTATCACGGTGTTCCGATACCGCCACCCTCGCCAAAAATCTTTCGAGGGTGAGCTGTTTCCAAACGTCATTAAAGGTTCGTCCCTCTCTCTCCGCGATGGTCTTAACCCGAGCTTTTAGCGATTGGATATCTAGAATCATGTAGTCACCGTAATCAAGTAGGGCTCTATGGAAACCCGAAGTTTCTTCGCATATTCCCGGAGTTTTCGGATATCCGGCTTGGACTTTCCTGATTTAGAAAAATACATTTTAAGAGCCTTAATGGCCGCCTCTCGTCCGAGGTATCGAAAGGAGTCAACAACAGTCCGCTCACGGTCGAAGATGGGAACCTTGGTCCCGCCAACGTTCATTTCTGTCTTTCCGAGAATCATATCCCGCATTCTTACACACCGGACCCCATCGCGGCGGGGGGCTCGAAGTCGGTGGGGAAGCGCGATCCAGTGTTCCCGTGGAATTTCCTCGGTCAGCCCATACACCGCAAGCGCCGAAAGGAGGCAGATGGCTCCTTCGGGAATGGTAAGCGCCACTACGATCAGATCCTCCCAGCGAAATTCAAGGTTAGTCTTTGCCTTCGCATCCCGGTATATCCCGCGAGAGAGTCGCTTGAGGTCTCCCTTCTTGACGTAGTAGTCCAGAAGGGCAGCAGATACCCCGAGCTTACGGGCGTCCTCCGCTGTAAATAGAACGGATGTTTTAAATGGTGCTAGTTTCTCCAATGTCCTTTTTCCCTTCACTGCCTTATTTTAACAAACGCACCCATAATTATCTAGTGGGTGCATCTATTAAATTACTCTAACTTGGAGTCGCTGGGGGAACACTGATCCACTGAGTTCAAAAGGGGGCGATAGGACATCAAACGATCGCCAGGCAGGCACCTACAAATACAAACAATCCGTGACGCATCGACAGGACAGAAATAGCGGCTCCGCGCAATTATTCGCTGAGCCGCTAAAATTTGTTCGATTTTTTCCGAACCTAAAAGCCCTTCTGCCATGTAGCCAAAGTGTAGCCAACTCGGGTAACGCTGGGTAACTTCGAGTAACCTGGAGACCGCCGGATCGTTTGAAAACAGCCTCAGAACCTGCGTTTGTTTTCAGATATTTAGGTTATTTTGTACCAAGTTGGGCTGAATCAAATGGAGCGGGAGACGGGGTTCGAACCCGCTACCTTCTCGTTGGCAACGAGATGCTCTACCAAATGAGCTACTCCCGCGATGACGCGGAATAAAGGAACCAAAAATTAATAGGTCAATCGGGTAGCTTTGGCAATGATTTCCAGACTTCGCCCTACAAAAAGGAAAGGACTTTTTGAGGGCCTCGTCTCGGCAAGCCTCCCTTTTTTTCTGGCCAGGAGCAAAAGAAGTCTGTCGCGACGTAGCCCTGCGGGCGGAGGCGGAGGCACCCCGGTTAGCGGGCAATGGGGGGGACGGAGAAGAAGACGGCGGTGGGCCGGGCGCCTTGCCCCTTGGGCAAGTCGGTCCACAATTCGCTGGAGGCGGTCGGCTTGCGGGGCGCCTTGGGTAGGTTTGCTACGTCGCAAGGGCCGCTGAAAACGTAAGTATTGTTCTGCTTTACGAGATTGAGCTTAAAGAGCGCGCCCACTTCCCGCATGGCGGCGTCCAAGGTCTTCGGCTCCTCGCGCCCTTCCTCGCCAAAACTCCAGTCCACGAGCTGCTCGGCACACTCGCCGGGGATGAGGTAACTCAACCCCCCCACCTGGGTTTTGATTTCCTTCAAAATATCCCGCAAAGGCACCGACTGCGCGGACACCGAAACGATCTTCGAGTGAGAGTCGTCGGTGCGGACTTCAAGCAACCCGCCCCCGGCTTGCTCGAGACTCGTGCGATAAAACTGAGTGCGGCCCCGCGCGCGGACCCGGCCGTTCAAATTCTGAATGAGCTGAGTGACGGCCTTCTGCATGGGCTGGCGAAGATCGTTCGTGCCGGTCACGTAGAAGACGACTTCCGGGCCTTCCATCTTCACTTCGTACTGACGGCCCTCGAACTCGGGCCACGACTCGAAGACGTCGGAAAATTGATCGATGACGAGCTGCTGACCGCGCCTATTTAAGCCCGCCGTGCGCTCTTGCACCGCGAATTGCACGGTCGTCATGAACTGCGCCGGTACCGCGGAAATCGCCGTCGGAGGCGGCGGCAAAAAAGCCGGAAGAGAGGGGGGAGGGAGCGGGGGCGACCCTGCGGCCATCCCCCCGCTCATGAATAAAAAACTGACGAAAAGAGTTCGCTTCATCGGGCACTCGTGGTTTCGAATTCAATGGTCTGAAGGAGCTCGGGCTGCAGGTAGCGCACCTTCACGCGATCCTTGTTCTCTTCCCGAATCTGAAAGAGAGGCACGTCCGTTTTCGCGGATTTGTAACGCTCGACCAAGCCGCCTTCTTCTTCCAAAGGCTTTCTCACTCCAGGGCCGACCGCGAGAAACGCGACCACCGCCGCCATGCCGATACCGACGCTGCCGCGAAATAACCAGCCTTCCTTGAAAAGGAAGTGGCTCGCGCCGCGCTTACGAGGCGCCTCGCCGAACTTCCAGCCTTTCAAGATCAGGGTCTCGTCCTTTTGCAGACGGGAATAGACCTTCATGAGAGAGGACGTGATGTCCGGCTCGGGCTTGAAAAATTGTCCCCAGTTTTTCTTGAGGTGACTTAAGCGTTGCTGACAGTCGGCGCAGAAGAAAGCGTGTGTCTTGGTGAGGGAGCGCTGGCGGAAAGAAATCTCGTCGGGAATGGTAAAGAGCTCGAGGAGCTTTTCGGGCTTAGGACAATTCAGGAACATAGTCTCCTCCATTCAAAATCGCCGCGCCCGTAGCGGCGAGCTCCGATAACAAAGAGCGTTTCGCGCGCACGTACGCTTGGCGCGACGCCTGCTCCGTGATGCCGATCTGGTCGGCCACTTCGCGGTGAGACATCCCTAAGGCATCTCTCAACCAGATAATCTCCGAATCTTTTTCGCTGAGCGAGCTCATTGCGATGGATAGCTCCCTGAGTTCCACGGCTTGTTCTTGTTTCGCGTCCTGACTGGTTTCGGCCAAGTGCATGGCGTCTTCCATCGGGATGTGGGTCCGGGCTGCGTGCGGGCTCCGGGCCACTTTATCGATTAAACAGTGCTTCACGATCCGAAGCAGGTACGACTGGATCGAAATCTCCTCTTCCGACTCCAAGCGGTCGAGATGGAGGAGAAACCGAACGTAACTTTCTTGCAGGATGTCCTCGGCCAGTTCTTTATTGCCGTTCGACTTCCACAGGAGGAAACGCATCAAACCGGGCGCGGTCTTCTCGTAAAAGGGAAGAAAGGCGCTCTGATCTCCGTTCCTCAGTCGCTTTACCCAAGACTTGAGGCTATTGCCCATGAGATCCCTTTGCCCCACCGATTCCGCGGAAATTGGATTTAATTCCCGCCTCCGTGGTTATAGACGATGGCCGGTGGTTGTTGTGACAATTTGGGTACGGCTTAAGGGAAAGAAAGCGATCGCGTCCGGAAAGGTAATTTAACCACATGAAATCAGGTATTTTTCTAGATCTGGACGGAACGCTGGTGGATAGCCTCGAGGATATTTGCGGGCATTTGAACCGGGTCCGCGTCGAGGATTACAACCTGCCGCGCCGGTCCACCGCGGACCTTCGCCCGTTCATCGGGCATGGCATCGCGCACCTGGCCCGCCAAGGGTTGCCGGAGCTTTTGGAGAGCGAGTTGCCCGAGGTCATGGAACGCTTTCGAATGTACTACCTGGCCGCGCCTTACGCGGGGGGCGCTCTCTATCCGGGTGTGAAGGAAACCTTGGAAACGCTCCAGAGCCGGCCTGAGCTGGTGCTGGCGGTCGTCACCAATAAGCACACGAAAGTCGCCGAGAGGACCCTGGAACATTACCTGCCGTCCGTGCGGTTTGATTGCGTGGCTGGCGCCGATAGGTTCGCCAACTTCAAGCCTCATCCGGACCATCTCCTCGAAGTCGCAAAGCTTTTAGGGGTTTCTCCCGCCCGCAGCTGGATGGTGGGCGACCACGACGTCGACCGCAAATGCGCGGAAGCGGCCGGTGCCCGCTTTCTCGCCGCAGGCTACGGTTTCGGCCGGGTGACTGGGGTGCCGGGAAAGATTTTGGCTCAGTTCTCCGACCTCCTCGACCACGTGAACCTCGGGTAGCAATCGAACGCCCCTTTCAGGTATAAGTCCGGGTTCATGAAGGAAAACCTCAAAGGCATGACCCTTACCGAGCTCGAGGCCAAGATGGTCTCTCTCGGGCATTCCGCGTTTCGCGGGCGCCAGGTTTTCCGCTGGATCCATCAGAGGAAGGTCACCGACTTTCACGAGATGACCGATCTCCAAAAGCCGTTCCGCGAGGAGCTCGCCGAAAAGTTCGAGATCCCGCGCGTGAAAGTGAAGAAGGCCGATCTTTCCAAAGAAGACGGCACCGCGAAATACCTGGTCGAGCTTCACGACGGCGAAACGGTCGAAGCGGTCTTCATTCCCGCTAATGAGAGAAACACGCTCTGCGTGTCCACCCAAGTGGGCTGCAAGATGGCGTGCACGTTCTGCGCTACGGGTTACATGAAGTTCACGCGCGATTTGAAGGCGTGGGAAATCGTCGACCAGCTCTACTCCATCGATTTTCCGCAAGCGATCACCAACATCGTTTTGATGGGCATGGGCGAGCCGTTCGATAACTACGACGAGATGATCAAGTCGCTCGAGATCTTTACCCATCCCATGGGCCCGCAGATCGGAAAGCGCCACATCACCGTGTCCACGGTCGGGCTCACGCCGAAGATTCAGCCGTTTCTCGACGCTAATTTGGGAAAGCTCGCGATTTCGTTGCACGGTACGACCGAAGAGCAGCGCGCGAAGATCATGCCCATCAACAAGAAGCACTCGCTCGAAGAGCTCATGCACACCTGCCGCACGGTGAAAATCCCGGGCAGAAACCGCATCACCTTCGAGTACATTTTGATTAAAGATCACAACGATTCCGACGAGGATGCCTACCGTCTCGCTGATTTGCTCCGGGGCATTCCGAGTAAGATCAATCTGCTCGCCTACAACGAGAATCCCTTCGTCGCCTTCAAGCGTCCCAGCGAGAACCGCATTCACGCCTTCCAGAATATTTTGCTCAACGCCAATTACACAGCTACTTATCGCCGTAGCCGCGGCCGCGATATCGCGGGCGCCTGCGGCCAGCTCCGCACTCAGGAAGAAAAACTTCTGGAAGCCGCGCGGCTGCGCCAGCAGCGCTCGGCCGAAGCTCTCCTCGCCAGCGTGGCTTCTCTATGAAGCGCGCGTGTGGAACGGCCTTTCTTTTAGCCGCGCTCTTCTTCTTTCCGTTCCCGAACTCGCTCATGGCGCCGGGCTATCAAAACCTACCCGAGCTCCACGTGCCCTCTATTCGCGAAGTGGCTTGCGAGCTTCCCGCGCCCTGGAACGAGCGCGCGATTAAAGCCATGAACGAGACTAACTGGTTCTACGCCGAGTCCATGCACACGGTTCATTTCGGCGGATCGGTTTTCCGGGGATTTATCTACCAGCTCGGGCTCGAGCTTTTCGCCCGCCAGCTCTAGTAAAGGATCGGTAAGCCGTGCATGTTGCGCTCGAGCCGCCGGTAGGCGAGGCGCACGGCCTGATAGCGCGCGCTGAAGGTCGGGTGGTACGTAAGCCCTTCGGCCCACATGAGACGGCGAGCGTCCATGAGCGCGGTGCCGAGCCTCTTACACTGAATCTCGACTTCTAGGAACGTGGCTCCCGTATCGAGGAGCGCTTCCAGGGCATCGGTCTGCTGACGGACGGCTTTCCAGGCGTCATCGAGCGTCGCTGTGGGGGTCGAGCTCTGGAGTACGACCAGGAACACGTCGAGCTTTACGTTGAAGGTATGCGATGCGGCCTTTACCAGCTCGCGGCTGGACCAGTCGGCGCGAGCCCCTTGCGTGGCCACGGCTGCAAAAGCAATCAGACTGTAAGCTAAAGCGCGCATTCCCTGTCCTTCTTATAAAACGATTGGGGGCAGGGAACAATATTCGACGGTTCGGTGTCAAGTGCCCCGGCGGGCCCAGGCTTCGGCGAAGGCTAACTCCTGCGGGCGGGTCTTTAAGAGCTCCGTCCGGTCTCCCTTCCATTCGTCCTCGTACCACTGCGCGGTCTTCTGGATGAAGGTCGGAAACGCGGTCGGGATGAGCCCGATTTCCTGGGAAGCCGTGATGTCCGGGACGACGTTGATGAGGCTTGCGTGGGGGCCGCCCAGCTCGCCCAACTCCGAGAGGGGAACGGAGACGAGGTCCGCTTTGAGGCCGAGCGCCCGGGCGCTTTCGATCAGAAACTGTTCGAGGGTGACGATCTCGCTTTGGGCGAGGTTATAGACCTTGCCGACCGCTTTGGGACTTAAAGCCGCGAGCCGGATGCCTTTCGCCACGTCGGCCGAGTACACGAGGCGAAAGCTTCCCGCTCCGCCGTTGGCGAGCAGTATCGGGCCGCCCCGCCGGAGCCGCTCCAGATACCAGAAGCCGCGGGCTTTCGAGTCGTTCGGGCCATAGACGACGGTCGGTCGCACGATGGTCCACGGAATCTTGGACTGAGCTCTCAACGCCTGCTCCGCCTCGAGCTTGCCGCGCGCGTAGGACCAATGGATGTCGGCCGCAAGCTCATCCGCCGGCTTGTGGTCGTAATCGACGCAACCCTCGCGCCAGGGCATGGGGAAACGATCCGTCGTGAAGCGGTAGACGGAAACGGTGCTGGTTAGGACGTAGCGGCCCACGTCCTTTAAGGCGCCGAGCGCCGCCTGCACCCCGGCCGCGTCGTAGGCGATGTTGTCGATGACCAAGTCCCAACGGCCGGATGCCTTTTTCAAATCCTCGAGCCGGGTGCGATCGCCAACAAGCTTACGCACGTCGGGCAGATCGCCGGGGTACTGGCGCCCCCGCGTGAAGATCGAGACCTCGTGACCCAGCTCGACGAACTGGCGCACGACTTCACGGCCAAAAAAGGAAGTGCCGCCTAAAATGAGGACGCGCATGGAGGTTGATTCCCGGAGTTAATCGACTTGAGCTTTGAGCTGCTCGAGCTCGAGGCCCCATTTTTCCCATTCTATCATCCGGGCCTGAAGATCTTTGTCCAAAACCGCGATACGGGCGAGCATGGTCGCATCGGAGCCGCCCGCGGCGTTGGCTTTGGCCTCGAGCTCCGCTTTCTCGGTGGAGAGCTTGTCAGCTTGCTGCTCGGACGCTTCGAGGAGGCGCTCGACCGACTTGATGCGGTTTTTGATTTTCTTGCGTTCTTCGAAAGAGATGGCCGGCTTCGCCTTTTTCTCGGCGGGTTTCGTTTCCGTGACGAGTTTGGCTTCGAGATGCCGGACGTGCTGCGGGTACTTCTTGAAGAAGCTCTCCAGGTCGCCCAAGTGATCGGTCATCTTGTGATCGGCGCTCAAGTAAATGATGCGATCGGCGATGCTGTTCAAAAATTCGCGATCATGCGAGACGATGAGGACGGTGCCTTCGAAATTGCGGATGGCGTCTTTTAGGAGCTCTTTCGTCTCGATGTCCAAATGGTTGGTAGGTTCGTCGAGCAGCGTGACGTTCACGGGGGTCACCAGAATGCGAAGGAGCGCGAGACGCGCTCTCTCACCGCCGCTCAAGACTTTTACTTTTTTGCCCGTATCCTCATCGCCATGGAAGCCGAAAGCGCCGAGCCAGGAACGAAGCTGCTCGTGGGACGCGGTGGTCGCCTTGGCCCGCAAGTTATCCAGAACCGTGCCCTCTAACATGAGCTCATCGAGCTGATGCTGACCGAAGTAGCCGAGCTGCGCGCCGTAACCGGGTGTCACTTCGCCTTCGGCGGGCTTTAAACGCTGAGCAAGAACGTTCAAAAGCGTCGTCTTACCGGCGCCGTTGTCTCCGATGATGGCGATGCGCTGGCCGCGGGTGACGTCGATATTCACGTGCCGCAAGATCCAAGGATCGCTGTCCTTGTACTTGAAGCTCACGTTTTTAGCGACGAGCGGGAACTTGCCGCCCGGATCGCCCATGCGGAAGCGGAACTTCAAATTGTAGTGAAAGCCCTGGATGCGGAGCAGGCGATCTTTGAGCTCGGCCCGCTCTTTGGTCAGTTCCTGAACGTCTCTGAGCTTACTTTGCGCGCGAGGAGCCATCGAAGCGTTCGCCCGGAAACGATCGTAGAACTCTTGGCCTTCTTCGATCCGTTTCGTAAGCCCTTCGATGTTTTTTTCGAGGACGCGGCGATCTTCTTCCAGCGATTCGCGAAAGGTCAGATAGTCGCGCTGGTGAGTGCGGAAATAAAAGTGGCCGCCGTGCACGATGGCGAGCGAATCGGTGGTGCGCTTTTGCAGAGCCACGTCATGGGTCACCAGAATGATGCTGCCCTGATATTCCTTCTGCAGGAATTCCTCGAGCCACTGAATCGACGATAAGTCCAAATGGTTGGTAGGCTCGTCGAGCAGCAAAACGTCGGGGTTATCGAGGAGCGTGCCCGCGATGAACATGCGGAGCAGCCAGCCTCCGCTCAAGCGGTTCATGGAACCGTCCATGAGCGCGTCGTCGAAACCCAGACCGGCGAGCATTTTGCGGATGCGCCACTCGTCGTCCGTGTGATCGTCTTCGGGGCGATTTCTCTCTAACCGCTGGGTAAGGAAACTCACCGCCGATAAGCTCTGATCTTTGAGCTGTTTGGTCTCCAGCACCGCGGAGTCGAGCAAACTTTGGTCGAGGTAGCCGATCCGAAGGCTTCTTTTGCCCACGATGGTGCACTGCCCATCCACGGGATCGAGTTTCCCGGACATGATCCGGAGCAAGGTCGATTTTCCCGAGCCGTTACGTCCGGCCAAGGCGACCCGCATGCCTTCATAAAGCGTCCAGTTGATCTTCTCGAACAGGACGCGATTGGGGAGGTGGACTCCCACGTTTTCAAGCACCAGTTGCGCGCGCATGGGCCACAAGAAATCCTAACTAAGCCCGTGTGTCAAAACGTAGATTTGGTTTTAGACGCACCGCGCTACTAAGTCCTTAGTCTATGGCCTGGACTAGCCGATAAGTTAGCGATGAACCTCGTTAAGCCAAAGGCTCGATTGCCCCTATCCGCGGGGCGGACTTTGATCGCGAGCGCCCTTGCGGGCGCCGGGGTGGGAGTTTGGCTGCTCTGGCACTGGAAAATGAAAACCGGCAGCCTCGATGGCTCGATCGGGCTTTGTCTGGCGATGGTCGGGATCCTCTCTGTTCTTTCTCCCCGTAAATATGTGACCGTCGGGCTCGGGGCGTTCGTGATGGGGTTTGGCTTCAAAGGTTTCTTGGGCGGAAGCCTCGGAGCCCCCGCCGCCTGGCCGGCCTCCGCCGTACTTTTGGTCGCGGGCATGGCGCTGCTCGGGATTCCCTACGCCCGCCGCTGGAGCTCTCTCGGTTGTGGAATCGCCGGGGCTTTTGCCGCTGCCACCAGTCTTTCGGCGCTTTTCGGCCACCTCGCTTATTTTCCGGGCGCCCATACTTGGGGCTCCGGTCGTCTCTTGAGTGAGGCGCTCGCGTGGGGACTTTTCGCGCTAGGGATCGCTTACCTGGCCGCGGCCCGTTTGCTCGAAGGCAAAGCTTCCTCCGGCGGTTGGCGCTGGGTGCCCATGGCGACGCTCGTGGGAATGGCTACGGTTCCCATCATTCTCTGGCAAGGGCTCGTCGCGCGAGAGCGTACGCTCCTCAAAGAGTTCACTCTGGAAAAGTCCGGGGAAGTTTCCGAGCGGATCGAGTCGCGCATCGATGCGCAGGTCTTGCCGCTTCGCCGGATGGCGAACCGCTGGCGCGATCGCGGCCGCCCCGAAGTGAAAGCCTGGGAAGCCGAAGCGAAACTGTTCATGCGCCATTTCCCGGCCTATCGTACGGTCGCCTGGTTCGACGGCAGTTTCGTGAAGCGGTGGAGCTCGCTCGCGGAAGATGCGTTCGAAGACGAGGAAATCGATTTCGGCATGGACTCGATCCGGCGCCTCGCCCTGACCCGCCACGCGGACCAGGCGACACCGCTCTTTACCCGCGGCAAAGATCTTCGTCTGCCGGGTAGCTTCTTTCAGATTCACGTTCCGGTATTCCATCAGGATCGGTTCGACGGGTATCTCGTCGCGCTCATTCAAATCCCGGAGCTCATGGATGCCGTTCTCCAGGACAATCCGGCCATGGGCTTCGTCGTTCGCCTGAATCACGGCGAGGATAGGCTTTACGAGAGAGGAGAGGGAAACCCCGCCCGCGGTTTCTCGCTCGAGTCGACCCTCGACTTGTATGGCATCAGCGCGGGACTTGTCGTCGCGCCGACGGTGACCACGACTCGTCAATTCCGGTCGCTCCTACCCGAAGCGGTGCTGGGAAGCGGTCTATTTCTCGCGCTTCTCGTTGCTTTCCTCGCGCGGCTGTCTCAAGTCGTCAACGACCGGGCGAGAGAGCTCGAGACCGCCAATCGCTATCTCGCCGCATCCGACGAGCAGTCCCGCCGTCAGTCGCTCGAATTAATGGAAGCCCGGGAAGCGGCGCTCGAAGCGTCCCGGCACAAGTCCGAGTTCCTGGCCAATATGAGTCACGAGATCCGCACCCCGCTCAACGCGGTCGTCGGCATGGCGGAGCTTATTTTGGATACGAAGCTGAACCGCCAGCAGCTCGATTTCGCCAAGGGCATTCAATCGGCGTCCACCACTTTGCTCGCGCTGATTAGCGACATCCTGGATTTTTCCAAAATCGAAGCGGACAAGCTCGACCTGGAATCGGCCGACTTTGATTTGTCCCGGCTGCTCGAGTCCACCCAAGAAATGTTCGTGTATCTCGCGGCCCAGAAGAACCTAAAACTGAAAGTGGAGCTCGATTCCGAAACGCCTCCTTACGTGCGCGGCGATTCCAACCGGCTGCGCCAAATTCTGGTCAATCTCGTCGGCAACGCTATTAAGTTCACGCGGGAAGGAGAGGTCGCGATTTACCTCTCCGGCCGCCCGCAGACTTCGGGCAAGGTTCGCATCGACGTTGAAGTCGCGGACACGGGCATCGGCCTCACCGACGCTCAGCGCGAGCCTATTTTCGAGAGCTTCTCTCAAGCGGATACTTCGACGAGCCGCCGTTTCGGCGGCTCGGGTCTGGGTTTGAGTATCTGCCGCCGGCTCGTCACCCTGATGGGAGGGGAGATCAACGTCGAGAGTCAGTTCGGCAAAGGCTCTTCGTTCGCGTTCTTCGTCCTGCTCGATGCCGCGTCGACTTTGGTGAAGCCCGAGACGAAAAAGCGGGCCTCCGCGAAGCGGCCTCTCCTTAAGGTCCTCGTCGCTGAAGACAATCCCATGAACCAGAAAGTGGTTCGTCTCATCTTGGAAAAGCTGCAGTGTGAAGTGGATATCGCCGTCGGCGGTGCCGAGGCCATCCAAGCGGCCGCGAAGAAGACCTACGACATCATCTTTCTCGATTGCCAGATGCCGGGAGTAGACGGGTATGAAGCCGTTCGCCGCATTCGAGAAGCGGAAGCGGGTAAGCAGGGGACGCCAGTAGTGGCGCTCACCGCCCACGCCATGGCAAGCGATCGCGAGAAATGCCTCGCGGCCGGCATGGACGACTATCTTTCCAAGCCCATCAGCCTCGAGGAGATGGGCCGTACCCTCGAAAAATGGTCCTCCGGACGGAAAGTAGCCGAAGCGCCTACGCGGGTAGCGACGGCCGCGCCGGAAGCTGCGGAGTCGGAGACTTTGGATCGTTCCGCGCTCTTCTCTTTGCGCCTGCTTCAGGATGGCTCCGAGGATTTCGTGACCGATCTCATTCGCACGTTCAAGGAGACGACGCCGAAAAGCCTCGACCGCCTCGCGGAAGCGATCGTCGAGAAAGACGGCACGGTCATTTCCGACGAGGCGCACCGCCTGAAGTCGGGCTGCGCGAGCCTCGGGGCGAAGGGCATGGCGGCGATTTGTTTGAAGCTCGAAAGAGTCGGCGAGAAGCGGGCCTTCGAGAAGGCGCGAGCTCTCTTGAAGCAGCTCAGAGCCGAGTACCGAAAAACTTTGAAGGAATTGGAAGTCGAAGAGAAGCCAGGAGCTGGGATTTCCCACGCGGCTTAAACAGGCAAAGAGCGAACTATGCATACCAATCACTTCCC
The DNA here is from genome assembly GCA_043767805.1 of Pseudomonadota bacterium. GTDB lineage: Bacteria > Bdellovibrionota > FAC87 > UBA2466 > UBA2466 > CAZZHG01. The sequence continues at coordinate 13,674 of JAYUGC010000029.1, read as the reverse complement.
CTACGAGACGAAGATTCTCCTCATCGAGGACACCGAGATCACTCGTAAGATCATCCATCGGATGCTCTACAAGATGGGCTACACCAACGTAGTGGAGGCCGAGAACGGGGTTATCGCCTGGGCGGAGATTGAAAAATCAATTCGGCTCGGCAAGCCCTTTCAGCTCGTCGTCGCCGACTGGAAGATGCCCGGCATGTCGGGTCTGGAGCTCTTGAAAAAAATGCGGGCGGATAACCGTGTGTCCGGAACGCCTTTTCTCTTACTCACCACCAATACGCGCAAAGATCAGGTCGTCGAAGCCATCAACGCGGGCGTGAACAATTACCTGGCGAAGCCCTTTGTCATCGAAGTCTTCGAGAAAAAGCTCCGCGAAACCTGGGAATCCCTCCACCACCGCCGCACTGCCTAAAAGGTGTGTGGATACTTTTAGCTGGGCAATCAGCGATTTATAATCAAGCTGAGAAAATAGATCAGGGGAGCGCTCTTGGCTAAAAGTATCCACACACCTTTTGGCGGGGTTAGTATCCAGACACCTTTTAATGGCCGAAACTGAGGCATTCGGCGAGGGCTTCGGGCGCTGAGGCGAGGGCGCGGTCCGTGGTCCAGACTTTTGGAAAAGGCTTGAGTTTGCGTTGCAGATTTTTGAAGGGTTGTTCGACGATGAGAAGATCTCCCGAGCGAAGGCTTTGCCCCTGGCTCGCAAGATGAGTCAGCAGATCTTCCGTCGTCCGGCCGTTCGCCAGCGCTTCGACGACGGGAACATGCAAGGTCTTTTCGAGCATGTGCCCGAGCGCTAATTTCAGAGGATGGAGCCGGCCGGAGAAGCTGGTGCCGAGCAATACGACTCGCTTAACGCCGGTGAGCTTGCCCTCCGCCTCGACTTCGTAGATCGGTTCCGTCCAAGAGAATTGAGGCAGCTTCGTTAGAACTCTGTCCGGCAGGTGCAGCATGGTAACCAGATTGTCCAGGTATTGCGCCGGCATCGAAGCCCGGCGCACGAGAGTCGGTTGAGCGATAGGCTCTCCCCGCGCGGCGAGCTGTTTGACGATTTCCGCCGTTACGATTGCCATGCCGTAAGAGGTTAGGTGGTAATCCCACGGCACGTAGATGTCTTCTTCCGGAAACTGCTTGTGGTAGCTGTGGAAAGGCTTGAAGAGATCCAAAAAGAACCGGGGATCTTGAGTCCGCAGAACGCGGTGGCCTATCCCGGCGTCCTCCGCGACTTTGGGGCCGAGCGATTCCCACAATTCGTTCGGAGGGAGCACCTCCGGCAAACGCTCGCGCTCGATGATGGATTTCGGTGGGATGAGCGCTGCCATGGGGATGATGCCGCGGCATCTGGCTGCCCGAAAGAGCGTCGTGACTTTAGCGAGATGCGGTAGCGCGTGTTTTTCCAACCCAGCTTTCTCGAGGTCTAGATCAGATCTCTCGTACAGGCGTTGATGCGGTTGTTTTTGTCCGAAGAAAAAGAAGGAGTTTTCCTGACCGAGAAAGTAGCGCGCGGTATGGCCCACTCCGGCGATGGCGGCGCGGCTGGCATCGAACGCATGCCAGCCATTTTTTACCGGCCGGGTGAGGTGCAGGACATTGTTCGCGTGATACACGACGACGGCAGCCAGCAAGTGCCAGGCAAGTCGTTTTTTTTGCGTCGTGGGTTCCAACCGTCGATCTCCTAAAACTGAAAATAGAGAAAAGGAATGACTTCATTGCTGAAAAGCACGACGAGGGCGAGTCCCGCCAAGGCGAGCGGCCACGCTTGCTGCCAGCGAGGATTACCTCGCCCTAGTTTGAGGTCTTCTCCGAGGAAGCAATAAACGAGTCCCAGAACGCTAAAGCCCAGAGCTACCGGCGAGACCAGCGCGGCGGTCGGGTTGAAAGTAACGACCCGGTTCCAAGGCGAAAAGAGCGCCTTGAAAATATGAGTGGCCTCGGTGGCATTTGCCGCGCGGAAAAATACCCAGCCGAGTGTGACGCCAAAGAAAGTGACTAGCCGCCCGACCCAGCGAGGAGACTTATCGGCGAAACCCGTGACGCGTTCGAGAACGAGCAGCCCTCCATGCCAGGCTCCCCAAGCGAGAAACATCAGCGAGGCGCCGTGCCACAGACCGCCGATGACCATGGTCAGGAGGAGATTCACATACCTCCGCGCCGTGCCTCGCTTGGCGCCGCCGAGAGGAATGTAGAGGTAGTCTCTGAGCCACATCGACAAAGTGATATGCCAGCGCCGCCAGAAATCGCGGAAGGAGGTGGCCAGGTAAGGGCGATCGAAGTTCGCGGGAAAGGAAAAGCCCAGGCATTTGCCGAGTCCAATGGCCATCAGCGAGTAACCGGAGAAGTCGAAGTAGATTTGCATGGTGTAGGCGAGCACCCCAATCCACGCCGAGAAAAAGTCGAGCTGAGACGTGGCCCCGAATGCATAGTCCGCGAAGACGGCGAAGCTGTCGGCGAGACAGGCTTTGCGAAATAGACCCTGAATGAAGACGGCCAATCCTTCACTCACCTGCATGCCCTGGTACCGGTCCAGCTGGTTGCGCAAGTCGCGGTAACGAACGATGGGTCCGGCGATGAAGCGTGGAAACATGCCGATGTAGGTCAGAAATTCTAGACGTGTGCGTGGCGGCGTGATGTCTCGCCGATACACGTCGATGACGAAGCTCAGGGACTCGAAGGTGTAAAAAGAAATGCCTGCGGGAAGAGGCAAAGTGCTCCTGGGAATGTGCCAGGCCGGGTTCAGGGCCTCAATGCCTTCAGCGATCAGATTCCAGTATTTGAAGACGGCGAGAAGACCCAGGTTTTGGCAAACTGAGAGCGCGAGCCAGAGCTTTCGCCGGCCATCCGATTGCGCTTCGGAGAGGCGTTTCGCCCACAAGAAATCAAAAATCACCGAGAGCAGGAAAGGAACCAGCCACCACCAATTCGTCCAACCGTAGAAAATCAGCGTGAGCGAGAAGAGCATGAGGCGCGGCCATTTTCCGTAGGTCCCTTCAGGAGACTTCCAGAGAGCCAGGCGATGCAAGATCAACGCGGTCGGTAGAAAGTAAAAAAGAAAGAGGCGGTCGGTGAAGAGCATGGCGTGAAAAAGACGAGCCGTTTTTTGCGATTACCTTTATTTCATCGGTTGTTTGCGCCGCTTTCTTGACGGCGATAACGCGTCGCTCTCTAGATAGATCATGACGCCCCGGGCCCGAGCCGAGCGTTGCGCCCCCGCCGCTCCCGCAGTACCGTAGAGGAATCGAAAAACTTGGGGGATCGCTTATGAAAACCGCAGCGGTTTGGCTTGCGCTTGTCACCCTTTTCTTGCCGCTTTGCGGCGAGGGCGCGGTGTACCGCGCTCAGTACAGCGAAGACGCGAAGGGACGCCGGGTTCTGGAGTCGTTCAAGACTACTTTGCTCGACGAGGATTTGCTCACGCGCGCGGTGGTGGAACGCTCGTATCCCCGTTTCATCGGCGAGAACGTCGATCTCGGGGGGGGCGTCATCGTGGAGCTGGAGAGCACGGACTCCGGGATGCTCCGTGGCATGCTGAAAGCCCGCGGAGTCATCGAAGTTAAGCACCGCGACGCGCGCGCCATCGATGAGGTGGTTACCTTGGTCTCCAACGGCCCGCCGGCGAACCGTATCGACTTGGTTTTCATGGGAGACGGGTACACCGCTGCCGAGAAGCCGAAGTTTTTGGCCGATGTTCAGCGTTTAGTCGACGATATCTTCAAGAGCGATACCTACGCCTCGTACCGGGCGATCTTCAACGTGCACGCCGTCTTCCGCGCTTCCGCCGAGTCGGGCATTGGCAAGAACGATCGGCCGAAGAACACCGCTTACCGGCTCTATCGGGTGGGAGATACGTTAAGGGCGATCATGCCGGGCGACTCCGCCGCGGCCTCCAGCTCTTGCTCCAAAGCTCCCGATTGCGATTACCCGATCCTCGTCGCCAACGATCCTTATTACGGCGGCCTGGGGGGACAGTTCGCCATCACCACTTCGTCCGTCACCAGCGGCCCTATCGTGCTTCGTCACGAGCTAGGCCACAACTTCGGGCGCGTGGGCGAGGAGTACGACGGAGGCGAAGCGACCTTCTTCGGTGCGAACTTCAGCAGCTCGTCGAAAGTGACCTGGAACCATTGGTTAAAAAGCGGCGCGAAGCCGGAAAAGTCCGTGGCCCATTTCGTCGACTGGCCGTGGAAAAATTTGGCGTCGGGCCCGCTCGTCGTCAAATTCGACAGCACCGGGGACTGGGGCACGCGGGCCATCCGCTTTAGCGCCTCCGGCGTCGAGACCGATCATGATTTGGACGTCACGCTCGATGGCGAGTCCATTGCGGTTCATAGCCCCGGCACGCCCGATCGCACTTTTTACGATCTCGTCTGGAAGGACGGATTCTCCAAAGGAGCGCACGAGCTGAAATTCGGCAGCGGCGTGAACGACGGCAATAACTTTCTCTCCTCGCTCACCGTGCACGAGTACGCGCGGGACTTCGACTTCGATCAGGAGCACGTCGGCATTTTCCCCAACTTCATGAGATCCAATGGCGTCGGCGGCTACCGCGCGACCAACGAGACCTGTCTGATGCGCAACATGAGCTCACGCCATTTCTGCCCGGTATGCCAGGAGAACAACTGGCTGAAATTCTTCGGCAAGGTAAAGGTCATCGACGAGCTCAAAGTCGCCCGCCCGAGCCCGGGCCGCGTGCAAATGGAAGTCGTGACGCCGCCGCTCGCGCCGCTCACCATCGAATGGTGGATGAAGGGCCAGCACGTAGGCCATCTCGACGGAGAGAAGAAGTGGGAGCAGGACGAGAAGGACGTCAAGGGTGAGTGGGAAGTGCGCGTGCGCTTTGATACGCCGGAAGTGCGAAAAGACACCGGCAATCTTCTCTCGGCCTCCAAAAAGATCACGATCTAGCCCGTGACGTCTAAAAAGTGTCCACACACTTTTTAGACGTCACGGATCGCCGTCGGTTACCGTCAAAACAAAGAGGGGCGGTGCTCGCGCAACGCCCCTCTTTTTGGTCGTTTCGATTTAAGCGGCTTTGAGCAACTTCGTGCGCAAGCTCGAAGGCGTGCGGCTGGCGAGGCGCTTGAAAGTCCGGAGATCGCGCACGACCGCGGTGCGGTAGGTCTTGGTATGCTTCGCGAAAAGCTTATCGAGGAAGCGGTAGTAGCAGTTGTACAGATGCGAAGTGAGGAAGTGGCTGTACTTCGCTTTGGGGAAAGTCGTCGTGGCTTTGTGCTTCGCCGCGAACGATTTGATTTCCCGGTTCATCAACGTCCACCATTGGGTCGCTTCGGTGGCGTGAATGAAGTTGCTCGCAAACACGGTTTTGTTACCGAAGTTGAAGCACACTTCATAGCCGTTGCCCGCGGGCTTGAGCCAACCTTTGCAGGTGAGCTTGCCGTAGCGGTAATTCGTAACCGGGGAATATCGGGTCATCGGGCCCGCAAATTGAGCGATTGCTGAGAAAATACGTAAGAAAAGAACGTTTAAACGGTGAGTCGTGAGACGCCTAGCGTTGCCTTTTGAGTTTAGTTACGCGTAAAATAACCGGGTTCTTTAAGTGGGGATTCCCACCAATTCAGGAGATCTATCATCATGAAAATTTCTAAAAACAGTTTTGGCGTAGTGGCCGCCGTGCTGGCGTTGTTCATCGTCGCCTGCTCTCCCACTCCGAGTCAGTTGAAGAAGCTATTGAAGGACAACCCGGACATCCTCACGGAAGCGTTCGAGGCCCATCCTTTCCAGATGACCCAGGCGATGATGAAAGCGCATCAAGCCGCTCAGAAGGAAAGCCGCGACCAAGCGGAGAAGGATGAGAAACAGACCCGGGAAGCCGAGTTCAAGGCGCCCAAGACGCCTGAGATCTCCGCCGAGCGCGCCGTCATGGGCAATCCGAACGCGGCCGTCACGGTCGTCGAGTACTCCGACTTTCAATGCCCCTATTGCCGCCGTGGGTTTCAGACGGTGAAGGAGCTCGAGAAGAAGTACGGCGACAAGATCCGCATCATCTTCAAGCACCTTCCTCTCGAGTTTCATCCCTTTGCGATGCCCGCGGCTAAGCGCTTCGAGGCCATCGTGATGCAGAGCCCGAAGAAGGCTTACGCATTCCACGATCTCGTGTTCGACAAGCAGGGCGAGATGAAGGACGAGAAGTTCTTGGACGAGATGGCGAAGAAGGCCGGCGCCGACATGGCGAAGATGAAGAAGGACATGGAGTCCGATCGCGTGAAGAACATCATCTCGGCCGATACGGCGGAAGCGCAGAAGTTCGGCATCACCGGAACCCCTGGCTTCATCGTCGGCGGTATCAGCTTGAAGGGCGCGTATCCCACGCCCGCGTTCGAAGAGATTATCGATCGCCGTTTGAAAGAAACGGGAACGAACTAAATCGGGTGTAAAGTTTCGACTCGATTTATCCTGCGGCGTAGCCGAAGGATCTTTTCATTAAGATCGTTCTGATAGCTTAAAAAAGGAAAGGCCTATCTCCTTTGCGGGGAGATAGGCCTTTCTATTAGCTGACTACTGTCTCTACTCTGTCTCTCTTAACTCGCTTAGAAACAACGACGTCCGCCGCAGCCGCCGCCGCCGCCGCCGAAGGCAACCATGCCTCCGCCGCCGCCGCCACAACCGCCGCCGAAGCGAACGACCGCGAAGTTGCGCTGGCTGGGCATTCCGCATTGGCCGAAGCCTCCGCCGCCGCAACCGCCGTTAAAGCCCATCTGAGGACGGCCCGCGCATCCGCCGCCACCACAACCGCCGCGCACTCGCACGCGAGCCCGGCAACCGAACCGGCCGCAACGTCCGCCCGCGCGAACGCGGACTTGAACGCCTACCGGGCGAGGACCGCCAGGACCGAACTGCGGATTCACCATCGGCACTCCGGGAACTCCCGGTACGCCGTGGGGCCCGACTTGCATCGGACCGGGAACGCCGACGTTAACGCCGACTTGAACTCTGCGGGTTTGCACGCCCACGGAAACCGCCGCTCCCGCTTCGGGCGCGATGGTCGAAAGAACCAAACCTAAACTCAAGGCAATGCGAATCATCTTTTTCGTCACAAGGACCCCCATGAACAAAATTAAATTTCGTACTCGCTCTCCGACTTTTCTGTCGGTACGCGATCTCGTCGGCGAGTCACATGAGCAACGTGCATGCCAGTGGTATTCAGGCGTGTAGGAAGGGTTTACAGCCGTAAGTTTCCTGACACCCGTCAAAATCTTAGACACTCATTTCGCGTCGGATTCGCGAAGGAGATCATGAGATTGGCGGGGGCTTGTGCCTAAACACGAAACACGGGAAAAGGGCCGGTCACGGGTTGCTGGATGCTGGTACGAGGAAATCTATTCGATCTTTTCCTGTCAGGCTTCTCGTTAACGGGGGAGCCGTGAGGATGAGATCAATAATGCCTACCTCGTACCAGCATCCAGCAACCAGTGGCATCCCCGATCGAAGGGGGGAACGCAAAAATCCCCCGAGACCGTGAGAACTCGGGGGACTTTTTAGAATTTACTGAACTTAATTTTGATCGATTTTGTACTTGCTCTTGAATTCCTTGAGGTCGGCGTAGCGCTCAGAGAAATCGAAGCTGGACGCCGCGATGCCGCTGCCTTTGACCTTGAGGACGTAGCCGTTGTCGTTCAACGCGAAGAGCACGTAGCTCGAGAAGGGGGCGCCCCGCACGCCGAACTGATTGTGCTTCACGAACTCGGCGACGTTGTGCATGAGGAACTCACGGGTCGTGTCGCTCCAGACGCTGAAATCGCCGTTGCGGGAAAGGACCGCGCTCGCGAACGTCGAGTCGGGGTTCGAAACGACGATGTAACGGTAGTCACCGTTCTTTTTGTCGATGTCCGTCTGGCGAAGCGTTTTATTCGCCTTCGGGCAGTTACCCGTGCGTTCCGCGTTGTGCAAGACGTAAAGGTTCGGGGTGTTCTCGTCCTTGATGAAATAGATCATCGCGGTATCTTGCGCATGCTGCGAGATTTTGAACTCGAGGACGTTATTGGTGACCTGGCATTTGCGGCCATTGACCACGCGGAACAAATCGCCGTTGTCTTTGAGCTGATATTCGGAAGCGACGTCGTTCGCGCGGGCTTGTTTGATGACTTCCTTACCGAAAGACGGAACCGCTACGAGAACGAGAAGGGCCGCTAAGAGAGAGCGTTTAACTGGCAACATTTTTAGATCTCCAAGGGGGAACGTTAATTTCAATGCGCGCATTTATAGTCCTATAATGCATCGAGTCAATGAAGGAACGCGCTTTAGGGGTTCTCCAGGCACGTTCTAGTGAGACTTTGGGCACAGCGTTGCGCTCGCGTCACCACTTCAGGGACCGCGAAATGATCGGGTGTCACCGCCGAGAAGGAGACCACGCCAAAGGGGGTTCCCTCCGTGGACAGCAGCGGCAGGTAGAGGTGGCTATGGTACTTAAATGCTTTGGTATTTTTCGTTTCCCGGTGAAGGGCAACTCCCGTGGCCGCGCATTCCCCGAGGGGAGTGACCCCAAAGGGGATGCTGGGCCTCGGCGCCTCCCCTAGAAACGCGACCCGTTCGGCGATTCTCCGCTCGGGACGATTTAGGAAAACGGCGACGGCGTCACATCCCACGTCGCGGGCGGCATTTAGCAAAAGAGAGCTCCAGTCCACGAGACGACCATCCAAAGAAGGCGCGCTGCCGTCAAGTTGGGTGCAAGCCGCCGCGCGGACGGCTATATTCCCCGAAATGAGCGCGACGACGATTCTCACGGGAGTAAAGCCCACGGGCACTCCGCACATCGGCAACTACCTCGGAGCCATTCGGCCCGCCATCGAGCTGGCGAACCGGCCCGACGTGAACAGCCTTCTCTTCATCGCCGACTACCACGCGCTCATCTCGACTCCGACCGCGGAAGAGCTGAAAGATCTGACCTATCAAGTCGCTGCCACCTGGCTCGCGCTCGGCATGGATCCGAAGAAAACCGTTTTCTATCGTCAGTCCGACGTTCCCGAAACGTACGAGCTGGCGTGGATCTTGTCGTGTTTCACCGAAAAAGGACTCATGAACCGCGCTCACGCTTACAAGGCGCGAGTCCAGGAGAACGAAGCGCACAAGCGGGACGCCGATCACGGGGTGAACATCGGTCTCTACGAGTACCCCGTCCTGATGGCGGCGGACATCGTCTTGTACGACGCGCACAAAGTTCCGGTGGGCGCCGATCAAGTGCAGCATTTGGAAATCGCGCGCGACATCGTTCATAAGGTCAATCACCATTACGGTAAGGACGTTTTGCGCGCGCCCGAGGCCCTGGTGCAGGAATCGGTAGCGGTGGTGCCGGGTCTGGATGGCCGGAAGATGAGCAAGAGCTACGACAACGCCATTCCCATTTTTCTCGAGTCGAAAAAACTGCGTAAGCTCGTCATGAAAATGAAGACCGACTCTTCTTTGCCGACGGATCCGAAGGATCCGGAGAAGTCCGACATCTTCTTGCTGTATAAGCATTTCGCGACGCCCGAGGAAATAAAAGCGCTCGCGACCCGCTACCAGACGGGAATCGGCTGGGGAGAAGCGAAGGAAGCGCTTTATCTCGCTCTCGATAGGCAGTTCACCGAGCCGCGCCTTCGTTACGAAACACTCATGAGCGACAAGGCGGGCCTCGATAAGATCTTGGCGGAAGGCGCGGCCAAAGCGCGCGTTCTTGCCGGTCGCACGCTGTCCCGCGTACGGGACGCCATCGGCTTAAAGTAAACGCCGCTGGAAAAGATCCAAGGTTTTCGCCCATGCGTCTTTGGCGGAAGCGGCGTCAAAATCCTCGCGTTGATCGCAGTGAAAGCCGTGACCGGCGGGATAACGGTGAATGGCGTGCTTTACCCCCGCTTCGGTCAAGGCCGCTTCGATCTTATCCACATGATCTTGCGGAATGCTTTTGTCTTTCGTGCCGAAGAAGAGCTCGATCTCGCCGTGAATGGCGGGTGCGCGAAAAATCGTGGGCGCGCCGCCTCCCGGAGTCAGGGTGGCGATACCCGCGCCATAGAACGACGCCGAAGCGTCCATCTCGGGAAGGGTCGCCGCGAGAAAGGCCACATGTCCGCCAAAACAAAACCCGACGCAGCCAAATTTTTCGCCGCGCACGTCGGTTCGGCTCCCCAGAAAAGCGAGGGTCGCTTTCACGTCGGCAAGGATCTGCGCGCCGGTCGTCTTGTCCTTATGAGCGCGGCCGATGGCAATTTCCTCGGGCGTGTAACCGATATCCAAGGCGGGGGCCGTGCGCTGAAACAACGCCGGAGCTACGGCCAGGTACCCCGCCTGGGCCAATCGTTCCGCAACGGATCGAATGTGAGCGTTGATGCCAAAAATCTCCTGAAGGACCACTACCGCTGGGAACGGGCCTTTTCCGACGGGTTTTGCCAGGTAGGCCGCTATTTTGACGCCGGTGCTGTCGATGACTTCCCACATGCGCCCACATTAAAGGCGCTGTTGAAACCCGTCAAAACGATGCTTTAATATCTCGTCATGATTAGAAGCCGCATCACGGGGATTGGCTCCTACGTCCCCTCCCGGGTCGTCACTAACGACGATCTCAAACAGTATATGGATACGTCCGACGAGTGGATTCGTCAGCGTACGGGCATCGAGGAACGCCATTGGGTGGAAGGAGAAACTAACTCGGATCTCGCCTTGAAGGCGACCGAGCGCGCCCTTATTGCGGCGAAGCTGGATAAATCCAAAATTGATCTCATCATCCTGGCGACGCTTAGCCCCGATCACGATTTTCCGGGCACGGGTTGCTACCTGCAGGCGAAGCTTGGGCTTCCGGGCGTTCCCGCTCTCGATATCCGGCAGCAATGCTCCGGCTTTCTCTATGGGCTTTCCATCGCGGATCAGTTCATCCGCTCCGGCATGTACCAAAACATTCTCCTGGTGGGCTCCGAAGTCCATTCCGTCGGGCTCGATAAGTCGACTCGCGGGAGAGACGTCACCGTGCTCTTTGGGGACGGCGCGGGCGCCGCGGTGATTAGCCGCACGGAAGTCAAAGACGCCGGCAAAGACGCTTACGTTTATTCGACGCATCTGCACGCGGACGGCGCGAGTGCCGACGAGCTTTGCTTGATGGCGCCTGGTTGCGCGAACGGCAGCACCGAGCGCCTGGACGCCGCGATGATGGAAGCCGGCCTTCATTACCCGAAGATGAATGGCAAAAAAGTCTACGTCTCCGCGGTGCGCCGTATGTCCGAAGTTCTCGCCGAGGCTTTGAAGGCCAATAAGCTCGATCTCTCCGACATCGATCTCTTCCTTTTTCATCAGGCGAACCTTCGCATCAACGAGGCCGTGGCCCAGCAGATGAGCATTCCCTGGGACAAGGTTTTCAACACCATCCACAAGTTCGGCAACACGACGGCCGCCACCCTGCCTCTCGGCATGGATGAAGCGCTGCGCGCCGGAAAGCTAAAGCCCGGAATGCGCGTGGCCATGGCCGCTTTCGGAAGCGGCTTTACCTGGGCCTCCGCGGTTTTCCGCTACTAAATGAGTCAGCTCGCTACATTGCGTAAGGAGCTCAGGCGAATTGCCGATCCCGAAAAGGCGAAGACCCTGCACCGCTTTTTCAAATCGGGCCCGGGTCAGTACGGGGAAGGGGACCTATTTCTCGGCGTCATGGTGCCCCAGAGCCGCGAGCTCGCTCGCCGGTATTACACCTTGCTCACGCTTGCCGACATCAGCCGCTTGCTGGCTTCCCGCTTTCACGAAGAAAGGTTGCTGGCTCTCCTCCTTCTCGTCCTAAAGTTCGAAAAGGGAGACAAGAGAGTTCAGCGGGACGTCTATCGCCTTTACTGTCGATCGACGAAATGGATTAATAGCTGGGATCTCGTCGATTCGAGCGCGTCCTATATCGTGGGCCCGTATCTCGAGAAGAGAAACCGGGCTCAGCTCGGCCGATGGAGCCGCTCCAAGAACTTTTGGGAACGGCGTATCGCGGTGCTTTCGACTTTCGCTTACATCAAGCAAGGGAGCTTCGAGCCCTTCTTGGAAATCGCGGAAAGATTGCTCGGCGACGAGGAGGATCTGATTCACAAGGCCGTGGGCTGGATGCTTCGCGAGGTCGGAAAGCGCGATCGGAAGGCGACGGAAAAGTTTTTAAACCGACACGCGAAAGTGATGCCGCGGACGATGTTACGGTATGCTCTCGAGCATTTTCCCGTAGCGGTAAAGCGCGCCTATATGGCGCGCTGAGTTTTTCTTATTTCGAGGCGATTCATCATGGCAACGGCAGCAAAGTATCATTTGTTCGTAATTACCTATCACCGGGAAAAAGTGAAAAAGACGATCCGGGTGCGGGCGCTCGATAAGCGCCGGGCCAAGAATCTCGCGAAGCGGCGGCTTGGGTCCGAGATCAAGATCCTAAGCGCGTTCCGTTGGGGCGAGCACCAAAAGCGCCTTCAGTCCGCGGTGCACTAAAAAAAACGGCCCGCCGGGAAGTGCAGGCCGTCTAGAAATTTCTGAAACGGGCGATTCTAGTAGAAATCGTCTCCCCCGCCGGCTCCGCCGCCGCGTCCCCCGCGATCGCCGCCACGGCCACCACCGCCTCCTCCGCCGCCGCTTCGGCCACCACCACCACCGCCGTAACCGCCACCGCCGCCGCCACCGCTGCGCTCTTCCATGGGCTTGGCTTCGTTGACTTTGAGAGCGCGTCCTTCATTTTGGACGCCGTCTAGCTGCTTGATGGCCGAATCGGCTTCCGCGTCCGTCGCCATTTCCACGAAGCCGAATCCTTTGGACCGGCCGGTCGCGCGATCGGTGATGATGCGAACCGATTCGACGGAACCGAAGGGAGTAAAGAGCTGTCGGAGCGAGTCATCGTTCATGGAGAACGGAAGGTTACCGACGTAAATTTTCTTTCCCATGGATCAGTCTCTGTTCTGCTTAAAAGGGCCGGTCTTTGCCAGGCACCCGCCCGGACGTCCCACCCCTCGGTGCTAGTTTTCGCCCCCAATTTGCCATGGCCAACCGACTTCCGCAACTTGACCTCGCTACTTTATGAGCGAGGAAAGAAATACTTCCGAAGGCACGCCCAAAGCCTGTTTGAGGGCCACGTCCCGGTCGAAGGGATTGGGAATGGAGGCCAGCCGGTGCATCATCTTCCAGGTCAGATCGAGGGGGAAGTAATAGGGCGAGACCAAAGCCGTATTGGTGAGCGGAAAGTCGGACCCGTATAGCAATTTTCCCTGCGACCTTCGGTCGAGGAGCAATTTTCTCAAGTAACCGAGCTTATTGAGCTGGGTGAGACTGGATATATCCGCGTAGAGGTTCGGAAACTCCTGGAGCATGGGCAGAAGCAAATCCATGTTGTCGACGCCGTCCGTGGTTCCGGTGCTCGCCGCGTGGGCGGCAATGACCGTCACGCCGAGAGAGAGCGGCAATTTCAGCCGTCTGGGATCAGACAGCCTATCGTTCGCCTCGGTGAACGCTCGTTCCTGACCGGTGTGGGAAAGTAAGGGAAGCCCGAGCGCTTTTAGTTTTTCATAAAAGGGAACGTTCGCCGTGTCGGCCGGATCGATTCCCTGGATGGGGGGAATCCATTTCACCAAGACGGCGCCATCTCGCTTGGCTTGTTCGAGCAGCGTCAGCGCATCTTTGCGAGCGGGATTGAGACTCGCGCCCCACCGCAGCCACGGATACCTTTTTACTTCTTTGGCGACGAAGGCATTGGGG
>JAYUGC010000028.1:0-17065 GCA_043767805.1 Pseudomonadota bacterium | reverse complement strand
CTCGGAAAAGCCCTTCGACCGAGTTGATTCGGTCGACTCGGTATGTCAATAAATGCGCCCACTATGAATTTGTCCGAAATTTCGATCCGACGGCCAGTCCTTGCGTGGATGTTGATGGCAGCCCTCCTCATTTTCGGAGCCCTCTCCTTTAAGAAGATGGGCGTGGGCAACCTTCCCGACGTCGACTTCCCCACGGCGAATATCTCCCTCTCCTACCCGGGCGCGTCTCCCGAGCTGATGGAGCTCGAAATCGTGGACCCCATCGAAGAAGCCGTGCTTCAGGTTCAGGGGATTAAGAACATCACCTCGTCGAGCTCCCTCGGCCGCGCGAACGTGAACGTAGAGTTCAACCTCAATAAGGACATCAACCTCGCCATTCAGGAAATCCAGGCCGCCATCGGCCAGGTCACGCGTCAGCTCCCGAAAGATCTGCTCACTCCGACCGTCTCCAAGATGAATCCCGAGGACTTCCCGGTTCTCTTCATGATGGTCACATCCGAGAAGCTGAAGCTTCCCGACCTCATGAGCTTCGTCCGCGATCGCATTAAGCCCGAGCTGACGAAGATCGAAGGCGTCGGAAATATCTTTCTGATGGGTTACGCCGATCCTTTGCGCCGCGTGGAGCTCGATAACGCGAAGCTAAAGCGCTTCGCCCTCACTGCGAATGACGTGTACGATGCCATTCAGAACGAGCATTCCGAATTGCCCGCGGGCCAGATCCGCACGGAAGAAAAAGAGCAGAGCGTGCGTCTCGTCGGCGAGGTCAGTAACGTCAAGGATCTCGCGAAGCTCGCCATCCAAAAACGCGGCGGCCAGCCGAACTATTCTCCTATTTCCCTCGCCCAAATTGCCGACATCAAGGACAGCACGGAAGACGCGACCATCCTTGTGCGCGCCTCCGGAGTTCCGGGCATCGGCATCGGCGTCATGAAACAAAAGGGGCATAACCCCGTAAAAGTCGCGGACCGGGTCCGCGCGGAGATCGCGAAGATTCAAAAGAACCTTCCCCCGGAAGTGAACGCGAAGCTGACGGTCGATTCCACCGACTACATCCGAGAATCGGTCGCCGAGCTCACTATGACGCTCGTTCTGTCCGCCATTCTCACCGCCTTGGTGTGCTGGCTCTTTCTCGGCTCGTGGCAAGCGACCCTGAACGTCATCCTGGCGATTCCGACGTCCGTCTTAGGAACGTTCATCGCTCTCTCCGCTTTGAATTTCACTTTGAATAGCTTTACGCTCCTGGGCCTGTCGCTCGCCATCGGTATCGTCGTCGACGACGCCATCATGGTTTTAGAGAACATCGTTCGCCACCGCGAGATGGGTAAGAGTAAGGAAGAAGCCGCGCTCACCGGAAGTAACGAGATTACGGGAGCCGCCATCGCGGCCACCATCGCCATCGGCGCCATCTTCCTGCCCGTCGCGATGATGAACGGCATCGTTGGCAAATACCTCTTTCAGTTTGGCATCACTTTGACGGTGGCCGTCGCTATCTCGCTACTTGAAGCGCTTACTCTCACTCCGATGCGCTGCTCGCAGTTCTTGCAAGTCAGCGAAGAGCGTACGAGCTGGATAGGCCGCTCGGTCGAGTCCATGTTTGCCAAAACGGGCCAAGCTTACGGTGTGATCTTGGAAAAAGCGCTACACCGGCGCTGGCTCACGGTCGGTCTCGCGTTGGCCTTCTTTCTCGGCTCCTTGATTGTGTTCGGCAGTCTCCGCAAAGAGCTTGTGCCGCCCCAGGATCAGAGCTTCATCGCGGTTCAGATCTTTACGCCACCCGGCACGCCTCTCTCCGCGACGGAAAAGAAAACGCGCGAGGTGGAAGCCTTTCTCTCCGCTCGTCCTGAAATCAAGAACTTCGAGGCGTTCGTCGGCGGATTCCCTAATGGGCAAGCGAACCAGTCTTCCGTCTTCGTCACCTTGAAGCCGAAATCGGAGCGTCCCAAGGACGCAACGAAGGGCTCCGTGCTCACTCAGCAGGAGTACATCGGTATCTATAGAGAGGCTCTGAAAGACACGAAGGGAGCCATGGTCTTCTTCATGGACCTTTCCCAGCAAGGCTTCGCCGGAACCGCGAAGGGTTTCCCCGTGGAGTTCGCCATTCAGGGACCACGCGAAGAGGTCCTTGTCGAAACCTCAGAGAAGATCAAGAAAAGCATGACCGAGTCGGGACTCCTCACCGACGTAAACTCAGACTTCCGTCCGTCGCTTCCCGAGATTCAGCTCATTCCAAACCGCGAACAAGCTTTGGCCCGGGGCGTGAGCATCGCGGACATCACCCGGACCGCGAGCCTTCTCATCGGCGGACAAGAAGCAGGAAAATACTCAGTCGACGGCCACCGATGGAAAATCAAAGTCATGGCGGGCTCTCCCGACAAGAACTCCGTCGATCGCGTTCTCAGCTACGAAGTGCGCAACAACCGCGGTCAGCCCGTTCCTCTATCCAAGGTCATGACGGTGATCGAGCAGGCGAGCAATCAAACCATCAATCGTAAAAACCGCGAGCGTTCCATCACGATCACGGCGAACGTCGCAAGAAACGTCTCGCAATCGGTTGCGCTGCAAAACGTCGAGGGCATCGCCTCCAAGGCGATGCCCAGCGGCTATCACTTCGCCTTGAGCGGAAACTCGGAAGCGATGAACGATTCGTTCGAGAGCCTGTGGTTCGCGATTCTCTTAGGCTTGGTCTTCTCGTACATGGTGCTCGCGTCTCAATATAATAGCTTCGTCGATCCGCTCACCATTCTCCTGGCTCTTCCCTTCGGGATGTCGGGAGCTTTTTTGAGCCTCTACCTGGGCGGCCAGTCTCTGAACATGTACAGCTTCATTGGGCTCGTGCTGCTCATGGGAATCGCAAAGAAGAACTCGATTCTTCTCGTCGACTTCACTAATCAGCTGAGAGCTCAAGGAAAGAGTGTGCGCGACTCCCTCATGGAAGCGTGCCCGATTCGGTTGCGTCCCATTTTGATGACTTCGGTCGCGACGATTGTTGGGGCCGTTCCGGCGGTCATGGCTTGGGGGCCGGGAGCGGAAGTGAGAATTCCGATGGGACTCGCCGTCATTGGCGGAGTGCTGGTCTCGACGGTACTTACTCTCTTCGTGGTGCCTTGCGTGTATAGCCTCTTCGCCAGCCCCGCGACTTTGGCTGAAATTAAGGCGAGTCTCTCGTCGTGGTTGCCTCGGAGAAGAGAACGACTCAGCGCAAGCCTTCCTCAGGGATAGCTCGCTATTTCCTCAGCATGTCGATGTGAGGAATGTCGTCCTCTAGATACTCGTCGCTAACGCGCACGAAACCCGCGGTGCCGTAGAATTTCTCGAGATAGGCCTGAGCGGCGATCTTCATGGGACCGAGGCCAAAGGCCTCTTCGGCGAGTGAGATGCCCCGACTGAGCACTTCCCGGCCGTAACCGTGGCGGCGCGCTTCGGGTGCCGTGACCACGCGGCCGACGGAGACCTCTTCATAGCGCACGTTTTTTGGGAAAGCCCGGAGGTACGCCACGAGCTCACCCTTCTCGAACCCCATCAGATGCCACGCCTTCGGATCCCAGTTGTCGACGTCCTGATAGGCGCACTTCTGTTCGACGCAAAAGACCTGCTGCCTGAGCCGCAGGATGGCGTAGAGCTCGTGTACCGAAAGAGACTCGAAAGTTTTCCAGCGCCATTGCACGTGGCCAACTTAATCCGGGCGAGACATCAAGGACAAGAGCAGATCTTGGAAGCCGGGGAGAATCGGTCGAAAGCGAAGCCGATGATGTTGATTTTCTTATCGCCTTCGATTTTGACCGCGTAAATTTCCTGATCGTCACAGCTCACGTCGAATTGCTTGGCCTGCCCGTTCCAGCCATCTTTGGGTCTCGGCGGCGCGTGCACGGCCCAATCCGTACACCCTTGAGCGGCGGTAAGCGGCTTGCCAGCCGCATTCAGAGGAATAGCCGTCCAAATTTCATTTTGATCGACGTCGACCAGAAACCCGGAGGCCGCGGCGACCGGAGTCGCATACTCGATGATCAGTGACGGCGGGTTTCCTTGGCTGTTCTTGTAAGCGCCGGGAATGGCGAGGACATACTTCTCGAGAGTTTGGCTGGTGCTGGCGTTAGCGGGCCGATTCTTGCGGTTCCCTTTGCCGCAACCCTGACAAAGCCACGCCACTTCGTTCCCATTCATCACCGCGTCGCTGCCATTGGTATTGACCTCGGCGAGGATCGGAAACCGCCCGTCATCCAGACGAAAGCGCTCGCCGGCACTCCCTCCGAGCGGGCGTCCGCGACACAACGTGCCGTATTGATCGCAAGCGTTTTGATATTGATGATGTTGACCCGATAGAAGCGGTTCGGCTTCAGATTCGCCGTCTCCGCCCAGTCGAGAGGAGTGGTATCGAGGGTTGCCACCGGATCGGGATTTAAGCGGGCGCCCGTCGCCCGGTCGAGTAGGTTGATATCGGCGCAAAAGTAGTAAGGCGGCAAGGTGTCGTCGGCGGGATTAGTCTGCAGATAAGCCAGGAGATCCGCGGTAGGCATCGCCCGGAAGAGCTCGAGCAGTTCGGACGCGTATACCTCGGCTACTACATGATCCCAGCCGGTCGTCGCGACGCGGCGGCTCGCCGTCAAAACTTTAGCGCAATACACGAGGGAGATAAACACTATCACTGAAGCAACGAGAACGTTGACCAGCGCGAACCCCTGGCGGTTTTTAATTTTCGGGCCCAAGAACGTTTAGAGTACCGGCTTAGCCACAACCCGACAAATCTTTGGTGAGAAGGTGTCCCGTTCTTTTTCGGGCCTGCCCCAAGCCGAGGCAGGCCCGAAAGAAGCGCACGGTTATTTCGCGGGACAAGAGTTCGAGGCGATGTTCCTGGAGAGACTATCGGCGATATTACGCATTGCCTTCTGTTGCGCTTCGCTTTCCGTTCCGCCGTTCTCCGGGTTCGGGCTCGACTGTCGAGCATCATGCCCCGCTGAAAACACCGAGAGAGCGTGCAAGTGGCATTCGCAAACTTCTGATACGCGTTCTTATAGAAAGTTCTTTGATTAGGGGCTTCACCAAGCGCCTTCTTGACGCACTCTCCTAACAAATAGTTTTGAAACACGAGTTGAAGGCTGGGATCGACGCCGCCTTGCGAGAGCGCCGCCTGGACCGACGCCGGCTCCTTCGGAATTCCCATAGCATCGAAGGTGACGGGCGGCATGGGCACGAAAATCACGTTGGTTTCCCCTCGCGCCCTTCCCGCGGCCGCAAGTCCCAAAGCCACGATCCAAATCATCGTCATCCAAGCCATTTTCTGATGCCGTCTCATGAGTAGTTTCCTCTATTGAAGTTGAAGGGCCTTAATGACCGCCTGAGCGGAGCTAGGCGTCAGCTCGTAAACGTAGCTACTGAGAATGGGGCTCACCAAGATCAGCGCCTGGCGATAACACTGGCCAAGACGCTTGATGGCCTCGTCGTACTTCGCGGGAATGGGGTTGCGGCTGCTGACGAGATTCGCGGTGACTTGTTTGCAGCTTCCTCCCGAGCTCGTGAAGGTTCCGATTCCGGCCTGGGGCTGATCGGTCATCGTTCCTTTCCAAGGACCGCCGTCAGCATTGACGATCGCTTGGCCCGTACCGTCGGGCCCCACCTGGATCGAGCCCGCTCCAGGGCTTCCACTCGAGTCCACGGAGGCCACGAATAAAGCCGGGCTGCCGGCGGGCACGCCTCCCGAGGTGCTCGGATACTTGGCGAAGACGGAAGCGACGACGGGATTTCCGCTGCCGCTCGTACAAGCGCCTATCCAGGAACCGAGCAGCGGCTCACCCGGGCGGGGCACGAAGCGACTGACGTCTTGCGCGCAGGCGGTGATGAGCTGACCGAACAAGGCCATGCGCAACGCGGAAGTATCCATTCCCTTGGCCTGCTGGCTTTGGAGTTGTTGCATGCCGACGATGACGGTTTGGGGAAAGGCGGTTGCCGCGTTGGGAGAGAGAGGCTCGAGGTTTTGCTCGACCTTCGCCAAAGCGGCTTGCTCTTCGGAGGTCGGCAACTGATTGCCGTTGCCGGCGTAGTCGAACCCGCCGACTTGCTCATGGCCGAGCGTGGCGCCGCCCGTATCGGGCAGCGGGTTGTTCGCCTGATTGCGAGACAAGCTGCCGCTACCGGAACACCCCCCCAAGCAGCAGACCGATCCAGAGAAAGAAATAGGAGAGAGGGCGTCGCCCTTCAAAGTGGTTCGTCATGATGCAGGCTCCCTGTGCTTACGTGAAACGTCTAGTTCCACATTGCCCGGCAAACCTGACGAAATGGTTACGAAGAAAGCCTGCGCATTCCTCTTCGAATTGTGGCAAGCGCCCTTCCCCCCAGCTGCGTCTCTGTCCTCGATATGGTATCGTTTGCTTTAAAATGACTATAAAACTCGGCTCGCGGTCCTTTTCGGCGTTACTCCTCTTATCGTCGTTATTTTGGCTTCCCGCCAAGGCCGCTGCGGCCCCGCCGAAGCGAAAATTAGCGGCCGTCGCGCCAACCCCCGCTCCCGAGGGGGAGGCGATCAACGACGACATGAAGAATCGCATTTCAAACGGGCTCTCGCTCTCACCCATCATCGGGTACGACCCGACCTATGGGTTTTTGTTCGGCGGCGCCATGTTTCGGGGCAATACGATCGCTCCCATGAGCAATCTCGACCTGCTCTTGTTTGCGACGTTAAAGAGCGTGTACGCCATCGAGAGCAAATACACCTATTGGAACCACGCGGACATGTACTACAAGCTGGAGTTCGAGGCCTCGAACTTCTTCGATTCGTATTTTGGTGAAGGAAACTTAACCAATCCCAAGATCCAGCAGAAGATCGACATCTTCAAAACTGTGCTCAATCCTTCGGTCTGGAAACGTTACTCCCGGCAGCTTAGCGCCGGGTTACTCACCGAATTGCGTTATCGCAACGAAACGGGCGTGGACGCCGTTAGCGGACGCCAAATCTTCGGCAACGATTTCACTCCTGTCGTCGGCATCGCCTTGAATTATGACACGCGGGATCACACCGTACTCACCAAGCAGGGTCAGTATTATCTCGCGAAACTCGACTACGGCCCGTCCACCCTCAGCTCGCGAAGAAGCGCGGTGGATTTCGTGCGGCTCGAGCTCGAGTCGCGCCATTTCATGAAGGCGACTGAGTCCATCGTGCTCGCCGGGCAGCTGGCGTTTGGCACGGCCTTTGGCGATCCGGGATACCAATACCGCTTCAATCTCGGTGGAAGCCGAAAGCTGCGCGGCTTTCAGTCCAATCGATTGCGCGGGCGTCATTACTACATGGCGCAAGGCGAGACTCGGCTCGACGTCCTTCGCTGGCTCGGTTTCGTGGGCTTCATGGGCGTGGGCGACACCGCCGACAAGAACCTCGGCGACTTCGGCCGGCCGAAACTCACGGGCGGCCTGGGCCTGCGCCTCGGCCTTCCTCCCGATTTCGTCGCGAAAGCTCGCATCGATTTCGCGTTTTCTCGCGATGAGTCTGCTTTCTATCTGAACTTCAACGAAGCCTTCTAGAGGAATCCCCTTGAAACAAAAATTGAAGCTGGCCCTTGGTATCGTTCTAGTCGTTTGTCTTGTGGTTCTGGGGTCGGCGGTCTGGATCGGCACCCATCAGGGTAGCCGAGCGGTCGACTGGAAGTCGTTCAAGACGGCGAAGGTGGAGTTCGACTCCGACGGCATTCCCACTCTCGAAGCACCCACTTGGGATGCCCTCGTGGAAGCACAAGGCTACGTCGTCGCTTCCGATAGGCTCTGGCAAATGGATCTCATGCGCCGGTTCGTGGCCGGCCGGCTGAGCGAGTGGTACGGCGACAACAAGCAAACCCTAAAACTCGACGCCCGGCGAAAGCAAGAGAACTGGGATGCTGTCGCGACCCAAACCGAAGCCGATCTCCCCGCCGACGAGAAGCGGTTTTGCGAAGCCTACGCCAAAGGAGTGAACCGTTTTATCGATGATAATCACTATCACTGGGGCCTCGAGTACTTGATCCTTCGCGTGAACCCTGAGCCCTGGACTTGCAAGGACACTGTCCTGGTCTATCTCTCCATGGCCGAAGATCTTTCCGGCAAAAACGACTGGGAAACCTACGATGCCGTTTGGCGCCTATCCCTTGGGCCGAAGTGGGCGGATTTCATTTTCACGCAAAGCCACCCCTGGAACGAGCCTCTCTTCGGCAAAAAGGTTCCCATTCAATTTCCGCCCCCCGCCGAATACCTTCCTTCCAAGCCGCTCACGCCCGAAGAACGGCACGCCTCCGCGGCTCCGATCAATGAGAGCACGGGCAGCAATGCTTGGGTTTGGAGAGGAAAGACCGGGCACTTTCTCGCCAACGATCCCCATCTCGGTATTTCCGTGCCGATGATCTGGTACCTCATGCGCCTCAGAGTTTCGGAGAAAGACTGGGTGGTGGGCGCCGCCATTCCCGGGCTTCAGGGCATCGTCCTGGGCATGAACCCTCACCTCGCCTGGGGATTCACCAATAGCATGGAAGACGTCGACGACAATCTCAAGGAGGAGATCTCCGACGACGGCAAACTTTACGTCGATAAAATCACGAAGGGACAAAAAGAATTTCTTCCGGTCGAAGAAAAAGAATTCTTCATCAAGGTGCGCGGCCACGCCGACGTCACGGTCAGAGCGCGCTTCACCAAACGCGGCCCCCTCTCCCGCCCCGAGCATTTGCCGGCGGGAGAGTACTCCCGGCAATGGCTCGTCTACCAAAGAGGCGTCGCCCGGCTGCCGCTTCTTGAAATCGCGGCGGCTACCAACTGGACCGAGTTCAACCGCGCCTTCGATGACATGGGCACGCCCGCGGCGAGCGTGTTCTATCTCGATCGACAGGGAAACATGGGCTATCGCTTGAGCGGCCGTGGCGTCACCCGGAAAGTCTCCGGTCACGTCCCCCAAGACGCGCAAACCGGTCAGTGGACCGCGGTCGAGCCTCCGGAAAAACGGCTTCGTCTCTACCGCCCCGCGAGCCAACCCGTAAAAGGCGCGGACGCGCGGATCGTCTCCGCGAACCAGCGCATGTGGACCGGCGACTTCGGCCACTATTTCTGCGGCGAAAATCGTACGAAGCGAATCCAGCAAGTCTTGGATAGCTCCGACTCACTCCGTTTGGTCGACATGGAGAAGCTGCAAAGAGACTCGACGTCGCTGTATCACCAGGCGCTGCTTCGCTGGGTCAGCCAGCATGCCATTCCGGGAGACGCGGAAGAAGCCAAGCTCGTCGAATCTTGGAAGCCCTGGGACGGGTCGGCTGAAGGCAATCCCGTTGCGTTCACTCAAGCCCTGCACATCGACGGAGCTTTCAGAGGTTTACTGCTCGCTCGGCTTCGCGAGAAATTTCTCCCGGAAGGCAGCAAAACGCTCGAGTACAAGTGGAACTTGGACAACGCCTGGACGCTCGCGATTTTTCAGAAGGAGAAAGGCCTCTCGCCTTTCGGGTTAACGGAAGCGGAAGTGGCCACTTTCCTTCTCGGTAAGGCGCGGGCCCTCGGGGAGATCTCGCCCGACAAAGCGTACAACATGAGTAATCGCTGGGAAGCCCAGCATCCTTTCGCGGGTGCCGTTCCCGTCATCGGCGGTCTTTTTGCCATAGATGAAACGCCGCAATGGGGTTACAGCGATCTCATTCGCATGGAAGCCCACAAGTCGGGTTCCTCCGTGCGGCTCGTCTGGGATCTCGCCGATCCGGCGAAGAGCTCGTGGATCATGCCCGTGGGTCAGTCCGGCCACGCCGGCTCGACTCACTTCAAGGACTTCCAGCCCAAATGGTTCGCGGGCCAAACCTTGAAGGTCTTCGCCGACCCCGCCCACTGGGGATTTTAGCTAAAAGGTACCAGGCTACCTTTTACTTTGAGAAATCTTTCGTCCGACTCGGAACAGTCGCCAGCCCTTTCGCTGACGCGACGTTCGCCAGAAAGCTAAAAGTATCCAGACACCTTTTGGGTTAAGATTTACTGTGGGCGCTCTTTTAGAGTTCCCTCAGGAATCGCCTTCAAAGCACCGATCAATATAATATGAAGCCCTTCCTTTTCCTTCTCCTGTTTCCCGCCCAAGTCTTCGCGGCCCGCTGTTATACGAAGTATCCCGTCGTTTTTGCCCATGGTATCTACGCGAGCGGGAATCTACTGTCGTTACGGCAACTCGCCCGCGCGGTGGAGAAGGCCGGCTGCCCCGTCGAGCTCACCGAAGTCTCGGCCGCGAACTCCATCGCCACCCGGGCCGAGCAGCTCGCGCCGCAAATCGACGCGGTTCTCAAACGCACGGGAGCGAAAAAGGTAAACCTCATCGCCCATTCGATGGGAGGGCTAGACGCGCGCTATCTGATTTCCACTCTCGCGTACGGCGACCGCGTGGCCTCGCTCACCACCGTGGCCACGCCTCACTACGGCACTTCCGCCGCCGAGATTTTTCTCGCGGTCCTTCCGGAAAAGGCGATGCAGCTCTTCGGGTGGATAGCGACGCTCATCAACGACTCTACCGATCCCGAGACAGTGGATCTGGAGGCTGCCCTCCAGAACCTGACTCGCGCCTACGTCCGCGAGCAGTTCAATCCGAAAAATCCCGACGATGCACGCGTCTACTACCAATCTTACGCAGGCATGGCCTCTCCTGGTTCTTGGCAATCCGATCGCGTGCGCCCAGTGATGCTGCCGCTCTACCGCCGCGTGAGCTCGGAAGGCCCTAACGACGGGCTGGTCCCCACGGCCTGCGCGAAGTGGGGGCGCTACCGAGGCGCCCTTCCCGCGGATCATCTTTCAGAAATCGGCGCGGCTCTGCCGAAAGGCTTTCGGCCTTTCGACTTCCGACGGTTCTACTCTCAGGTAGCTACGGAGCTCGGGCAAATGGGCTACTAGTCGCATTTCGCGTCGAGGAACTCCGCTCGCGAGCATTTGACGAAGACGGGTCGGTACTCTCCCTTATAAAGCGAAGTCTCTTCGAAATCGCTATTGGGAAGCACGATGCGATAGAGGACGCCCAGCACTCGCTGGTTCGGCCGGCGAGTGTCCTCGAGGAAGTTAAAGCCGTTCGCGAGCGCCGCGGCCTTGACCTTCGCGCCGGTCCCCACCACGAGAGTCACGATCCCGTGCGCGTCGGGAGTCGCCAGGAAATCGGGAAGGCAGCTCACCTAAGTGTACGTGCGGGAGGGAAGCGAAAAATCGCTAGCCGGAGTAAAAATTGTGCTCTTTTCGGTTCATTTTAAACGGAAAATTGAAGAAATATTTCCGATGATGTTAGGCACTTAACGCAGTTTTCCGAGTAGGGATTTGACTCGACGCGTTGCGTTCATCATAACTGAAGGGCACTAAACAGGTAACAGGGGTTAGATTTTGAAAAATACCGCTCGTTTGCTTTTGGCGTTTTCGTTCGTGGTCGTGGGTTGTGCGAAGCAGCCCGACTACTCCCATTCGGTAGGCGTGCCGCAGGGCCGCCTTGTTTTCAACGCGAACAAGCGCACTAAACAGCTAGAGAAACTTCTCTCTCCCGTGGTCAAGATCAACGTGGGCAAAATGCTCTGCTCCTCCAGCCACGTGGGCAACGGTATTTTGCTGACCGCGTTTCATTGCGTTAGAGCGGTTCTTGAAACGAAAAAAGGCGAGAAGATTCCCTCCATCACGGTTTCATCGCCGTCCTTGAAAGCGCCCATCGGCCCTCTGACCAATTACAAGATTTCCGTTCCCGAGATGGAAGAGCTCCAGACGCTGGGAGGCTTCAGTGGCAAAGGCGAGATCAATCGTATTCCCGATCTCGCGATCATCAAGCTCTCCGGCAGACAAAAGGTTCAGCTCCTCTCCTTGCCTACGCTGAAAATCAGTAAGGATACCCTGAAAGAAGGCGACACCAGACTCATTCTGGCGGGTTATGGACTGGAGAGTTTCGGAAGCTATTCGAAGTTCGGTCCCTTCAAGTTCTACCATCCCGG
Organism: Pseudomonadota bacterium; assembly: GCA_043767805.1. Taxonomy (GTDB): domain Bacteria; phylum Bdellovibrionota; class FAC87; order UBA2466; family UBA2466; genus CAZZHG01. Next base: position 5,141 of record JAYUGC010000028.1, on the reverse strand, counting down.
CATAACGGGAAATTTGAACGATGGTTACGGAACCGTCGCCGAGCTCACCGATTTCTTCTATCACACCGATTATTACGAGGGGACGAAGGACGAGAGCGCGGCGCTCCCTGGTGATTCCGGTGGACCTCTCTTGAAGAAACAAGACGACGGCACCTACGCTACGTACGGAGTGCTCTCGACGTTAGCCACGGGTTACGACGGCGGCTTCTTCACTCCCATTACGCTCGTCCTATCCAACGCGTACTCACGGCTCGATCGGAAGCCGGTTCAAGAGTGGCTCAAAAAAGAGCTCGCGGACTAAGCTCGTCTTTCGCATCGCTCGGATCGATTGCCATTGTCCCCTACTCGTCTCTATAGTCGCGGCAACGGAGGCTAGGCATGAGATCGTTTTTGGTAGCGCTAGGTGTTATTTTTACTTTGGGTTTTTCTCCCGCGGAGGCGGTGGGACGATCGCAGCCCATGCAATTCGTCTTTCAGAGCATGGGCCAGCCCTATCAAAAGTGGGACTGCACGTATCAGAAGGACGCGAACCTTCCCTACGATTACACCGTCGCTTGTCCCGTGACTCGAAAGACCCGCAATTACCGCGTTCATCTGGCGATTGCTTACTATCCGAAAACGCGGCTTGGGCTCAGTGCTTATGAGATCCTCTATTGGGTAACTGATTTCACCGATCCGTCCCATCCCACGAGCCATTCGTCGACTACCTGGATCCATCAGGACACGCAAAACGTCCGGCCGACGGTGTTTCAGCTCTCTCAGGGCGTCGACAACGACCTAGCGGCGCTCCAGCTGACCGTCGACAACCGCTGACTAGAGCGCCGAGGCGAGCTCCCGAAAACGGCAGGGCGGCCTAGTGGCGTCCAAGATGCGACGATACAGATAGAAGGCTTGGAGTCTTTGCAGCAAGAAATCCTGGCGATCGGCCGCGGAAAAGCGGGGGTCCCAAGGACCGTCGCTCGAAGGCCGGCCCGCCACATAATGGGTATAACGGCCCGGGAAAAGACGGGGGATGTGATCGTTCATCAGATCTTTCATCACGCGCTCCCGATCTACCCCTGCGATTTCGGTCACTGGGAACGGGTTATTCACGAGCGAGGCAATCCCCTCTGGTTCGGCGGTCAGCTTGATATTTCCCTCCTGCTCCACCCGCGGTCTTTGATCCTCGGACTCCAAGAAACCGACGGCATGGACTCGGCCACGGAGCCCGAGCTGAGAGGCAAGCCGTTCTCCTTCGCGAGCCGCGGCTCCCAAGGTCACGCCGGAGTTGATGGAATCGACAAAAACGAGGGTCTTCCCCGCCTTCAAGGCGCCTTCGACTTCGGAAGCGAGGTAGCGCTGAAAGGCGACGGTGAAATCCACGCCGGAGTCCATGGCGGCGTCCGGCAATACGGACCGCGACAGTCTCAAAATACCGACTTGATCGGTCCCAAGGCCTCCCCCGCCTTTTAGCTTCATGTAGTTGTAGAGGCCCTCTAGCCCCCAGCCCACGACGAAAACCTGAACGTCCTTTTTCGGCACCCCTAACGTGTCGACGGTCTTTCCCAATCGCTCCGACAAGTGCTCCGCCGAGGAGAGATACTTCTGGAAGCCTTCGCCTTCGTAGAAAGCCATGGGATTGGTGCCCGTTTTTCCCGCGGCGGAGAGCTCGGTTTGCAAACGAGTGCGTACGAAGGGTTCCGTGAAGTGAGTCAGGAGGCGGCGATCGATTTGCTCCTCGGAAGTCAGCAGCGCATTGAAGTACTTCAAAAAGGAATGCTCGCTCAAATTCTCCAGAGGAAACGTTTCTCCGCCGTCGAGGTGGGCCATGGATTGCCGATCGGCGTCTCGAAAGCTCATGTTTCCGCGCTCGGCTAAATTGAAAAAGAAGGATCGGTTCACGGAGTTGAAGAAAACCTTCAGAAACTGCTCCGGAGAATAGGCCTCCTGGGAAGTCATCATGAGACTGCTGTAATAAGACGGCGAGCTACGCGGAGAATAGTCCACGTTGGTCATGCGCCCGTCCCGGCGCAGCTGATGGTTTTCGGGAACGAAGTCGAGCCAGATGTTTTTCTCCTTCGCGAGGCGAAGCGCCTTCTTCCAAGTATCCAGCACCTGAGCGGTGACCGCTTCGGGTGGAGTCGCTCCCGTCACCGAATAGCGATCCCAGAGAGAGCGGCCGGGCACATATTCCTGCTCCACGGTCACACCGGTGGGATGACATTGAAGCACTTTGGCGCGCTCGATTTCGTACTCGCCCAGGATGGGATCCACCCACGCGAGGAGAAGATTCTTACGCGCGTTTTTTGCTTCCTTCACGATTTTCAGCGCGGTGCCGCGGCTAGTGAGATAAGCCTTCATGTAGCTCCCCTCACCGAGAGGCTCCCGAGCGACGCGCGCGATGACGTTTCCTTCGAGCGAAACTTCGATGGGAAAATCGCCGCCCCCCAAATCTTTCATCTGAAGCGTACTGAGAGTTTGATAAGCCCCCAGATCCGAGACGCGCACCCAGGAATCGAGGCCTTGGGTTCCCGACGCATGGGCCCGATCGATCTGCGCTTGGATTGCGGCGGGAAGCGTTCCGCTGAACGCAAGGGGAGCGAGCAGAAAAAAGGCTAGGATAAACCCCATCTTTAAAACGCTCGAGAATGCCCTTTTTCCCATGCCTAAACCCCCGCTCAACAGTCTGCAGGAGTCGTGCCCCGTCAGCGGCGTATTCTAGCCACGCGAGCACTTTGCGAATACGGCGCACTCCGTTCGGAAGTGTGAGGGCTTGTCAGGAAGCTGGCGGCGGCCTCCCGAGCCAAAAAAAAGGAGCCTAGTCCGCAAGGACTAGGCCCCCTCCAAATGGATCTTAGTCACCCGAGCAGACGGAGGCGGCAATCGTGCATTTCGCTTTGTCGGTTCCGCTGCGACGACACGCGATCATCGCTTTGCTGCGAGCCGTTTGCTTAGAACGATGGTAGCCCCAACCGAGGCGCGAATGGTTCGCGTCCGTCGCTACCGCCGCGCAACCGCCCTGAACCCACACCACCGGAGCGCAATCAGGCTGCCCGCAATAGGTGTTGGCGCCCGACGTGGCATCCGCTTGCGACGAGGTGCCGAAGCTGAAGCCCGTTTTGCCAGTCGATTTCGAATACGAAATCGCGGCGTACGGAAGCGGACGCGTGTACCGGTAGCGGTAGTACGGATAGTAAGAATAGCCGTAGACGTCATACGGATAGATGCCGAAGTTGTACGTCGGGTACCAGCCCCAACCAGTGTAGTAAGCGCCAACGCCCGAATAGTAGAAGTAATTCGCTTCCGCCTTCGGAGCCGCGAATCCGATACCCAATAACAAAGTCAGACCAAGAATTAGATTTTTCACGAAACGGTTCCTCCCTATAAAGGAGGGTTTCTAGCACATCTTTTTGAGAGATCTCTACCTTTTTACACGTAGCGTCACGAAACGAGAAGGCGGGCGGAGTTCCCTCGACGCGGGCCAAACCCCTCGGAGTAAAGATCAATATTTAATAGGGGTTAGCCCCTCCCCACTTAGCACTGAGGCCGCCGAGAACAGCCTACTGACATTCGGCTACGGGGACTTCGTGACCGATGATACGGAGAATCCAGTCGCCCTCGAGACCCAGTTCCGCCGAGTACGTCCATCCGCCCGGAATCGCGAAAAGCGTATTGGCGAGGGGGTTGCTCATGCCGTCGTTGTCGCGGCCCACGGAAGGCAGACCATCGTGCGTGAACTCGAGCGCTCCGCCGATCAAATCACCGGGATACGCGCACGGGAGCTTGTGGTTGTTCGCGTCCTGCGCCGGGATGTCGTTCCAATAATGGCCAGGCGTTACGTTCACCGCGTTCTCGATGCCGCGCGGAATGGCCGGCGAGTACGTTCCGCCAGTGGAAATGCCCATGCTGAAAAACGCTTGCAGCCGGGTCGCCGGCGTCGAGCGGCGCGCGCCGGAAACCAGGACGCGGAAGTAATCCACCTTAAACGCCGTCACCGTCGTCGGCACTTTTAGCCAGACGCCGGCCATCTCGCCGGTGATGAATCCCTGCTGTAGGTACACGGGCGCGCCGGAATCGACGAAGCCGTCGTTCTTCAGCTCAATCGCCGCCCGAGAGGGTGTCGACTGAAACGGCACGGTCAGACTCTGAATGGCGCCGAAAAGCGAAGCCGATACTACGCAAGCAAGTAGGACGACTGATTTGAGATTCATGGGTTCCCCTTAGCCAGGTTGAAGATGGCGCTATCTTCCGGCCCCCTTCGGCGAACGTCGAGCCGCATTGCACCAAGATCTTAAGACGCAACGGCCGCGGCCGTAAACGTCCCGGTCGGATTTCCCGCCCACCCTTGTAAAGACTCCGACGGCGACAAGCACGCAGAACTTACCCGCCGCGTCCGCGACCGTATTATAATCGGTGACCGGCGAGGCCACGTCGGCGTTCGAGTTATACACGGACGCAATCCGCGTCTTAGTCACGATGGCGTAAGGCTTGGCTTCTCCGCGGGATTGAGCGAAAACTACCCGATGCCAGATGCCATCCTCATTTACTGCGACGGCGCTTGCACCGGAAACCCCGGTCCAGGCGGCTGGGGCGCGATCGTCGCCACCACCGATGGGCGCGTACGCGAGCTGGGTGGAGGGGATCGGCAGACGACCAATAACCGCATGGAGATGCAAGCGGCGATGGCAAGTCTCTCCGCCGTGGCTTCGCTCGACGGCAAAGTGCTCCTGCATACCGATTCGAGTTACCTCATCAAAGGCATCACTGAATGGATCCACGGCTGGCGGCGGCGCGGCTGGAAGTCCATGGCGGGAGACGACGTCGCGAACCGCGATCTTTGGGAGCGCCTCGATCAGATCGTTAAAGCCCGCTCCTCGAAAATCGAATGGTGCCATGTGCGCGGGCACTCCGGCATTCCTGGCAACGAACGCTGCGACGAGATTGCGGTGAGCTTCGCGAAGCGTACGGCCCTCGTTTTGTTCGACGGAAAGGCGAGTGACTACCAAGTGTCCCTCGAAGCCATCGCCGACCCGCGCCTCGCCAAGGCAAGCGGCAAGAAGAAATCCTCGTCGGCAAAAGCGTACTCATATCTCAGCTTGCTCGACGGTGTCCCCAAGCGCCACACGACCTGGAGCGAGTGCGAGCAAAGAGTCAAAGGCAAG
>JAYUGC010000027.1:0-17096 GCA_043767805.1 Pseudomonadota bacterium | reverse complement strand
CAAAAAAAAGGAGACCGAGCTCTTTCGAGCTCGGCCCCGCTTTTTTTGAATTATTTGGAGTCGACGTGAGACGGCAGCATGGGACCAGAAGTGGCCATGCTGGAGGCCGCCGAGCGAGCCACTTCTGGCTTTCTCCGCGGTCCCGTCCACAGTAACGCACCGAGAATCGCAACCACCGTGAAAACGATCGCGGCGTCTCGAATATTCTCGGTTCTCTGATTGTCTAACAAGGCCCGTTCGGCCTCGATGCGAGCACGGCGTTCATGCTCGAAGTTATCTTTGCCCCAATACATGGACATGGGTCACTCCTTGCCGCGGGTTTATTTTCTGGCAAGGGACGGGTCAGGCAGACCTATTCAATGCAAAGCGGCGACCAATCTTTTCCCAGCCGTCGGACAGGGAAACACCTGACCAAAAGGCAGACGTTTGGCTCTCCTGGTTAGGCTTTCCGGACCCCTTACCCCTCTGATTCCATTCAGGGAGTTCGGGAAACCGGATATCCCTACGACAGTGTTAGAAGGGTGTCCGAACCAAAGTCATTTAAATGAACTGCCCGCCCGAGTCCGCGACTGCTTGTCTGGACGAACCGCGGTTCGTCTGCTTAGATCGGCCACTTGGGGGGGTCGACAATGAACGAACGGGGCATGGTCCGTGGGGTTCTGTTTTTCGGGCTGATTTTCGGGGCGATGACCGCGCGCGCGGGTCTTAATCCCACCTGGGCGGAAGGCGTCCCGGTTTTTCCCGGTGGCCAGCCCAATCCTTTTGGTCTCGACGATTCGACCGTCAGAGACGCCGTCGAAAAAGGCCGGGGCCATGCGTTGCAGTATCCGGTGACCGCGACCGAGATCCTCATTCCGTATTGGCCCATCGACAGGCTTTTGAAGAACCCGACCAACTTTCCGATGAAGGCGATCTTTCTCGCCACCATTCAGTGGGCGGGAAACATCGGCTCGGCGGATGCGCTTTTTTCCTGGCTGGGCATGCCCCCGTACCCGCAGGAGACCGATACGGGCGTCTACAAGGCGCCCTTTCCCGGCGGAAGACGGCCGACTCACCCCATGGGCGCCTCCATAGTGCACCGAGAGGGGGCGGAAGGATTCACGATCAGCTGCGCCGCTTGCCACTCGGGCAGCCTCTTCGGCAAGCGCGTCCTCGGCATGACCACGCGGTTTCCGAGATCCAATCAGTTTTTTCATCAAGCCCAGCGGCTGACCGAAACGGTGCCCGGTTACCTGTTTCAAATCGGGCTACTGACGAACTTCGCCGAGAAGAGACTCTACGACCGGGCGCGAGCGGCTTTGCATTACGTCGGCTCTCGTAAGCCTCTCGTTTTGGGACTCGATACGTCGCTAGCTCACACCGCCCTCTCCCTGGCAAAACGCACGGCCGACGATGTCGCGACCAAAGATCCCCGCTACGCCGACGACCCGGACCCCGAACCGCTCGCGACCACTCCGGCCGATAGCAAGCCTTCCGTCTGGTGGAATCTCAAGTACAAGAACCGCTGGCTCTCCGACGGCTCGCTCATCTCGGGAAATCCCATTTACACGAATTTCATCTGGAACGAGCTCGGACGCGGCGTCGATTTGCCCACGCTCGAAACCTGGCTCGATAAAAATTCGATCGTCGTGCGCGATTTGACCACGGCGGTCTTTTCCTCGGAAGCGCCCAAATACTCCGACTTCTTCAGCCGCACGGCTTTCGACATAGACGCGGCGAAACGAGGCAAGATTCTTTTCGATCAGAGCTGCGCCAGATGCCACGGCACTTACCGCAAGGTTTGGGAACTTCCGGAAGCGCCTCAGCTCCCGATCGTGCAGCTCATGCAGACCCTCGAGGTGCGCTATCCCGAGCAGACGCCCGTCGTGGACGTGGGGACCGATCCTCACCGCCACCAAGGCATGCGGTCGCTCGCGAAACGTCTCAATCCGCTGGCGATATCCCAGAAGAAGGGCATTCGCATCGTCCCCCAAGAGGGCTACGTGCCGCCTCCGCTCGTCGGAATTTGGGCGCGCTGGCCCTACTTTCACAATAACTCGGCTCCCTCGCTGTGCGCGGTGCTGACCCGAAGCGCGGATCGACCGAAGGTGTATTACGCGGGCGAAGCGGAAAATCCCGCCACTGATTTCGACATGGATTGTAACGGCTATCCGCTAGGAGAGAGAACGCCCGCGGCTTGGGTAAGCGATTCCGAGAAGCGTTTCGACACTTCAGTGCCGGGACTGTCGAACGCGGGCCATGACGAAGGGATTTTTCTGAGCGGCGGCAAGGAAAGCTTCACGCCCGATCAGAAACGCGATCTAGTCCGCTTTCTGCAGAGTCTTTAAGACTTCGACCGGCAAGGGTCAGCCGCCATTTGGTACCAAAAGGTGCCAGAGCGATACCACTCACCGTTCAAGCAAAACTTGAAGGCTGAAAGGCTATTGGCGGATTTCTAGGTTTTTTACGTCGGCGCCGAAACGGGCTTGAGGATAGGAGCGAGCGAAGCCGCCCGAGCCTTCTTTGTCCTCGATGCACTTCTCGATATCGCGCGCGAGCTCGAACCAAGTTTTTACCGTCGGTAAAGTCGATACGAGGCAAGCGTCCCAGTAGGTGTAGGTCGCTTCCGCGCTGCAACCAAACGAGGTCTTGTCCTTGCGCGCGGCGGTCAGGATGATGCGATTGGGCGCCTCGTACTTCGGCTCGGCGAAAATCCCGGAGTAACAAGCAGAGACCAGGAGTACCGTGGGGCGATTCCCGCAGTTCGCTTTCACTATTTGGTCGAGGCGGTCCGGCGTCAGGGATTCTTGGCCGCGCAGGTAAAAGCCCTGCTGGCTTCCGTGCGAGGTCATGTGCACCAAACAGCCGTCTCCGACTTTCACATCGAGATCGTGCATGGCTTTGTCGAGGTTGGCGATGCTGGTCGCCCGCACGCCGTTCGTCTGTTCCTTCGACGCACGAGACAGCTGAATGCCCTCGTCGATGCCGAAGCCCGCGAACCTCTCGTAGAGTTTCTTGCGAGCGTTATCGAACGCACTGATACTGTCGTCCCCGGTCATCAAGATCATCTTCCAGTTGGGACTGAAAATTTCCGGTAGCGGAATGATACCGCCGGGGCGAGTCGGCTCGACCCGGATGCCGGTGGTTTCTTCCGCTACCCGCTCGCGATTAAAGCGCGTGCGATACGCGGCCTCGTTGACCGCGCGCTGCGCCCGGTCGTTGTCGTGACCTAGGACGGGCGAAGTGAAAAGGAAAAGCAGAGCAAACCCAAAGGCTCGAGTCATGGAAGGCCTCCCATTGTGCAGCTAGGCTTTTAGAATAGCGTGGGAGAAGAGAGGCGATCTTTTAACGGCGGATTGTCATTAACAGTTGATAGGGGGCCAGGCTGCGAACAGCCTGCCCCCCCCTTTAAACCTAGGGCTTGTGCCAGATACCGGCAAAGAAGCGGTTTCCGTTTTTTTCGGCGTAGCTCGTGATGGAACGAGCCTGGAAGCCGGCTTTCGTCTGCGCTTCGTTGAACGTCGCGAGTGACCAGGTGATCCGTGTAACAAGAGGTGAGCGGTTTGCCTACCGATTCTCAACCCCGTCTGGCACGCGCGGTAACCCGGCAAAACGGCTCAAAAAGACTTTGAGAATCTTTTTAACCGGCTGAGCCGATCCGCCGCGAAAGGCCGCGGTACCAGTAGAAGGGAACTTCTCCCCTCTATATAAGGTGAATCCAATGCAATATTTTCTAACTTTGGCCCTCGTTCTTACCGCACTGAGTCCAACGGGAGCCAGAGCCTCTTCTTACGACAAGCGAGTTCTGCGGGACAGACCCATCCTGTACCTGCCCCTTTCCGTTCCGTACGGGACTTTAAAGGAGAGGAACGCGACTCGAAGAGGATCGCTGGCGAGCTATCTGCCGGCGAACCGGCCGCCTGCGAAGACCGCCCTGCCCAATGGAGATACGGCGACCGTCTTCGATGGCTTATCTCAGTACGTGCAGTACCCGTCCTCGAAATCACTCTCCATTCCCCGGAACAACGCGCTGACTTTGGAAGCTTGGATTCGCCCCGATGCTTTGCAGTTCCCCTCTCAAGAAGGAGACGGTTACGTCCACTGGGCGGGCAAAGGCGAAACGGGTCAGCACGAGTACGCCATGCGCATGTACTCGCTAAACAACTCAGCCTCACGTCCCAACCGCGTATCGGGTTACGTCTTTAATTTAACGGGTGGGCTGGGCTCCGGCTCCTACTTCCAAGACGCCGTGCAAATGGGACAGTGGATGTACGTGGTGATGGTGGTCGACGATCGCAATGGCGACGGCTCGGTGAGTCTCTACAAGAACGGCGTGCTTCGCAAAACCACGCCGCTCAGCCAGTTCAACGTCACGCCCCGCGCGGGCACGGCCCCCGTGCGCATCGCGACCCGCGACTTGAACTCATACTTCAAGGGAGCCATCGGCAAGTTCGCCATCTACGGCTACCCGCTCACGGGCGCCCAGATCACCGCGCACTACCAGGAGATGCATTAGCTTCTTAAGATTCATTCGGCGCGGCGGTGTTTTCCGCGGCGGGTGGGACGGGAGACTTTCTTAGCGGAACTGAGAGGCCATGCCTTTTCACCGCCGACATAGGTCGCTTGGACCTTCATGCCGTTCACGGCTTTCTGCGAAACGTGGAGAGGATCCTTGGCGACCAGGATGAAGTCGGCGTAATGGCCTTTCGTCAGCTCACCTTGCGTCTCTTCCGCGAATCCCGCGAAGGCCGCTCCCGCAGTGTAGGCGTGAAGCGCTTCTTTCAGTGTCAGCCTTTCTTTCGGGACGAATCCACCCTTGGGAAGCCTATCCGGCGATTGCCGGGTAATCGCCGCGAACAACCCGTGCCAGGGATTCAAATCATCGACGGGAGAATCGCTTCCAAAAGCGAGCCGGGCCCCTGCTTTTTTTAACGAGGCCCAGGCGTAGGCCGTCTGCGCGCGATCCTTTCCGACTCGATCGACTACCCATTTCATGTCCGACACACAATGAATGGGTTGCATGGAAGCGATGACGCCAAGCTTACCCACCCGGGTGATGTCGGCCTTGCTCAAGATCTGCGCATGCTCCAGCCGGGGACGTTTCGCGGCGAGAGTGGAGCCCATCACCTTTTCGAAGGCGTCGATGGATTCTCGGTTCGCGCGGTCTCCGATGGCATGGACCGCGACCTGAAAGCCCCTGGCGTCCCAGCGGCGGACTTCTTTCTCCATTTCCGCTGCACTCATGCGCAGAAGCCCATAGCTCTCCGGCTCGTCGGCATACGGCTTATCGAAGGCGGCGCCCCGGCTTCCCATGGCGCCGTCCGCAAAAAGCTTCACCGAGCGCACCGTCAGCTGGCCGTTTTCCGCACCGACTTCAATTCCCTTGGCGAGAATTTTTTGTATCTCCGCCTCTTCCTCGGTCAGCACCATTTCATTAAAGCGAAACCGGACGGCCCCCGAGTGCAGAAGCTTTCGGATGACCTCGATCTGCTTAGGCGAGGCACCCGCGTCGTGCGCGCCGGTAATCCCAAGGCTCAGGGCTTTGTCCACGGCGATCTTGTAATGGAGCTCGGTCTCCGCATCCGAAGCATCCCCCACGATGTCTTGCAGCTCGTCGGTCGCGGTGTCGATGAGAATTCCGGTCGGCACGCCCTTGTCGTCGAGAACGACTTTGCCGCCTTCCGGCTGGGGTGGCGTTTCGAAAATCTCCGCTTGCTTGAGCGTCACGGTATTGACCCAGGCGGCGTGCCCGTCGACGCGATTCAAAATAATCGGACGAGTGGAGGAAATGGCGTCGAGCTCGGCACGGGTCGGAAATTTCTTCCCCGGCCACTCCGATTGATCCCACCCCGCGCCGAAGACAGGGCCCTTGGTAGTCTTGCCCGGCCCCTCGAGATACGCTCGCACCAGTGAAGCAGCCTCGTCGGCGGAACGCGCTTTTCGCAAATCGACTTCGAACGTCTCCGCTCCTATCTCGGCCAGATGCACGTGGCTATCGATGAGGCCGGGGAGAAGATGCTTTCCTTTGAGATTCTCCAGGCGATCGGCTTTCAATTTCTTATACGTCTTGCCCTGACCGGAAGCGGTCACTTTGCCGTCGGTAACGGCGAGCCAGGTGTCGGTCGACTCCGACGATCCTTGAAGATGTACGTGCCCATTATAGAAAACCGTGGAAGCGGAAAACGCGGGAAGGCACAGCAAAACCAAACTGAGGGTCAGGGCGCGGCGCATGAGGAGTAAAATAACATTCCGCGCGGGATCTGTCTAAGAGGCCAAGGCGGCTGCTTTCTGAGGATGTGGCGGATGCTTCGGCAATGCGCGCATGGTCTCGATGCGGTGCGGACAAATAGCTGAATGTGCTTTTCCATGCTCATGGGTCGATGCCACCGACTGTTCGCCGGAGCAAACCCAGGAAGCACTTCAAGTTCCAAGCCGCGAGCGGGGGCGCATTCTCGCGGAATACGGAAGGATACCCGCTGACTCATTTGTATTCTTGCAGTGGGTGTGCACGAAAACAGCGATATCGGCGATTTAGACGGATTACTTGGTCAAGACGGCTTGGTTGACGAGATCTTCTGGCGCGCTGGCGAGATCTCTTTGGGGCGAGCCTTTGCCGAAATGAACGGCGCCGAAGGCCACGAGACCCACAACGGCGGCGGTGGCGGCGATCCGCCAACCGCGCGAGACGAAGCCGCCCTTGGCCTTCGCGAGCGCGGCCGACAATCGGTTCAGCGCTTGGGGCACGATGCCCTTGGGGCCCACGAGCGGAATCAAAAACGTGGAAGTCCCCGCCGTGGGAGACGGAGGCAGATCCAAAGTGGGCTCGGCTCGTCGAGACGCAGTGAATTTCCGTAGACGCACGAGATAGGGGCCGACTTCAAAAACGTCGCCCTTTTGCCCATAGGTCTGCTGGATCGGCTCACCGTTTCGCTTGGTTCCCGAAGTGCTCTTTAAATCCGTCACCATGAGTTTCGCGCGCCGGACCTGAAAGCTCAGGTGCTTGCGCGAGACGGAACGATCGCTCAGGGTGAGATCGCATTGCTGGCGCCCCACCAAGATATTTCCGCCCTCGTAGAGAGTGAAAACCCGGCTGTAAATCTTCGCGCCTTCCAGAATTTCTAGCTCTAACAGAAACATGGTTGCCGCCCCCTTTAATGCGACTTGATCGACGCGGTACCGCGATCGATGTTCTTTCGGTAACCACCGAGATAAATTCCGTCGAAATCCGGATTGAGAAAACGATTGGCGAAGTAGAGCGCCTCCCGGCTCGCGAAAAAGCCGATGCCCTGTCCGTCGGGCGAGGCGATCTTTGTCGAGATAACGCCGACGAGTTCGCCCTTTTCGTTCAAGACCGCGCCCCCGGAATTACCGTGCTCGATGCCCGTGCCGCCGTTCTCCGGATCACGGACATTCATCATGAGGCGGTTGGTGCTGCCTCCGTTGGAAGACGCCTGACCGAGGAGCGGAAACGCGGCGTGCACCACGATGCCTTCTCCTTCGCGCGGCGGAGTGAGCGCGAGAGACGCCATGGGCACGTCGCTCCGGCAATCGGACTCGAACGCCATCATGGCCAAATCGCCTCCGGTATCATCGGCTTCGACGCGAGTGACTTGAATGGACGCAAAAGGCGGAATCTCGGCGTGCGTAAAGAGCGCGCCCCCGTCGTCTTCGACGCAATGACGAGCGGTGGCCGCGTTATAGGTGCATTTGCCCGCGCCTACCTCGCGTTTTTCACCGACCAAAGTAATTTGGCAGCTCGAAGATTCCGATTTCGCGTAGTGGGTGATGAGTGGAAGGCTCACGTGCGCGCGATCGCGCTCGGCTTTAAGCCGCGCTTTGGCTTCCGCCGTCAGGGAAATATTTCCCGGAAGAGCCTCATCGAGAGCGACCGATCCGGATTTTCCAGGAGTGCCTCCCTCTCCGCGGAAATTCGGTTGCGCGTCGAAACCACGATTGCCTCCGGGCAAGTTCGGAGCGGGGGAAGGCGTGCTGCCAATTTGAAACGACGGGCGCGGCGCGGAGAACGCGATCCGAGGGGCCTTAATGCCCCGGCTGATCTGATTCTGCGCGCCTACGTCGGCCAAGCGGCGATCGATTTCAAAGCGCATGTCGGCGAGAAACGTGTTGGGACGGGCGACGCGAGCCGCGAGTCTCATGCCTCCCGCCATACGAACCCAGTCCAGGGCCGAGAAAGCCGTGGGCTTTAAGGACGCCACGAGCTCCGCGAGAATCGCCGGGCTCTTTAGAGCCGCTTCGATTTCCACGTCGGTCAGTGCCCGAGGCGGGACCGCCTTCGCGGCCTGGTCTCGCAATTGCTCGGCGAGGGCAGCTTTCAGTGCCGCGGTCAACGGGACGCCGGCCCGGCCGTCCATGGCCCAAGCCCGCAGCTCTTCGACCAGAAGCACGCGGGCTCTATCGCCGAGGCTTCCGCTCAAACGACCCTTGGCATCCTGGGCTCTGAGGGTGCCCAAAAGTTCTTCACTTTCTGCTTGAGTCAAAGGAACGCCGATGGTGATCGCCTTTAAGATTTGGGGCAGCGTGAGCGGACCCTTGGGCCTAAGGTCTTTGCCTACGGCTAGTTGCCCCAGGCGTTCGCGCTCCGCCTTCTCCAGGCGATCGCGGATGGCCGAGTCCAAAATGTTGCCCGCTGGCAGCTCCACCGCCGGGCTTTGGCTCACGCCTCCATAGAGGAGCTTGAAGGCTTCTAACGAGACGAGCTCTCGGCTCGCCGACTCCGTCGTGGGCCGCGGGTCGACCACGATGGTGATTTGTCCAGAGCCAGCCAAGAGCGGGCTCGAAGCGACGAGCCAGACGAAAACAAAAGTGACCTTGGACATTGAATCCCCCCCCGGGAACGCAGCCTTGGAAATTGTGTTCAGTAGGTGGAATGCAAGGAAAGTGCCCCATCGCCGGGTTCCCGAGGACGCCGAAATGCCCAGTCCTTTCACCGTCCACTGCTTGTGTTCGGGAGGAGGGAGTATACGAGAAGTAGACGGCTAAGGCCTGGCCGAGTCTACGGCCCGTGGTACACTCCCCGCTGTGAAGCTTTTCGTCCTCTCAAGCCTGCTCTTTTTGGCGGCCTCGGGCGCCCACGCGGAAACCTGCGGGGATTTACCGGTGGAAGACGCCCGCTTCGAAGTGGGTCTTTCCGTGGAGAGCCTGCTTCCGTCGAAATTGCCGAATTTCGAGGGCGCCCTTCCCGCTTACGGCGTCGTCGCCGCCCTGCCTTGGGGAAAAGATTTCGTGGAGTTGCAGGTCATATTCGGCTCTTCCCCGGCGGTCGCCGCGAAATTGTTTACAGCGGCTTATCGCTTGAACATCGTGACGCCTCATCTAAATGGTTTCGCCCTGGCCGGCGCTCATTTTCTTTCCTACGCGACTCCTGGTCCGGATCGAAATTTCTTCGGTGGCTTTTTGGGATTGGGATCGACGATCTCCATGGCGCCGCAGTTCGCCATCGACGTCTTGCTGAAGACGTATTTTCAGTCGCGCCCGATGCTGGCCATAGGCGGCGCCTTCCGGCTCGCGCTCTAGAGAAGTTTTACGAGAGAGCGCGTTTCAGCGCCACGACCGCGACGACCGCCGCGATTACCAGGAACGTCGAGCTCTCGCTCTTTAGCGCCTTTTTCAGATCGAAGGCGTGGCCGCTCGTGCGGCAACGGGGCGCGAAGCAAACGGCCCAACGAGGCACCTGACTTTGATACACGGCGTACGCCGAACCGAAGATCGCAAGAAGGCGCTCTTCTTCGAACGCGACGATGCAGGTGTACTGCAACGCCGTATAGCCCAGAAACAAAAAGCTCAAAGTGACATGGCCGAGCAACAGACCCACCGTCGTATAAAGCATCGCATTGGCGATGTAGAGGGGGTTACGGACGTACCGCAAGGGCCCGGCGTGAACGAGCGCCGGAACTCCGTCCCCGCGCGTGCGCGTCGCGCTTCCCATGTATCCCACCGTCCAAACGCGCAGGCCTTCGGCCGAGGCGGCGATGACCAGAAAAAAAGCCAGCGCACTCGATTCCCAGCGCACTTCGGCCGGTAAAAAGAAGAGCAGAAGGAAAAACGGCACCGGGGAAAACCCGCGCCATTTGAACCATACCCGCCCTATCTGAGCCAGGCGGGAATCGGATTGAGAAAAGGTGGTCACTAGCTCAATCCAACCAAATCCCGGGCCGTAGTTCAACCGGTCATTCGGTGTCGTCTTCGCCCCGAAAAACGAGGGCTCCGCCGTCATAAACGGGGTCTTCTTCCAGCAGCGGCGGGCGGGGTTCCCCGTCGGCCAAGTACCACCACCGGGCCCGTCCCCGCTCGGTGACGACGCAACGGTTGGTCAACGTCGGTATCCACCGGCCGGCGTACCGGGGGTCGATGAGAATGCAGTCCGTTTCCGGCACGTAACTCTGCACGTAGGCCATGGCGGCTCTATCTTTAGAGGAAAGTTGCGGGGCCGCAAACTCCGGGCCCAAATGCGCGCGAAATTGATAGAGCGCGAGACCGAAGAAAACCGCGAAACACGCCATCTGCGCGTAGCGGGCGGGCCGCCGCCATTCCGCCACGAAAACTTCCACCAGCCAGGCCGCCGGCATGGCGAGCGGAAAGACCGCCATGGCTTCGGCCGCTCGTTGCACGGAGACGGGCACATGCCCATACCAGCCGAGACTCGCCAAAGCGGCGGCCGTCAGAAAGCAAATGGCCGAGGGCACGCGGTACTTCGCGCGGCGGTCGACGTAGTAGGAAATAAAACCCAGGGCAATGGCGACGGCGAGGGCGAGCGGCCAGCCGCCGCCCGAGACTACCGGCGGATCGGCGAAGCGGCCAAACCAAAGCGCCGGAAAAACGAGAATCGCGGCAATCCCCGAGACCGCGCCGAGGTTACGCAGGAAACGCCGCTGACTATCGCAGACCCGGCACGCCCAAACGAGCGCGGGAAAGCAAACGATGAGCGAGACCAAAAAGGCGGTGGGTTCGCAATACGCCCCGAAACTAATCGCTAGCGCGTAGAGCGCCCTCTCCCATCCGCTCGCCGAGCGAAGTAAAACGATCTTCGAAAATTCCAGAACGACGAGACCCGAAGTCAGCCCGAAAAAAAGCGGCGCCGCGCCGGAGGTCAGCAACGCTTGCGGCGCCGAAAAGATCGCCATGGCGAGAAGCCCGCCCGAGAACGCCGCCGTCCGCTCGAACCAAAGTCCCAACGCGGAGGCGAGGCAAAAAACGAAAAGCACCGCGCCCACCGCGGTGAAAAATCCCACGAGCCGCTCGACCGGCGCCCAATGCCCGAGATGGCCCATGGCGATGAGCAGGCTCACCGCCCCGCCTTCGGTGCCAATGGAAAACGTTTGGCTTCCCTCGGCCAGCCGCCGCGCGGTCGCGCCGAAGATCGCGGACTCAACCCCGGGCGGATCCCAGCGGCAAAGAAAGAGACCAAAACCCAGGAGCAAAATGAGAGGGACCGGCCAAAAGCGAAGCGAGTCGAGGAACGGCTCGCGCTTACCTTCCCGGTAGTGGCGCACGCAGAAAACCGCGAGCATGCCGGCGAGCCAAATCGTCCAAAGCGGCATCACTTCGGGGAGCCACGGCCCGACCAGCGCGTACACGGCGAGGATCGCCAAAAAAACGGCACTGCGAGAGGCGGGAAAAAGCCGGCCGTAGGAGAGAAGCAGCGGCGTCAGCAAAAATATTCCGGTCGAGACCAGAACATGCACGATGGCTTGCGAGTGACTCAAATCAGGGCACCCATTCCCGGGGCGAGATCGATTTCAGCCCCTTCCGCGGCAAGCGAGCGCTCGAGACCTTCCAAAAGGTAGACGACTTCCGCTCCCAGATCGCCGCAACTAAACTGCGGCACGCCTTTGCGAATCCAGTCGACGAAGGCACCGCACTCGATACCGAGCGGCGGCTGTGCCTTGCTCAGGACGAGCCGCTCGCCCGGGCCCTTCAATGACTCACGATAAGCCATGAGCCCACGCGGCGATCCCTGCGCCGTTTCGCTGGGCGAATAGAGACGAACCGAAAACTCTCCGGCTTCTTCCTCGAAGACGACCGCCTTGTGGCTTCCGACGAGCATGGTCCGGCGCACTTTGCGCGGATCGATCCACGACATGCGCGCGTGCGCGACGAGCCCCGAGCGCCAGCGAAGTTCCATCCAGGCGGCATCGGCTGGACCGCCGGGAAGCAGCGAAAGCCCATGCGCTTTTGCTCGTATCGGTGATTCGGGAAAGAGAAGCCGCATCACCGCCAAGTCGTGGGGCGCGAGATCCCAGAGCACGCTCACGTCGTCCCGGACGGGCCCAAAGTGCGAGCGCTCGGAGGCGTAATACAAAGGCTCGCCCAAGACGCCTTCTTGGAGCAACTCGTGCACCGCGCGGATGCCGGGATGAAATAAGAAGACGTGCCCGACCATGAGCTTTCGGCCGAGACGGGCGGCGAGCGCGACCAGCGCTTTCGCGTCGGCGTAAGAG
This sequence comes from Pseudomonadota bacterium, assembly GCA_043767805.1. GTDB lineage: Bacteria > Bdellovibrionota > FAC87 > UBA2466 > UBA2466 > CAZZHG01. The sequence goes on along the minus strand of JAYUGC010000027.1, from coordinate 4,659 downwards.
CACGCCATCGGTTTTTCGACGAAGACATGTTTGCCCGCTTCGAGAGCCTGCCGGCAAAGACGGTAATGACTCTCGGTGGGCGTGCAAATGGCGACCGCGTCCGTATCGGATCGGGTCAGGGCTTTTTGAAAATCGTGGAGCGCATCCACTTGGGGAAAGCGGGGGCGCACCCAATCGAGCCGCGAGGGATCGCGATCGCAGACCCAGGTCACCCGGCAGTCGGATCGCTCGTGGAAGGCCCGGAGCAAATTCGGCCCCCACTCGCCCGCTCCCAGAACGCCTATGGATAGTGGGTCTCTCATTGACGCGTCACACTAAAAAACTTTCTCCAATGCCCTTGGCTGGAGCTTACACCGCCTTTATATTCCCAACCCTGATGAACATCTCGATTCCCACAATCTTCAACGCCGGCTGGGTGGAGCTCATTTGCGGCAGCATGTTTAGCGGCAAGACCGAAGAGCTGATTCGGCGATTGAAGCGAGCGCAAATTGCCAAACAAAAGGTGCAAATTTTTAAGCCTCGTATCGATGATCGGTACTCGACCAATCAGGTCACGAGCCATTCCTCGCTCTCGTTGGATGCCATCAATGTGGACGATGCCGAGGGTATTTTAACCCATCTGGACGACAACACCCGCATTGTGGGCATCGACGAAGCTCAATTTTTCTCGACCGCCATCATCGAAGTGACCAATCGGCTGGCGAACCGGGGACTCCGCGTCGTAGTGGCCGGCCTGGATCTGGATTACCGGGGCGTTCCGTTCGGCCCGATGCCGCTGCTCATGGCGACCAGTGAGTTCGTCACCAAAATGTCCGCCATATGCACCGTCTGCGGAAACCCTGCTTGCCGCAGCCAAAGGCTCAAAAATTCCGCTGGAGACCTCCCCAGTAACCAGGTATTGGTAGGCGCCGCCGAGATTTACGAGGCTCGCTGCCGGCGGTGTTTCGAGCCTCCGCTTTAAGGTCAGCCATGTCCCCCGTGGGGCAAACTCCAAACGAACCCAACGAACCCAACGAACATTACCTCGTCCAAACGGCGTGGAGTCGGACTCAACGCGTCCAAGAAAAGTACGAGGCCTATTGGGGCCAGCGCCGGGGCGTGGGGCTCACCCACGAACAGCTGAAAAGCTTTCCCCATGTTTGGCTCGAAGTAGGGGCCGGTTCGGGCGATTTTTTCATCGCGATGGCCCGCCGCCATCCCGACACTCTAATGATAGCCGTGGAACGCGATCGCATGCGCGGCAAGGCATTGGTCAAACGCGGAAAACGCGCGGCTTTACCGAACCTTATGCCGCTGCGGGGGAACGTGGTCCCCAGCCTTTCCTCCGAGATTCTTCCGGAAAGCCTCGACCGGATTTACATCCTTTACCCCTGCCCCTGGCCGAAGAACTCTCAACGCAAAAACCGCTGGTACAACCACCCCGTCATGGCCCACATGGTCCGGGGCTTGAAGCCGGGCGGCAAGATCGTTTGGGCCTCAGATCAGAAATTCTACATCGACGAGGCCCGCTTTGCCTGCGAGACCTACCACGGGCTCGAAATCGAGGCGCATCGGCCGGTCGCCCCCCACCCGGACAATGGTTTGGACCCCGAATCGAAGGGCCGGACCAAGTTCGAAGTCACCTTCCTCGCGGCCGGACAGCCCTGCTACGAACTAATTACCGTGAAAAAACGACAAAACTGACCCGCGGCGTAGAGCCTTTCCCCGCTCCTTCTAATATCTTCGATCTATGCACCAAATTTTGGTCCTTGCCCTCATCTGGGGGGCACTTTGCCTCGGCGCCGAGGAATACCCGAATTATAGCGACTCCGGCGTTTCGGGCCCCAAGTATGGAACCATGCTCGCTAACATGGATCGCTTCGCGAAGGAGAGCGGCGGCGTGGTGGAAGTGATCGAGTACGGCACGAGCCCCAAGGGCCTGCCCATGCGCATGATGGTCGCCGCGAAGCCCGGTTCCTTCGTCGAGCGCCCCGCGATGGTCATGTCGGGCGCGACGCACGGAAACGAATTTTTGGGTTTTGAAGATCGCTTGCCCGAGGAGCTCATTAAGAAGAGTCCGGGCGCGGCAGCCTATCTCAACGAAGGCGGCGTCTATATTTTCATCCCGATTCTAAATCCCGACGGGTATGTCGCCCATAAGCGCGGCAACTCGAACGGCGTCGATTTGAACCGCGACTGGGACGTCGTGCCCGCGAACTTCCAAGGATTCAAGCAATCGGAAACCCGCGCCCTCGCCGAAAAACTCGCCGAGCTCCAGCACCGCCTGAGCCTCCGCTTCGAAGTCACCGTCGACTACCACTGCTGCATTGGGGCCCTCCTCCACCCCTGGTCTTATAAAAACGCGAAACTTCCGGCCGGCGACAAGCGCCGCCACGAAGAAGTCGAGCAGCTCGCCGCGAAAAATCTCGGCATTCAGCTGGGCACCACCGACGAAGTGCTCGGCTATGCGCCCCTCGGCACGACGAAGGACTATTACTACTCCACCTACGGCGCGCGCGCGTTCACCTACGAAGGCCGGCGCAACGTGGAGCATAAGTATTTCGACAAGCACCTGTCTTGGTGGGACGCCCTTTCCCGTTTGACGGCGCAGGCCGCGCCGGCGACGACCTTACTTTCTTTGAAGCTCGAGCGGAAACAGTTCCTGCAAAAGCTCGCCGACTAGACCTCTATGCGCACACTTTGGCTGGCCGCGATTCTCTCGTCATCACCCGTGTGGGCTGAGCGCGCGTATATAACCTCCGATGCGCTTGCCACCAAAGTCGACTCTCAAGCTGACGTGGTGGCGAGCTCCTCGAACTATTCCCACCCGCCTCTGACTTCCCGCTGGGGCGCGGCGATCCTGGACGCCATCAACGGCAGCGACGTCTCGAAAAGCGGGGCCATTGCCGACGTCATCGGCCGGGGTCCGCTGGCCATTCCCGCCGGAAATCCGCTGGTCGTGGCGGATAGCCTTCGCACCGCGCTGGTCACGTCTCAAAACCCCTTCACGCCGCTGGAAACGGCGGCGAGTAGCCTTTCCGCCGCGGCCCACGAAAGCCACGCCGCCTTGGAGCTTCTTCTCGCTTCCCTGGAGAGCTCCGACGATGGGGAATCCATTCTGACCAGCATCGCCGCCAAAGGCGCCATCAACAAGTGGAACGCCCTGATCGGTGAGACGGTGAAACGCTGGCAGGCGATCGCGCAAAAAAGAAGCGGCGCGAACGCGCAAGAGCTCAAAGCGATCGAAGTCTTCTTGAACAGCAAGCAGACGGAAGGGATCCACAATGTCCTGGGGTCGTTCCGTACGCACTAGAGCGGTACTCGCCGCGGCCCTGCTCGGGTTGGCCGCGTCGGCGCACGCCGAATCCCAAGGCATCTCATCGCGCATGGCCGAGTTCCGCCGGCGGCTCCTCGTTCCTCCGCTTCAGACCAACGAGCAGGAAAAAAAACTTTTTGAAGAAGGCATGACTGTCGTCGAGGCCCGCCGCTTCGGCACTTGGCACGCCCCCAGCTCGTCCATCGCCTCCCCAAGCGGATACGGCGCGCAGTGGACCGAGTTCTTCACGGGCTTTAGCGTGCAAAGCCGGCCGCGCTACCGCACCAAAGCCAATGGCTCGGGCGTGATCGGCTTTGGTCTCGGCAACGCGCGCGGGCTGGCCGCCATCGAAGTGTCTCTCGGCATTCACGGGCTCTGGCCTCCGGGGGACAAAGGCGCCGTGAATCTGAAGATGCACCGGCTTTTGCCGTCCGAAGTCGGCGTCGCCATCGGCTGGGACAACGCCCTTGGTTGGGGCGGCACCGACGGAAAGAGCGCGTTTTATCTCGCCATCTCGAAGACGTTTCATTTCAAGGCGAGCGACAAAGACGCCTTCAGCATGATGACTCTGCACTCGGGCCTCGGAAACGGCGGCTACCGCAGCGAGGAAGCGGTCTTTACGGACAGAAATACTTTGGGCTGGTTTGCTTCCGTCGGAGTAAGAGTCATCGCTCCTGTCACGGTAATCGCGAACTGGACGGGCCAGGATCTCTACGCGGGCGTCTCGGTAACGCCCTTTCGCAAAAGCCCCCTCGCCATCACACTCGCCGCGCAAGATCTCACGGGCCGCGCCGGCGACGGCGTCCGTTACCTAATCAGCTTCGCCTACTCCGAATCGGTCTATCGCCTAAATCCCTTCTAAAAAGGGAACCCGGCTAACGCCGTTTCAACAGCGGCCCGACTCTCCATAGAGGAAAAGTAAGTCAAATAGACAAAAAAAAGCCCCCGGGGTTTCCCCTGAGGGCTTCTTCGAGCTAAACGATTAGCCGTGGCAAGCGTCTTTGGAAACTTCCTTGACGCTCTGGACGAAGCTGATGGGCGTGGTCATGTCCAACTTGGAGAAGTTGGATTGGATGACCGTGCCGAACGCGCTCGAATCGCACTGCATCGCCGCGGCGAAAGCGGAAAGGGTCTCGCCCTGGCCTTGCGCGATTTCGAGCTTCAACGTGTCGATGTTGTTCTGGGCGAACTTCGCCGAGTTGTAATCGATCTTGGAGAAGCTGTGCTGTTCGCAACCGATCGTTCCAGACGTGATACCGAACGTCGGGGGAACGAAACCGTTCGTGGTGCCACGGGTGGTTGTCGCCAAGAAGGTCTTCTTATCCGTCACCTGCCAACCCAAGCCACAGCTGTCCGTGCCGCCG
>JAYUGC010000026.1:0-39966 GCA_043767805.1 Pseudomonadota bacterium | reverse complement strand
CCGCCTCGGCCGAAGACGAGGTCGACATCCTGCGCTCCTGGGGAGTCGATCCCGCCCAGCTCAAGTAATTTAACTCGCACCAAAATTGACGTTACTCTCCCCCCTGATATTTAATTCCCCCATTCGTTTCGCGCCTAATCTTGGGGGATCTCACATGTCCAAACTCTTTTTCGGAATGCTCGCCGCGTCTTTATTCCTGGCTTCGGCCGTTAGAGCCGATTCTATCGACGATATTCTGGACGGTATTCAGAAGAACAAAGACGCCCGGGAGAGAGAGCGCGTGCTCTTCCAAGATTCCACTCCGGTAGGCTACGTCGAGCCGCCCACGGTTTATAACCTCTCCTTCATCGGCGGAGGCGACGCGGGAAAAGCCGAGCTCCAGAAGCAAGTTTGGCACTCCCTCCCGTTCGGCAACAAGGAAGACCTGGGCTCCGACGGCTTTCGCCGTCGTGCCGTCGCCCTGGTGATCAAGAACAACCCGATTCACATCGCCGACGACGGACCGAGCATCAAGCTCCAGGAGTTTTGGATGCAGGCCGCCGACTCCACGGACGGCCGTTCGCTTTCGGTCCGCGTGAAGCCACTCGAGAACAAGTCTTTCGACTCCGATTCTCTTCCAGGCAAGCGGCTCATCGGCCGGGCCTTGCAGGCGCTCACCCGGAACCTGAATATCATCGCCAATTTCTACGGCACCTACGACCTACATCCCGTCGACATTCGCGTCCATTTTCTGGATAAGCGCCAGTACGTCGACTCTGTCCGGGTCAAGGCCATCACGAACGACAATACGTCGAACTACCGGGGAAAGCTCGACGTTCACGTTTTGTACGAGTGAGACGGCGCCTCAGCGACAGACGAATGAAGGAGTGCTAGATTCCGGCGATGGAGCCCGGCCACAAGCATACGGAAAAACATCGTTCGGATCGCATAGGCTGGCTGAGAGCCGCGGTACTTGGCGCAAACGACGGAATCGTCTCGACGGCGAGCCTAATCGTGGGAGTCGCTTCGGCCCATACCTCCACCCACGACATCACCATCACGGCGGTGGCGGGGCTCGTGGCCGGCGCCATGTCGATGGCGGCGGGCGAATATGTGTCGGTAAGCTCCCAAGCGGATACCGAAGAAGCGGACCTCGCCCAGGAACGTTACGAGCTGAAATACGACTGGAAGCACGAGCACAAAGAGCTCGCGGAGATCTACGAAAAACGCGGGCTCGACCCCGTTTTGGCCAAGGCAGTCGCCACTCAGCTGATGGCGTTCGACGCGTTGGGAGCGCATTCGCGCGACGAGCTGGGTATTTTGGAAGCAACCTTCGCGAAACCCGTTCAAGCGGCCCTCGCTTCCGCAGCGACTTTCGCGCTCGGCGCCGCCTCTCCCCTGATCGTGGTTTTAGTCGCGCCCAGAAACGAGCTCATTCCGGCCGTTTCCGTGGGCTCGCTCTTTCTGTTGAGCGCGCTGGGCGCCCTGGCCGCGCGTGTCGGCGGAGCCAAAGTTTGGAAAGGCGCCCTTCGCGTGCTGTTCTGGGGAGCGCTCGCCCTGGCGGCCAGCGCTTTGGTGGGCTCTCTTTTCGGAACCGTCTAGGGGTCCTTCGGCATTTCTTTAGCGACGTCCGGTGTGCCATTGAACTTATCAAATCGCTCTCCGACACAAGCCTTGAAGGCCGCGAAGGAGTCGACGGAACTACAGGCACTGGGCGCTTGCGCTGACGCCGGAACGCGCGTCGGAGGCGGAGCTTCCGCCGTTCCCGTAACGCTCTGCAAATTCTGTAACATTTTGTTCTGGCGTTGAGCCTGATCCTCGTACTCTTTCGCTGTTTTTGCGTAGTCTGCCGTAGAAAAAATATCGTCCGCGGCCTTGGGTGTCTCGCCAGCGCCCGGCTCGGCGAAAAGTGAGACGCAGAGCAGGAACTCTAAACCGATCACCGACACATGGCTGGGCATTCTCTTATTCTATCAAAACGCGCGGCCTCGATTGCGAGCGTTCTTGTATACTAGGAGCCGATGCGCTCTCTGATCTTTGGGATGTCCTTTCTCGTCGCCGGTTGCGCGCTGACTCCCCCAGTCATCCGCACGCCGAGCTCGGCGGATAAATGCACCGAGTACGAGCAGCTTGCCGCGGAGGACGTACGCCGTCTCTCACAAAAGATAGCCGAGCGGTGGAATCCGTCTCTTGGTCAGGCACCGGTGGAGCATGCTTTGACCCCGGCCTCGGACTTAAAGACGCAGCAGATTCGGGTAAAGGGATTCCCCAAAAACGCGCGTTGGGTGAAAGCACCGGAGAATTTGATCTTTAGGCATTACACCGATGGACAGGAAACCGTGGGGCGCATTCGGCAATCCGGAGGCCTCGCCAACTCCTTCGTGACCTACGAGGAAGTATCCCCGATTCTTTATCGCAAAGTGTACGAGGACGTGACCGGAGTCTTTTTGACGCTTCCCGAAGTAAAAGCGGGGTGGGTGGGACGCGCGGAGACTGGCGCCTATGTCGACGTGCGGGTTCCTCCCGGAACTCCTGTGCTCGAAGTCGAGCCGGGGCGCATTTACGTCATTCCCTTGCCCGCGCAGACGCGCCCGTGGGTCGCGGCGATTTATCGCACCTATCTTGCCAAGGGCGAGCTTTCCGACTCCTACCGGGAAATGTGTCAGGACATTGAGCGGCGCGGCGGCATCGCGGGAGAGCTGCTCTATCCCATGACTTTCGTCGGCAACTCCTCACCTAAATAGTCCGGCCTTCGGGCCTCAGAACCGGGAGGACATCCCGTAAAGGCTGCACAAGGCACCGAAGCCGAGCAGCAAACTCACTAAAAGATTGACCCGCTGTGACCCCTCCTCCGAGTTAACCCAGGGAGAGACCCTCAAGCGCTCGAGACCCCAAGCGACCGCCAAGTGAATGATGAAAATCACCAGCCAAAATCCAAAGGCGTAAACCGGGCCGCTCCACGGAAGCGTCGGAACGCAGCTGGTATGAATACAATTGATGTTGGCCGAGGCCGGAAATACGAAGTACGAGACGCCAAAAATCAAAGGATTGAAGAGAGCCACCCGAGCCACGGCCGATCCGCGTTTGAACTCGGCACAACCCCAGCCGAGAAACGCGATCGGAATCGTGAAGTAATGATATTGGGCCAGAAGAAACTCGTCCAAAGGGTAATCAGGCGCGTGCCTAAAAATCGCGAGACCGAAGGTGCTCTGCTTGAACAGGAGCATCGAGAGATCGTCGACTATCCAAAACATTTGCGTGAACAGCGAGATCGCCAAAAAACCGACGACAAAGCCGCGATCTTTGATCAGGCACCCAAAGCCGACTCCGGTCAGGGCTAGATTGCAGAACCACCAATAAACGCCCGCGGAGAGCCCATACCGCTGGAAATCAACCACGGTGTTGGCGATCCCCCACAACAGGAGAACGGCTCCCGCGAACTGTACCCCCTTCGCAGAAATAGTTCCTCTGACGGGCATGGAATCTCTATTCAAGGGCACCAGGGCGCGACCCCGGCGGGATCGGGCCGGGCCCCGCGGGAAAAGACAGGAGAGCAGATGTTCACATAGAAGGTGTGATTCACCACCACGGAACTATTGGCAGGGCAGCGAATCGGCCAAGCGATTCCCCGCCCTGGGTTAGGGGCCAATCTCGTTTCTGCAGGATAACGAACCCGCCCATAGACTACGTTCCGGCAAACCCACGTCTGAACAGTTACCAAATGGTAGCCCCGCCCTATGGTCCGATTGACGAAAACAGTCACGTCATCCTCGGGCGCCACGAAAGCCGTCGCGGGGCCGCCCCCATTGAGCAGATCGATCTGAAATTGGCCCTTGCCGAAAACTCGAGGGAAATTTCTATTGAAAATCCTCGAAGTCGGCCTGAACAGATGGTTGAGACTACGGACGGGCTCCACTGGGTCGACTTTACTGCCGTCGATGGAGTCGATGTACTGCTGTTTGAGCTCCTGACGCACACGGGAGGAAATCATTTCGAAGATGGCTACCTGTCTCTCCGTTTGCAGCTGCTTCAGAAGCCGATTCGTTTTTTGCTGAATCGTCATCGTGAAGGCCTGCAAGGCCGCGATCATCAAAATGCCGATCGTAAGAGCGATCCCGATCGTAACCATTCCCCTGCTATTGGCGATGATCTTTTTGGAGGCCATGAATAAACCAATAGTATACTATTTCTCAGTGATTAACAGACGCAGAGAAGGCTTTACCCTCATCGAAGTCACCGTGGCTTTGGCCATTCTTTCCGGCTTAATGAGTCTTGGTCTTTCTTTCTCGTCTCAAGCTTTGCAATCCGTACAGGCAAATAAACGCATCGCTTCTCTGCAGCGAGAGCACGCTGCGGTACGCGACGCTGTCCTCGCCATTTCGGTCACGGACGCGCTCCACACAAATTGCGCTGGGCATCCCTATACGAAGTATCGTCCACCCCCTCCCCGTGCTATTCCCCCTGCCCCCCAACCCGCTCGAGGCCCTATTTGCGTGCCCGATGCCATACCGGCGCCCATCACCGCGGGACAAAAAACCGCTCTAGATGCCGTTCGCACTGCGGTTTATCAATGGCCGGAAGCGGGAATTCTTAATCAGGGCGCAGTTAATCCCTTGCTCGATCAACCCTACTTCGACAACACGGTCAGGCCCGCCTTGGCAGCAGCCGGTTGCCTCAATTGCCACAATGGCTCACCCACCGGGGTAAATCTCGGCTCTTACGCTGCGCTCACCCAACCCAATGGCACTACGGCGTTAGCCGCTTCCCCGCTCGTCTCTCGCAATATTGTTAGTTCCTCTTTGGGCAAGAGGCTCATGTCCACCGGCTTTACCACCTCCGGCGTTCTGTTCGAATCTCTCGCGGCCGCCGCCGGAGGCGCCCTTAGGGTCACTCATTTCATCCGTTTTTCACCGATTATGGTGGTCGCTCGGGAGATGAAGCGAAACCGAACCATCTTTAGAGGCGATTTTAGTAACACGGCCGGCAACAGAGCTCGCTGGCCCTTTGCTTGCCCTCAGAAATGCCCAGCCCCGCAACTCCTAACCAGTTGTAAAGCCACCTATATTCAAGACAACGGCCGATGCCGCAGCTCCAACAAATGCAGCAAGACTATCTTCCACGTCACAGTCGACTATAGCTGCGTCGAATACGTGGAATTTGGTGAAGACGGGGTCAACGTACGGATAAACAGCTTTCAGGCGGACCCAACCGGCCAAAGACGTTATATCTCCTCGGAAGGGACACTTCAGTGAAGCAAAAGCGACGAGGGATCACGCTAGTCGAAATGCTCATCGCCCTCGGCATTTCCGTCCCCGCGCTAGTTTTCGCGCTGACTCTTCTGACAAATTTCACAAACATGTACTCCCAAAACCGCGCGACTCTGGAAAACGAGTCCGATCTCATGTTCATCGAAAGAGATCTCAAACGGTTTTTCGATCGGGCCGCCGCCGTCGCCATGACTCAGAGAAACCCTCCAGGACCCACGGTCGGACTCGGCGTCGGCAGAGCCGGCACCGTGATTTTGCTGGCCGATTTGCGGCCTTGCAACCTCTTCAATCCGCTCACTACCGCGGCGGCTGGTAACCGATCTCAAGTCCGTGTCACTTGTTGTGACCGCAATCAGGCCATGCGTGCCACCGTACCGCTCGGCGGCGGAAACGTGAATGTGGTCTCACAGTGCCGGATCGCCAATGGGCTATCGGTGGAAGTGGTTACTAACGCCGGTACCACTTACACGCGTTGTTACACCGGTGTCTCCGAGATGGACGTCGGCATCAGTGGGTTCGACGAAGTCAATCAGGCTTCGGTCTATTTCTGGAATATCGCCACCCCCTCAGGCCTCGCGCTGGGCGGGGGCCGCGGCATCGCGCAACTGAGATCGCGCCTTCAGTTGTACCTGTCGCCCGGTTTCGGGGGCCGCCAAGAAGCGGTCACCTGCCAAACGCCCCTCGGCTTCGGCGTCGGCACCTGACTCAAATGCCGAGAGGTAAGCCAGGTATCTAAGGCTTCAGGGCAAGGATCCACTTTTCGACGAGCTTCGCGCCCGCGGGATCCGCCTTGAGACCGGTGCTCGGGGGCGGCATGTACGGCTCGCCTCCGCCGCCGCCGAGCACTTCGAAGAGCAGACTCGCCCGAGGGTCGCCCGGGATGACGAGCCTTCGCCCGCTGCGCCCCGACACTTGAGTGCTGAGCTTCTCGGTGGACAGCCAATCCAGGCGAAGCCCGAGATTGTCTCCCGGCGAAGCGCCCGGACTGTGGCAAGACGCGCAGGAGCCGTCCAAGAAATGCCGCACCCTTTCGAGATCGTTCAGCTGATATGCGCTCGGCCGCGCCGTCAAAAGCTCACCCACCCAAAGAGATTCGTTTTGAAGGCTTCGTATTTGTAAGGCCGTGTAGCCGAGGGTGGGGAGAAAAGAGTGGCAACTCGTTGCGCACGTCATCTCCGACTTCAGATCGCGCTCCCAGCGGCCCTTTTTCCGACGATAATGAAAGTAATCCCACCCTCCCCGGGCATTATGCTCGCTGACTCGCATCTCCTCCGGTTCGGCTTGCCCAACTTTGAAAATCTTCTGTAACAGAAAGGCCCCCGCGGGAAGCGAGCTCGCGTTACGGAGCCATTTCTTCTGATGCCCTTGAGGATTGGGAAGCACGAGAGAACGGGTCGCGCGGGTTCCTTCAGGAAGCATCGGGTGCCAAACGTCATAGGACAGCTCGGTTTCGTTAGCCGCGCTCGGCTTGAAGTAAGCCGGCTCCGCCAGAGCAATGCCCGGGACTGACCCTTTCCAACGGGAGCTGTAGCGCCGGATGCGGATGGGATCTCCGTACCCAGAGACCAAGTAGAGAAATCCATCGGGGCTCTCCGCCAATTTTGTAATGAACGAATCGTACGCCGTGAGTAATTTATCCTGGCTGAGCGTTCCATCGGGAGCGGCCACCGCGGAGCGCACCCACATTTGCAGAGCATCGGCGTAAACGAGCCGGCCGGCCAGCTCGGGCACCCGGCTTTTTGGGGAAAGCACGGGACCGAGAATGATGCATTTCATCGCCCCCGGATTCTGGGAACGACCTCCCGCGGGAAAAGCCTCTTCCGCCAGACTTTGAACGCTAAAGCCGTCGTAAAAAAGAGCCGGATTTCGATACCCGCCACACGGCTCGTGGCGGCAGTTACCGCCTAAGACCAGGGGCCAGCCGAAGTTGGGGACCTTGCGGGCCTTCGACGAGACGTCGAGCCAATTAATTTCTTCGGCATCGGCCCGGCCCGCGCCCACGTCGCCAATAAAAAGTGAGTTTCCTAGCCACGAGCTGGAAAAGGGATTTCGCAGTCCTTTGGCGACGAGCTCCGGCGGCGTTTTCCCGCTCGGGTCGAGCCGCCAGACTTTTCCCCACGGAGTAAAATTGCTCGTCAGATAGTTTCCCTTGGGCGGGGAAAAGATTTTTCCTTCCCCCGAGCCAAAGAAAACGTACAACTTTCCATCGGGGCCGAAAGAGAGGTTTCCGCCGTTATGCTCGGTCGCCGTGGGGGAAGGACGCAAGGCCGCTTTCGACGCGCGGTAAAGCAGTTTACGCGTTTTCCAAGCTTGCGGATTGGGGTGATTGGCGTCCCAGACGAGACGCCAGATCTCCACGTCACCCAATGTCTTGGCAACGAGATGCACGTAGAGAAAATGGTTTTCGGCATAGCTCGGATCGAGAGTAAGGCCGAGCAGTCCCTCGTTATCCGAAGGGTGCGCCTCGGAGCCATCGGGCTGCGGGTGCTTCTTTAACTCCTCGATTGCCGCCGCCGATACTCCGGACGGCACGGTCAAGTAGGACTCAGGAGTGAACTGCGGCCCGAGCAAATAGACGGTGCCGTAATTCAGGGAGAGAAGCGAGCGCCCCGAGCCGTCCGGCAAAAAATCCAAGTCCGAAACGTTCATGAACACCGGCTTGCGGCTTTGCCCCCCGCTTCGATCCGGCAACTCTCGCGAAGTGAGCACGACTCCCGTGGTTTCAACGATCGAGGTAAAGTCCGCGGGCGAGGCGGCGCGCCGAGAGAACCAGAGGAGAGCGATCGCCATGCCGGCGATCCCCGCCAGCCAAGCCATCCTTTTGATTCCCTTCCCCATGAAGCGATTCTAGTGGCCTCCCTCACCTACTGTCGACTAAAGCCAGACCGGAAACTTGGCGCGTATCGGACGCCGGGGCGAATACGGCCCTCTACCTGCCCTTCCCAGACGACGAGCCCGGCGGCCTATGATATGGGATCGGCATGACTGATACTTCCCAACGGCCCGTGTCCCGCGTAGCCATGGCCGGCGGCGCCGTCGCCTTGATTGCGCTTGTTCTCCTCGTGTTTTCCGGGCCAGGGCACCGGATGGAAATCATCGACGTTCGTACCGCCATCAACCTCGTGAAATGGTCGGGAATGACCGCGATGGCGGGCATTGGCTTTTGTCTCATAGGCGCTTTCCTCGCTTTTCCAGGCAAAGGAAAGCGAGGCTTCGGCGTCTCGGTGGTGGGGCTCCTCGTCTCGACGCTGCTCGTAGCGAACTTGCTGCTTCTCAAGCACAAAGCGGAAAGCGTCCCGCCCATCCACGACATCACTACCGACTACGAGGACCCGCCGGTGTTTAAAGCGATGCTTCCGTTTCGCGCCGAGGCGCCGAACACGGCTGATTATGGCGGCCCCGAAATAGCCGCGCAGCAGGTGGAAGCTTATCCGGACATCGTTCCGCTCGAGCTCACCGTCACCCCCGAGGCGGCCTTCGCGAAAGTGAAAGCGGAGGCGCGAGCGCTGGGATGGAAAATCGTTTCCGAAGAAGGCGGTATCTTGGAAGCTACCGACACCACGGCGTGGCTCGGCTTCAAGGACGATGTCGTGGTGCGGGTCACCCCTCGTCCCCAGGGCTCCAGGGTCGACGCCCGCTCTCTGTCCCGCATTGGCCAGAGCGATCTTGGAAAAAACGCGGAACGCATTCGCGCTCTTTTCGCGCGATTGAAAAGCGGTCGGTAAAAACCGGGATCGTTCGGAAGACGGTGAATGGGGGCGCAGCGGGCGCGCTAGAAATCGAAGCGCATCTGGCGGTGGAGACTCGACGCGGGCGCCGACGAGTCGAGTGTCATGACATCGGTCGCGTTCGAGCGGCTCGTCACCTGAATGGGCAGTTCCGAGCCGAGGGCCGCCCGGTGCATGGCTAGCGCCTTGCGAGGGGAATTGTTCTTATCCGAAAGGTGCGCCAGACAAAGCCACTGCAGCCGGGGAGTCGCGCTACTCTCCACGAGTTCCGCCGCCTCTCGATTGGAAATGTGACCGCGGGATCCGCTGATGCGATCTTTGAGCCGCTGAGGATAAGGCCCCTCGGCAAGCATCGCCTCGTCGTAATTACTTTCCAGGAAGAGCCCGTCGACACTTTTGACGAGGCTTTTTAAGTCGCCAAAGACGTGGCCCACGTCCGTGCAGATTCCCAGGCGGTGGCGCCCGTCGTCGACGACGAAGACCACTCCGTCGGCGGCATCATGAGGCGTGCCGATGGTTTCCACCGTGAGGTGGCCCACCTTCACCGAGCTACCCGACCGGAAATGCTCGAGGTCCATGTCCCAGCCCGGAACCAAGTTGCGGCGAGACGCGCCCAGCGTTCGCTCGGTGATGTAGAGAGGCACGTCGAACTTGCGGGTGTAAATCCCGGCGCAGCGCACGTGATCGTAGTGATCGTGGGAAATGAAAAGCGCGTCCGCCCCCACGGCGGTCCGGCCGTGAGAGGCCAAGCGTTGCTCGACCTGACTGGCGCTAAGCCCCGCGTCAAACAGAATCCGGACATCTTCGCTTTCGACGTAAATGCAGTTTCCGCTGCTGCCGGACTGGAGGGAGATCAAACGCACGATCCCAATCTACAAGGAATCGGGAAAAAAGGTATCCCCCGCTTGTTCAAGCCGAGCCCGCTGGAAAACCTGCTCCCCTTTCTCTCCCGAAACGGCGTGAGTGAGTGGGCGCCCGACGCTCCATCTATGAAACTGAGTCTATAGGTAGGCGCGCGTTGCTCTCTTTAGAGTTTGGATATTCTGGAAAGGCCCAGGCCTTGTCCTTCCAGAGCTATTGTAATTAAGGGGCGGTCATCCGGTATTGCGCAGTCCGGCCGCGATCCCGTTCACGGTCAACAGGAATATATCTCTCAACCCGGCGTCTTCTTCGTTCTGGCGAAGCTGGTGGAGCACTTCCGCTTGGATAATATTCAAGGGATCGATGTAGGGATTTCTGATTTCGATGGAGCGCTTCAAGACCGGGTTGGTCTCGAGAAACATCTCGGATCCCGTCAGACGAGGCACCATCTCCCGAATGGCCGCGAGCTCTCCCAAGAGCTCTTCTCCGATGGGCTTTAACTCCGGGCGCACCAGCAGGTCTTGGTAGTGGCGAGCGACGTCGATATCGGTCTTCGCGAGCACCATCTCCAGAAGATTCACGAGAGAGCTGAAAAAGGGCCAGCGCTTATACATCTCTTTCAGCTCGGGGAGCCAGCCTTCATCGATGGCCGAACGAAACGCCGTGGGCATGCCCAGCCAGGACGGCAGCAGAAACCGGGTCTGAGTCCAAGCAAAAATCCAGGGAATCGCCCGCAAAGACTCGATGCCTCCGCTCGCTTTCCTTCGAGCGGGACGACTACCGATGTTGAGCAGGCCGAGCTCGCGCTCGGGCGTCGCCTCCCGGAAATACTCGACGAAACGAGGCTGGCGCTTCACCCGGCTTTCAAAGCCTTCGAGCGCCCTCGCCGACAAGCTCTCCATGCGCTCTCGCCACCGCGGCTCCACCGCGCAAGGATTTTGGCGCGAGCCATCCAGAACCGCCGTGGTGTAGACCTCGAGATTGCGAAGCGCGAGCTCGTGAAATCCGAACTTCGCTTGAATCATCTCGCCTTGCTCGGTCACGCGCAGCGATCCGCGCACCGATCCAGGAGGCTGGGACGCGACGGCAAGATGAGTGGGTCCGCCCCCGCGGCTGATGGTGCCTCCGCGGCCATGGAAGAAAGTGAACTTAACGCCGTGGCGAGTGCAGACTTCGACCAGACGCTCCTGCGCCTTAAAAAGCTCCCAGGCGGCGGTAAGCCGCCCGCCGTCTTTGGCGGAGTCCGAATAGCCGAGCATGATCTCCTGGTGCGCTCCGAGACGAGCGCGGTACCAAGGCAGGGAAAAGAGCTGGTCCATGGTGAGGTGGCACTTCTTCAAGTCGCCGATCTTCTCAAAGAGGGGAACCACCCGCATCGCCCACGGCACGCCCAGCTTCACCAGCAAGATTTCCACTGCCAGAACGTCGGAGGCCTGATTGGCGAGCGAAATGACGTACGCTCCAAAACAAGCTTCGCCCTGCTCTTTCAAGACCCGAAAGACGCCCAACACGTCCTGCAGTGACTTATCGTCGACAAAAGACGAGGGCAGCGGGTCCTGGGAGGTAAGCTCCTGGAGCAGAAAGGCAATCTTGTCGCTCTCCGGCGCTTCGAGATAACCGGAAACGCCGCGCGCAGCGGCCAAGGACGCCATGACTTGAGCGTGGCGAGGCGCTTCTTGGCGGATATCGAGACGGGCAAGGCACAAGCCGAAGCAATGCACCCGTCTCAAAAGATCGAGCAACCTTCCCCGCGCGATTTCCTCAGCGCCGGTTTGGCGCAAAGACCCGTAGCAAAGGCGCAGGGGCTTTTCGATTTCGTCGATATCGGCAATGGGGGTGACTTCCGATCTTCCTCTTTCGTAAAAGAGCGCGTCGAAGTGCGCCATGGTGTCCTTCAGCCGCTTGTGCAGAGGACGAAGCAAAGCGCGGTAAGGCTCGGAAACCTCTCCTACTTGAGCGCGTAGCTCCGGATTTGCCGCCGTGAGAGAGAGCTCGGCGATGAGCGCGTCCACTTCCTGCGCGTAGAGCGACGCCGCCATCCAGCGGTGGAGGTAAACGACTTTTTCCGTAATGGCGGGGGTGACGTTCGGATTGCCGTCTCGGTCCCCGCCCATCCAACTACCCCACCGAATGGGGACGCAAGTTTCGGGAAGCCCTTCGCCGGTATGCTTTTTCAATTCCTGATCGAGCGCGCGCAAATAGTCGGGCACCGCGCCCCAGAGCGATTTCTCGAGCACCGTGAGTCCGGCCCGTGCCTCGTCCACGGGGGTGACGGAGCGGCGCCGCACTTCATCCGTGAGCCAGCAGGAAAGTATTTCTCGTTTGAGCGTCGTGAGAGTATCGGCCTTTTCCTCGGTGTCTTGGTCGAGACGGTCTCGCTTCATGAGACAGTCCGCGATTCTCTGATACTTTTCGAAAATCGTGCGGCGCACCACTTCCGTCGGATGCGCGGTGAGCACCAGCTCGATCTTTAGATCCAGGACCGCCGCGCGTAGGGCCTCGGGCGTACCGCCTTCGGAGAGAAATTTCGCGAAAGTCTCTTCCAAGGAGCCCTTCTGCGGCTCCCCGCCCTGCTTTAAATGCTCGTGCCGCCGCCGCGTGCGGTGGTGCTGCTCGGCGATGGTCGCGAAATTCAGAAAAAACGAGAACGCCCGGGCCAGCTGGCGCATCTCTTCGGCGGGAAGACCCGAGAGCAGAGTCGCGAGCCGGCTAGAGTCCTCTTCGCGGCCACGGCGGATATTGCGCGAAAGCACCCGGACCTCTTCGACGGTCTCGTAAAACTTGGTGCCCCTTTGCTCTTTCAAGGTCGTGCCGAGAAGACCGCCTAAAAGGCGAATGTCTTCCCAAAGCGGAGCATGGGGATCCGAAACACTATCATTGGAATTGCCGGCAAACATGGCTCTAGAAAGCGTGAGCCCGGCGAGTCTGTCAATTGGGGTCCCGGCGGCCCCTGTCCCCAATTTCCACCAGTTGATTAATTCGCGGCCAGTCTCTACCTCTGGGCTACGCGTTTCAGTTTCGCACGCTCGGCCCCAAGGCGCTGGCGATCTTCATCGACAATACGACCCCGTGGTCCGGGCCGGGAGAGCTGATTCCGGTCAAGAACCACTGGTAGACCAAAGGCATTGATTCAAGTGACGCCCGTCCCATTCAAATCGAAATGGTTTTGGGCGTTCGCTTGCGTCTTTTTGCTGTCCTCCGCCCTGAGACTCGGAGTCGCGACCGTGAACCGGGAAGCCAACGATAAGCATTTCGGCTGGGTCATCCGCCCGATACTCCTGGGGCAACCCGCCGGCAACGTGATCTTCCGCTATCATCCAAAGCTCTACCACCGCACCGTGGTTGGAATCGTACGGCTCTTCGGCATCGAGAACGCCGAAAGACAGCTTCTCGTCGCGCAAGCGGTGAGCGCTTTAGCCGGCATCGCCGCCATGGCCGTTCTTTGGGCGTTTCTTTTGACGTTGCCCGCGAGCCCGGCGCTGACTTTTCCCGTCTACCTTTGGCTCGTTTTGAATCCGGGGCTCGTGGCCATCAGCGGTCAGGCGACTAACGATGCCTTGGTCATACGTTTTTCCCTTGGAGCGACCTTTTTTTTGTGTCGGCTCTTCGAGGGGCCGTCCCGTCCCCGGCTCGCGGGTCTCCTCGTTTGCCTAGCCGCGGCCATCGGATCGAAAGGCAATGCGCTGCGCTTGCCATCAGCGTCGTTCTCATTCTGCTCGGCAAACGCCGTTTCAGAGAGGCCGCGCTTACCCTTCTCGTCACCCTCGTTGCCGCGCAAGCGTGCGGCGTCTACCGCGATCACGCCGCTTATCGAAAGCTCGCGTTCTCGGAGTCGGTGGTCGCCGAAAATCCCTTTGAAAAAAGCCGAACGGACGAAGTGCCTCTCGTCTCCGAACGAGCCCGAGCCCTGCCCGCTCCCGGGCTTCTCACTTTTCCCTTCTACGATTTGCTGCTTCACCCCTATAACGAGTTTCCGCCGGACTGGAACGAGTACGTAAAAGGAAAAATCCCCCATTTCCACATGCGATCCTAATGCGATCCTACTGGACCCAAGTCTATGGCAACGCCACTTACTCCCGCTTTCACGATTGGCCCGCGAGCTGGAGAACGAAAGCTCCTCTCAGCGTTCCGCTGGCCCGAGCCCTTCACCTCCTGAACTTGGTGCCGCTCTTACTTTTGATCGTCGGTGTAGCTTTGCTCTTACTAGATGGAACCGGATGGCCCGCGGCGGTAATGCTCGGCACCTTTCTGCTCGCGGGGCTCCGCTACTTCATGGTCTATCCGATCTTCCCCTTCGCCAAGTTCATCTACGTCGCCCCCGCGGCCGGCGCCGCGGCCGTCGCTCTGGTCCGAGGCCTGAGCTTTGCGATCCCGCGCCTTCCGAAAGTGGGCGTCTTTGGCCTATACGCCACGGCGCTGATTCTCGCCCTATTCGACGTCATCGACGTGGTTTGGCTCATCGTCGATCTCGCCCATCCCTGAGGCGAGACCATCATCAAAGACGGTTTTCTCATGGGCAGCGCCTTTACCCTTCCTGACATCTATCTGACCGTCATGCTCGGATGGGCGCGCTATCACCACATCGATCTCACCAAGCTGCCGACGCTTCTCGGATTCGCGGAACGAGCTAAGACCCGGCCGGCCGTTCAGAAAGCGATGCAGGCGGAAGGGCTCGGGAAGTAGCTTCGAGTGCCGCGACAAAGGCCGCGATGAGCGCGGGCGCGGACATGGGATTTTGGCCGGTCACCACCTCGCGATCTTGAACCACGTGAGACGTCCAAGGTTTGTCGACGATAACTCGCAAGCCTCTCTGCCGAAGAGCGTCCTCGACGTAGTAGAGCTGGTGGCCGGACAAATGCCCGGCGCTTTCTTCTTCCCGCTCTTCGGCGCGGGATACGATAGTGGCTCGGTAACCGCGGTAGCTCTCTCCGGCCGCGAGTAGGGCGATTGGCCCGTGGCAAACGAGAGCCGTGGGGGCCTTTCGCGCGTGAAAGTGGCGCAAGACTTTTCCGAGCGCCTGACTGGTCGGCAAGTCGATCATTGGGGCATACCCACCCGGCACGTAGACTCCCGCGAAGCGCGAGAGTTCGGCTTCGGAAAAGCGCGCGACGCTTTCGGGGCGCTCAATCGCGGTCTCACGCGCCATCAAAGCTTTGGCTTCGCGGTAAACCGTTTCGCTTGCAAACCATTGCGCCGAATCGCTACCCGCATCTTTCGCGGCCGATCCGCCATTTGGAGTTGCGTAAACGAGGTCGTAACCCCTAGCGCGAAGGACGCGCACGCCCTCCACGACTTCGGAGAGGAAATAGCCGGTCGGGTGGGTGCCTCCCTCTTTTAAAGGAAGCGCCGTGGCTCCCGACAGCACGATTAGGATTTTCTTCTGGGCGGCCGGCGCAGGGCCTGCTCCCAATGCGAGTAACAAAATGAATGACCTGAGTTTCATGGAATCTCCTTTTAAGGAAAGAGAGATACGCCCCCGGCCATTATAATAAAAACATATATTTATTATTCATTGTATAAGTATTCGTTATGGACTTCGATTCCCAGACGCTTCGCACTTTCCGCGCGGTTATAGAGACGGGCAGCTTTTCCCTGGCGGCCAAGCGCCTGGGCGTCAGTCAACCGAACGTCAGCCAACGCATCGCTCGCCTGGAGGCGCAGCTCGGAAACCGGCTTTTCGAGCGAAACGGTCATGCCATCCGCCCTACCCAGCTCGCGGCTCGGCTAAACGACTTTGCGTCACCTTGGCTCGAGGATTTAGCAGGCTTCACGAGCCGGCTGCGAGAAGAGACTGAAACCCCCCAGGGGCTGGTGCGCCTCGCCAAACCCGAGAGCTGCCTTTGGACCCCGGCTTATCAGAGGGTCCTTCGTCTCCTGGGTGAGCTTCCGAAGATCCGGCTCGACATCGCCATCGTTCCGAACGAGGCGGTTGTCGCGGGCGTTCTCGACGACAAATACGATTTCGGATTCGTGGTGGGAGAGAGGACGTCCCCCGATCTGAGATTCGAGACCTTTTCCGAGGAACAATACGTGGCCGTCCATGCGAAGGGCGTGAAACCTCGTTTTGAAAAAGGAGAGCCGCTTCGGCTCGTCACCTATCCGGGATGGGAAACTTTCTTCCGCCTTTGGGCGTCTCATCACGGAGTTTCCAAGCGCGTCTCTCCCGTATCCGTACTTCACGTTGGCAGCCTCGCCGGCGCAATCGAGGCGCTCGCTCAAGGCGCGGGGACGGGCATCGTTCCCAAGCAATGCGTGGAGAAAGCGCTCTCCGGAAAGTTACTCGTGAGTGCGGATCCGAAGGGGGCATCGAGACCGGCCCGGTCGGCGGTGTATCTGATTCGGAGGCTCGGGTACCGACTCCCGGCAAGAGCCGAGGTGGTCTTGAAGAAGCTCAGAGAAATGGCCCGGGCTTAGTTTCGGTGCTGAAGCTTCGCGAACTCTCCCGCGAGCTTCATGCCGAGGTAAGAGGTCTGAACCGACGGCGCGGCTTCCCGCTTGGGGTTGGTCACTTCGTTAAACGACGCGTGCACGATCGTGCCGGCAAGGCCCAAGGCGAAGGTGAGAACCAGAGTCAGGTAGGTTTTGGTGGCGCGATTCGTTTTCATACTCTTAGAATACGGCCCGACCCTTGCGAAAACGTTGCAGCATATACTTGAGTTAAATCCAATAGTTACGATCAGTGATTAACGTGGATCCAGACGGTCCCAAAGGTCGCACTGGGCGCGGTGCCGGCCCGAGCCCGGATGGATTTCCGATCCGAGCACCAGGTAGTTGTCCTTCTCCGGCGAGAACTCATCCCACTGCGGGGTTCCTGACGCGTTTGGATTTCCCGTGCGCGCAAACGAAGTCCAGTAGCTCAGTATCGCGGCTTCGAGCCTCGCCTCCTGGAGGTTCAGCGGAAAACCTTTCAGCACCGCCCCGCGCTGAAAAACGAAGGGAGTCTCCGCAGTATGGACGGCCGGCAAAGTGAGGCCACCCATTACCATTCCGAAAGTGTAGAGGTAGCGATAGACCGGTGCGGAATCGCCTTGGATTTTCGCACGCGCCAAACGCCGAGCGCGGCAATCGAACATGCTGTCGGCGAAGATAGCCTCCGCCTGAGCCAGCGTGGAGGAATAGAGCTCGCGCGGGTAATGCGCGTAAAGTTGAGTGGCCCCCACGGGGCCGAAAAAAGCCGTGATCTGAGTGAGAAGCGTCAGCGGCGTGTAATAGAAGGGAACGAAGAACATTCCCTCGGCCGAGTTGTTGCCGAGAAGCATGGGAAGGTGCTGCCCCTTCCCCGATCGAACCAATTCCAAGGGAAGCTCGGGAAGGTAGTAGCCGTCGACACTCAAAGTGGAGGTCATGCGGCGAAAATCCTTACGGGATACCATCTCGGTTGACGGAGTGTGCATGATCGCGGCGAGCGGTTTGGCGCGCAGACAAGCTAACGTCGAGTCGCCGACTCCTTCGCAGCCGGCGGCCTTAGCGGAGGCAAGCCCTTCCTGCTCCGCCAATCCTTTTCCAATGGCCGGGCAAGACATGCTCTCCAAGATGACCCGGGAGAACAACCCCTTGGTCCGGGGCGAGGCGAGAAGCGCGCACGCCGAGGCGGCACCTCCGGATTCCGAAAAGACCGTCACGTTGGAGGCGTCGCCCCCGAACGCGGCGATGTTGTCCTTCACCCAGGTCAGCGAAGCGATTTGATCCATCATGCCGTAGTTACCGGAACCGCCATAAGCACTCTCGCGGCTGAGAGCCGGGTGCGCCATATAGCCAAACTCGCCCAAACGATACTGAATCGTGACGACAATCACGCGCCCTCGCTCGGCGAGGTTAGCTCCGTCAAAGCTCGGGTCGGCGGCGGAGCCAAGCATGAGGCCGCCGCCGTGGATGTAGACCATGACCGGAAGCCGCTCGTTGACCCCAATCGCCGGAACCCAGACATTGAGGTAAAGGCAGTCTTCGCTTCCCACAATCTTCGTGGGCGTGAGGGTCGCGCAAACCGAGCCAAACTTTTGCGCCGGGAAATCTCCTCGCCAAGGTGTCACCGGCTTCGGCGCTTTCCAGCGAAGCGCGCCCACGGGAGGTTCCGCGAAAGGAACTCCCAAAAAGACTGTCGAGCGCGGCAGGCTTTTGCCGACGATATAGCCGCTCCGGGTGAGCACTCGCTCTCCCGCGTTGGTGAGCGAGGTGGAAAAGAGGACCAAGAGGATGAACCAAAGTTGCCGCGCCTTCACTTTTTGCCGTCTCCTAGTATTGCGTTACATTGAGCTGAATTTGCAGGCTGCCTTTTGCCGGGTTACTGCCCCCCGCCGCTTCGATGTCGCCTACCACACCAAGGACGATGCGAACTCGCCCTGGCGACGGGTAAGTCAAATTGATGAGCGGGGTCGCCGTCACGTTGGAGTAACCCACGCGGACATCGATAAAGCGAACGCTGGCCGCGGCCATGACTTTGCCACTTTTAGAAAACGCCTCCATCCAATCCCAAGAAGAGAGGCTGCCCGTTCCGAAAGCGGCGGGGGCGGTTCCCGTGAGATCGATATCGATAAAATCCCCACCCGCATTGGTGATGGGAACGTAGACGATGAGATTCGCCTGACGCTTGGAAAGCGCGCTTCCGCCCTTGTAACAGAGGGGGATGGCGGTGCCCGCGCCGCCGAAGAGCAGCGCCTTGGGAATGTCCCAGCTCGCCAGCCGTCGAGTCAGAGGGTCTTCCGCGAATCCTTTGCCCAACGGCATGGCCGCCCGCACCACGAGGCTTTGCTCGGCGACGGAGCAAGTCGCCCGTATGGAGTACGTGCCAAGTTTAGCCGACCCGTGATTCAGAGCGCCCGTCAGAAATTGCACCGAGCCATTGGAGACCTTGCGGCGAAGGCGGAGATAAATGCCCGCCTGGTCCTGCCCCGTATCCGACGAATTGGAATTACAAAACTTAGGATCGTTTGGATTGATGCCGGCCGAAGCAAACGTGGCGTCGCAGTCGATCTGATCGTTCAACACGTTTTTCAGCAGAGCGAAATCCGCGGAAAGCTCGGAGTGCTTCGTGGACTTAAAAAGCGTGGAGGTAAAGCGGCTCGCTCCCAGCATCACGATGCTGCCGATGGTGGCCGCCGCAAGCACGGTCATCAGGGTCTCACCTTTTTGGTTGAGTAAGCTCATAGATAGAGCTTAACGGCGCAACCTTGCAGAATTGCGACAATGCCTACGCCTGCTAAATTGAGGATTTAGCGGGCTTCTAGGCTGCCCGGCGCAGGGAGGAGAGCTTGCCTTTGGGCAAGGTGACGGTGAGAACCGCGCCCCAAGGAGCGTCGGCCTTGCCAAGCGTGACGGAGCCTCCATGCAGCTCGGCGACCGCTAGCATGATGGCGGAGCCTAGTCCCACGCTCTGGGCGGGCTTCAGGACTTCGAGACCGTGAGGCTTAGCCGGACGGCGGCCGAAACTCTTCAGCGCTACTTCACTGGGGCCAGGACCGTCGTCAAAACACTCGAGCGTCCAGACCGACTTGTGGTCGGTAAGTCGCATGTGCACTTTGCCGCTAGCGAACTTCGAAGCGTTATCCAAAGTGTTTCGCACCAAGCGGCCCAGAAGCGATCTATCCCCATCCACGAAGCAATGGGTCGGGCCTTTCGCCTCGAATGACCACTGCATGGGCTTGCCCCCGGGGAAAGGACTCGATTTGCGGTGCGCGATTTCCTCCTTCACCAAGCCCCGGATATCTTCCTTCGCGAAATCGACGCGGTAACTCGCCTCGGCCATGTCGGAGAGAGAAAAAAGAAACTGCACGAGGCGGGTCACGTAATCGAGCTCTTTGCCGATGTCTTTGATGAGTCCTTCCCGCTTTTTGGCGGTGAGGCGCGCGTGGTGATCCGTCATGGTCTCCACCATCAAGTGGAGTGACGTGAGCGGCGTACGCAAATCGTGGTTGAGCTCCTGAAGGAGTGAGACGCGGGCGGCCTCGGCCGCTTTCAGCCGGTTCACGAGGGACTCGATGGTCTCGGCCATGCTATTGAAACGGGCCATCAGACCGCCGATCTCGTCGACTTTCGATACCACGAACCGAGCCTTCAAATCCCCGGTGGCGATGGCCGTCATCACTCGGCCGGCCTGCTTAGCTTTATGGCGAAACACATAGAGAACGGTAAACGTGGACAAAAAGGCCGTTCCTAGAATGTACCAAATCATGTAGTAGCGGCTGCCCTCGATGATTCGCCCCATGGTAGACCGCTCTGCGACTTCAGGAATGTGGGAAAGACTCGCGGAAACCATATAGCGGGCGGGGTGGCTCCGAAGGAGAATCACCACCAGTTGGCGCTTGGAAAATAGCTCCATGTCGTAAAGCGCGGGCTCGAGAGGTTCCGTGGGCAATGGCGCCTCTCGCCAAAAATCAGGCAGTGGATATTCCGACGTAGTGGCGTAGATCTTTCCCGTCTCATCCACGATCCAAAGATCGCCCACCACCGTCGGGCCTGCCTTTTTCAACTTCCGCAGACCATCGAGCCGTTTTTGCATGCGCTCGTCGGAATCGTCGCCGAGCCAAACGGCGACTTCCTTATTCGCGCCGGAGACCAGAGTCAGAATCTGGCCGCGGAAGGCAAAGACCGCCAGAAAGACGCTGACAAAAGAGAAAGCCCAATAGCAAGCAGCCAGGATGAGGCCGTGTCGCACCCATCCCGGAAATTTCATTTTTTCACCAGCCGATAACCGATGCCGTACTCCGACTCGATGACGACGTCTTTAGCTCCCGCGCCCACGAGCTTCTTGCGGATGCGAGAAACGACGACGTCGAGAGAGCGGCTATTCATTTCGCTCGCGGAGTCGATTTCCTGGAGACACTTTTCGCGATCGACGAGGTTTCCGCCGTGGCGAACGAGATAAGAAAACACGTCAAACTCACCGCGGCTCAGAGAGAGCTCTTTTTCCCGGTACCGGGCGCGGCGCTCGGCCATGTCGATGACCACGCCTTCGAACTCGGCCTGCTTGCCCGCCTTACCGCTACGGGCAATTTGCGCGTGCATGCGGGCGACGAGCTCGCGGATCTGAAACGGCTTACGTACGTAATCCTTCGCGCCGAGGGAAAGGCCTTCGACCGCGGACTCTTCGTCCGTCTTCGCGGTGAGAAAGATGACCGGAGCGTCGAGCTGGGCTTCGATGACTTCCTGACAGAGCTCAAAGCCGTTGCCGTCGGGAAGATTCACATCGAAGAGCAGTATCGAAAATTTTTCCTTGAAAAGGCATTTTCGCGCTTCCGACAAAGTCGTCGCGAGGGTGACTTTGAAATTGGCGAGCTCCAGCCCAGCCTTCAAATGCTTGGCCAAAGTCTCATTGTCTTCCAGCAGCAAAACGGTATCCACGGGCGCCTCCCCTTCCCCACCTTTTCGACATTTTGGAGAGCGGGATTGAGAGGAATTTGGCGCACCGTTTCCAGCCTGCTTTCGAGGCTTTACGGGGGGGTGCATGGCTAGGCCTCCTACATAAGAAGCTAGCCCCCAAATGTTTCGAAACGGTTTCAGGTCCCTAATTAGGGACTTACGACGATGGCTTTGAAGGAGGCCCCGAGCTCTTGGAGCTTCCCTCTCACGTCTTTGACCCGCGCGGGCGCGATGGCATCGGCTTCTTTCCAGCCCGCATGGCCGGTATCCGCTTCGATTTGAAACATGACCGGGCTCACCCAATCGGTCGAGAAGAACTCGTTGGCTCCCGCGGCGCCTGGGTTATTCGGTTTCGCGGGCATGGTTTTCAAATTAGCGGAGAGCGAAGCGAGGTCTTTCGCGAGCGCCGTCCACTGCGGCGCCGTTTGCCCTGCCATCGCCTTATTGAGGTCCGCGAGACCCAGCTCGAACTTATCGAACGCGGGCTTCACCCGGTCGTAGCGCTCTTCGTGTTTTTCTCCGAGCAAGAGGATGACCGAGGTCTTAGGGTCGTCAAAGCTCGTCAAAACTTCGGCGGGGTATT
The DNA here is from genome assembly GCA_043767805.1 of Pseudomonadota bacterium. Taxonomy (GTDB): domain Bacteria; phylum Bdellovibrionota; class FAC87; order UBA2466; family UBA2466; genus CAZZHG01. The sequence continues at coordinate 18,193 of JAYUGC010000026.1, read as the reverse complement.
GGATCTTTCTCACGACGGGGATTCCCATCGTGCGCTCGAAGACCGCGAACTCGGAAGGACGCCACGGCTCTTCCTTGATGAATTTTCGAAAGGCCGTCATGAACCCGCGCTTGTCGACGTAAGGAATCGTGGGGCCATCTTTTAGGATAATCAGCTGCTGCACGTGGCCCAAGGCCAAGCGAAACTGCCCCTGCACGTTACGGAACATGAGCATCAAACCGTCATTGGTGAGAAGCAGCTGTCTCGGGTCCCCTTGCGCGAACCAAGGCTCGGAAAAATAGGGACGGTAATTGGTCGTCGTTGCGAAATAGTGATCGACCCACGGCAAGACGGTGTCTCTGGGAATCGCATACACGCGATTGGGCTGCGGCTGAAGGCTCGTATCCAGAATTTTCTGATAAGCGATGACGCCCAGGAAATCTCCGGCCGCCGAGAACGCAGCGCCGCCCGACATCCCGAACTCTCCGATGGCGGCTTCCAGCTCCAAGAGGCTTCTCGGTCCCACGAAGTAAGGCACCGGGGCCGCAAAATTAAGAAGCTTCGCGAACGTTTCCTCCGTCAGATCGCTCGACTCGAACGGGTAGCCGTAAAAGGAAGCCGCGTCGCCTGCTTTTGACGTGGGCGCCACCGCGAGCTCCGCATAGGGAATTGCGTCGGCGGGATTCGTGTCGTTTTCAACCTCGAGTAAAGCCAAACCGTTGGCCCATTCGGCCGCGAGAAATTTCAGCTTGCAAGTCTCGTTCGTCACCGAGCTCGTCGCCTGGTGCGAGCCGAACAGTCCGTTGGTGTGGGCGACCACATGGTCGGAAGTCAGCACGTACCGCTTCCCGTTTCGGTTAAAGAGAAGCCCGCTGCCTCTTAACTCGGCGGAAGCCCCCGACTGGGTCGAGGTTATTTTAATGAGCGAGCGACGGATGAGGGTCGCATCGGTGGCGAGAGCCGGCAAACAGAGAGCGAGCAGAAAAACAGCGAACTTCATAACGTACCTCCGACGGCCATAAATATTCTATCCATCCTTTGTATAGTGTCGGCCAGCTGCTGGCGAAGCAGGGCGCCCTTCCACTGGATACCTTCGACAAAATCCATATGCCCGACCAGGGTCAAAAGACTTTGGACGTCGGCCCATTTGACCAGCTTCCAGTTAAGCGATTCCAAAACGACCGCGTGCGTATAGAGGACGCGGTAGTCGTCTCGATCGTCTTCACGGGCGGTAATGAGCGAATAGGTTTGCAAGAGGAGATCTTTAAGCTTCGCGTTCTCGGCCAGAAGCTCTTCAAATAGCGTCCCGCCGGTGAGAGGGGCCTTCGTCGCCGGAACCAAGACCCAGTTACGCTTACCGTGAGAAAGCTCATTGAAAAAATGCGGCACGGAGAAAAACGGAACGCGCGCGAGCTTCGTACCCGCGCTACGAGTACTCAAGAAAGGAAAGTCCAAGACGCCCCCGCTGGAAAGTGGCGTCGTAAGATCTTTCACAAAGGCGTGCGGCAGAAACTTCGGCGTAGCGAGAGTGATTTCCTTCTGCTTGGAGAGGCTCGCCGTGCAAGTCTCAGCGCCTTTCATGGAGCCGCCGACGCCAACGCCATCTCCCCCACCGATGGGACCCACGCCATCCGCGGGCGGAAGGCCAGCGCCTACCGGGCATTTCAAACCAAACTTATAGGCGCCGGTGAATAAGATCGAGCGATCGCCGAGCTTCGTGCTCGCGGGTTGGAACGTCGTACGCTTGGGAAGGCCGTTTTGCAGATTCGCCCGGATCAAAGCGAGCGGAATGACGAAGAAGTGATTGGGCGTCTCCGTGGATCCCGTCTTCCATTCGCGGATTTTCGAGTACGTGCCGGCAACGATCTCGAGCCACTGCGCGGACAAGATCCCTTCGAGGCTTTTGCCGTACACGGGCGCGCCGATAAAAGCCGAGGGGAGGCGATCGGCCAGGACTTCGAACGAATAATCGAGGGAGGGAAAATGGTGGCGGCTACTTTTCGAAGCGACGATGCGGCCGTGCTTCGTTTCGGCGGTGCCGGCCGTGGAGTAGCCTTGGATTTCGAGATCGCCCGCGGTCGGAAGCGCCGAGGCCGAGACGAAATCTTCCGTTACCGTGAGACCGGGCGCTTCGAGAAGCGCGTATCCCAAAGCCCAATCGAGAGCTGCGAGCGCACCTTGGTAGGTCGCGCCCTTCCCGTCGGTGATCTCATGACAAACCCCAGTCGCTTCCTCGAGAATTCCCCAGGAGCTCGTCAGCACATACGTCTTGCCGTCAAAAACGATCGGCACCCCGGAAGTGGTGAGCGAGGCGCTCGCGCCGCAAAGTCCGCTGCGGATTTTTACAGTGGAAGGCGCAGCGATTACCGCTGCGGCGAAGAACGAGCAAAGCGCTACCAAGAACAAACGAGTTGAGGCCACGGGTTCCCCCTTGCGAGATGAGACTAGCCCGCATTATTCCCAACGGCCTTTACCTACGCAATGAACCTCGGCGGATTCAGTAACAGAAGTCACTGGATTCCCAGTACTGACCCCAATCGTTTGACGCAGCACACCAGACCCAGGAGCCGTAGCCGACGTCGGAGTCGCAATAGTCGCCCTCTTCGTAGCACCAGATCGCGTATCCACCTCGGCAGTACGTGTACTGCTGGCACGAACGTTGGGGCGTCGAACGGCGGTTCGCCTCCTGCACGGTTTCGCCGAAACTCGCCTTCGCAGCGCGGCTGGAAACGCCGAAGCTCACGCCAGACAACAAAGACACGCCCAGTAAAATCGCGACCCCAATTTTAGATAACATATCTGCCCTCCTCATGAACCCAAAGCTTACGGCTCCCTTGTGCAAGGGGGAGGCCACGACTTTCGAAGCTCAGAAAAAGACGGACAGCGAAGAAGCGTGAATTTTTTCCGGAGCGGCCGGAGTCAAAACGCTACTTTTTAAGCGCCGCGATGTCTTTCAGCAAAACCGCCTCGTGCCCTTCGGGGCTCACCTTGAGGTAGGTTTTGCGCAAGATACCCTGAGGATCGATGACGAACGTCGTGCGGTCCCAGTACTTCGTCCCCTTCCACTCGCTTTGCCCGACGTGAGCCGCGCTGAGAAGCTGGGCATGGGTATCGGCGAGAAGCTCGATGGTGAAAGAGAACTTGTTGCAGAAGCTCTTGTGAGAGACCACGTCATCGGCGCTGACACCCACCACGCGAATGCCCGCTTTATCGAAATCCGCTTTAGTCGCCGTGAACGACTTACCTTGAATCGTGCAGCCGGGCGTGTCGTCCTTCGGGTAAACGTAGAGCACCAGCCACTGGCCGGCGTAATCCTTTAACGTACGCGTCTTACCGTCTTGGTTCTGCAGGGAAAAGTCGGGAAATTTTTGTCCGTTGTCGAGCATGGTGACCTCTTAGTTCAATTGTCTCCCTTAGTTCTTCAACCAAGGGCAGGAAGAGTAAAGAAGAAAGTCGAGCCACGGCCTACTTCGGACTCGGCCCAGATTCGCCCGCCGTGACGCTCCACGATGCTCTTACAAAGCGACAGTCCCAGTCCCGAGCCCTCGATGCGCGACGCCGGGTGCAGGCGCTCGAAGATCTCAAAAATCTGCGTCGCGTACTTCATCTCGAAGCCGATGCCGTTGTCGCTCACCCGAAATAGCCACTCTTTGCCGATCTTCTCGGCGGCCACGCGAATTTCCGTCCGATGATCGCGCGCCCGGTACTTGATGCCGTTAGCTAGGAGATTTTGAAAGAGCTGCCCAATCTGCACCGGATCGCCCGCCACGGTGGGAAGCGGCTCGGCTTTCACCTGCGTCTCGGATTCCGCGATGGCCGCCTTTAAGCTCCAAAGCACCTCTCCAACTACTTCATCACAGGCCACCTGCCCAAAGGCCCGCGGCTGCGCCCTCACCCGAGAGAACTCGAGGAGCGCCTCGATGAGACGCTGCATGCGCTGCGCGCCGTCGTAAGCAAACCGCAGATTGGTCTCCGCGGTCTCGCTCAACGCCCCTTTTGCCGCGCTCTCCAGTAGCCCCAGATGCAAAATGACGGAGCGAACCGGCTCGCGCAAATCGTGAGACGCGAGCTGAGCGAAACGTTCCAAATCGCTATTTGAGCGGGCAAGCTCCAGACGAAGCCGTTTCTCCTCCTCGAAGTGACCCGCGCGTTCTTCCTCCGTGCGCTTTCTTTCGAAAAGCACCGCGCCGAGAACAAGGCTCATGACCGCCGCAAGGGCGACGAAAATTTGCACGGACAGAAGGGCCGTATTGAGGATTGCGCTCGAAAACTGACTCGAGCCAAGCACCGTGCCCCAAACGGCGAGCACCGCGGTCACGAAAAGCGCAGACACGCCGCCGATGGGTCCCAACCGAAAGGCCGCCCACATGATGACGGGAAAAAAGGCGTAAGCGCCCGCGTAGTGCGTCCCCTCCCGCAAGGGCACCCCGAATACGAGCTCCCCTACCAAGAAACAAAAGAGGAGAGAGACCAAGGCTTCCAAAGCCCGCCGCATGCCCCACCGGGTTTTAAATTGGTTGCCCGACCAGACGATAAGAAGAGGCGTCATCACCAAGACGCCCACCAAATCACCGAGCCACCAAGTCACCCACCCTTCGTTTAGGATATGACAAGAGCCGGCGCCCGACGCGCAAAGGCTCAGTACCCCGAGACTCGCCGCAATCAGACAACTGAGGGCCGCGACTCCGAGAAATTGCAAAGCATGGCGGGCCGTTTCCAGAAAGTGCTGGGTTCCGACGATCCGGTGAATGAGCCACGACGCAAGTAACGCCTGGAGCGACGAACCAAGCGCGATGCCGGCGGCTGCCGCGAACGCCGCAAGCGGCGGCACGGTCCCCGCGGCCACCAAGATCTGAAAATTCAAAACGAGCGAGCCCAACCATATGCCGGGCGCGATGGCACTTCCTCTGAGCACGACCGCCGCCAGCGCCACCCCCGAAGCGGGCCAGATGGCGGTCGCGACTCCAGGAGGGATGGCCGTCAAGACGCCAAGTCTCCCCACCCAATAGTAGACGACTGCCAGGGCGGCACTCTCCACGAGGGGTCGTAATTGACCGGTCAGGCGACGCATTTCAGTTTGTCCGTAAAGCCGTACTATATCGCCGCGCAAAACTCGGTCAATGCAAGTTGTCCTACGCTTAAGGCGCGGCCTTGTCCTTCAAGCAACGCAACGACTCCTGCCAACTTTCCGTTCCCGCCGAAGCGAAATCCGCGTCGAAGCGACTAGCGAGTCCAACAATCGACGGGCGATCTTCGACGAAAAGCCCGAACTCTCGGTTATTGTTGAACGCCGTGCTCGATCCGTTCACCGAGCCGACCCAGGCGCGCTGATTGTCCACCAAGATTGCCTTCGCATGCAGGTAACCCGGCACTCCTTTGATGAGTTGAGACGAAGTGAACATGCGGCTGCGGATGCCGGCGCCATCGAACGCCGAGAAAACTTCCTTTACGCGCTCCTGATCTTTCGGCGTCGGCGGCTGAAACGCGCAAGCGCTCGCCACCAGGAGGTCGATGCGCACCCCCCGCTTCGCCGCGTCCACCAAGGCCTGATTCAAATGCGGCTCCCAAAGGTACTGGTTCGCAATGCGGATATTGGCCTTCGCCGACCGAATGAACTGAACGAGCGGCGCCAACGAGTACGGGCTCACGGTGAGCCTTTGAGCGACCGATCCGCTCAGAATTGCCGGCAGGTTGTAGCTGCGACGGCCGAGATCGCCCTCGAAGATGGTCGCGAGCGCTCGGACCGTGATGGGGTCCGCCGTCAAATAAGTGTAGTCGCGGTTACAGCGCTTCGGATGTTCCACCGGATCGCAAAGGTTGCTGCCGTCGAAGTTTCCGGTGCTGACCAAAGCCGCCTGCTGATCGGCGACGACCAGCTTGCCATGGAGGAAACAATATTTCGTGGGATCCGGACAGAACGCTTTTTTCTCGAAGGGAACGTAAGAGCCGCCGGACGCGATAATCGCATCCTTTAATTTGCGTTGTTCTCCGCAGCTGGGCTCCTCGCTCGCGATGGGCGCGGCGAACACGCGGCAAGGCGTATCGCCAACCGGCTCCGGTTCCTTGATGACCCGGACACGAATCTTTCGCGCCAACGCTTGATGCAAAGCCTGCAAGACCGCCGTGTCGGTCATGGTGTAGATGGCGATATCCAAGGTCTTCTTGGTGGCGAGAATGACGGGCAAGAGAGGCGAGCCGGTCTCGTTATCGTAAAGCCCCGGAGTGAGCGCCACACCTCGGGCGGGCACCGCCCCCACCGAAAGCCAAGTCGCCAAAACTGCCGCCAGAAAGATCCGGAAAGTGCGCATCGTTCCCCCTCACCCTATGTCTGGGTCAACCCAGGATGCCAAGGGGGTATCAAATCCGATCGCGCCCCTCAAGAAGTTCGGGGACTTTCCGCTGACTACGCGCGTAAGCGGCGACCGCAAAAAACGCGTGACGGATTACTTTTTAGATTTTTCCTCGGAGGCGACTTCTCGTTTGGCGAGCGGACCACACTGCGGCCAGTTGCGAATGCCGCCGTTGATCTCTTCGGCGATGAGGCTGCTCGCGCAGGCCGTGGTGCAGCAGGTGTCGTAGATGGACTTCTTGCCCGCGCATCCTTTGAGACCCTGCTGCTTGAAGAGAGGCTGACAAACCGACTTCCAAGTCGCGTTGGTGAACTGATACGGCCCGTGAAAAAGTCCGTTCGGCGAGCGGATCTCTTTCTTCCCGCAAAGCTTTCCTACCTCACAGGCCGCCACGTGACAGAGCAACCGCGAGAGCTCGGGGCGCTGAATCTTGTCGGCGCAGGACTCGATGGCCCCACAGAGTTGGGTGCATTGGTCGCTGTTGATCCACCGTTTGGAGCTGGCTCCCAAGGAGACCCCGCACAGGACGAGCCACACGAAGAAATAGCCCTTGATTCGCATGAACGCTTATCGGTAGAACACGCGGCGCACCTAAACGCCGCTGAGCCGAGAATTGTCACCGCTTTCGGAGGGTTAGGAGGAGAATTCCCCGCACGATTCAAGACTTCGGGGTCTTTGAAGGGTATTTAAGTCATGCGTTTCAGCCTGTTTTTAGTGCTCCTTTCCTCATTCGCTTCCGCGGGTTGCGAAACCTACTTCGACCAGATCAACGGCGCCCACGGCGCCATCACCCATGATTTGTTCAACGGCAACGCCATCTGGGGCCAGGCCTTCGGCGGTCACGGCAACCGGCACGAAGTCTTGAAAGTCGTCATCCGCGATTCGGTAACCGGTAGAGAGCGGCTTACCGCTTTTAAGCCCCGCCCGTACGGGGACAGCGAGGGGTGGGCGCGCGCGACGGGCGAGTTCGTCGCCTATCACGTGAACCGTAAGCTAGGCATGGACTACATCGCGCCCGTGTCTTACCGCTACAATTTTCAGATTAACGGCGTTTCCTATCCGGAAGGCGCGCTCATTCACTACGTCGACGACCTTCATTACTTACTCGATACCCCGCAACGCGAATGGGGCATCTCGAAAACAGCGCTCCTCTCCGACAACCGCGTGCTCACGGTTCTCTTGCAGAACCCCGACTCCATTCACAACAATTTGCTGATTGGAAAACACTGGGTCGATGGCCGGCGCCGCCCTGTCTTCATGGATTGGTCCGCGAGCGGGCAGTCCCACCTCGGTCTTTCGATGACCTATTACCCGTATTACCGTAACGACGCTCCCGTCGATCACGTCCGCGAACAGACTCTTGATCGTTTACGCGGGCTTCACTGGAACGACCTCAGGGAAGTGACTGGATTTCTCTCGGACGACGAAAAGCGCGGCATCCTGCACCGTCGCGACGGCATCGTCGGGTACTTCGACCGTCTCATCCACGAACGCGGCTACAACAACGTCGTTCTGAAGGAATAGGCCGCCAAACGCGGCGCGAAACCTATAGATTCCTTAGCCTAATCTTCTTTGCACAAAACTAATGGACCGTTCGCGCGGTCTTTTTGTGCGTCGCCGATAATTAGACCGTCTCCAAAGCTCCCAGGGAGGGACCACATGAGACGGAAGCTTCGCGTTCTAACGCTCAATACCTGGCTCCTTCGGCTTCCCTTCCGCGTATCGCTCGCGCCGGAAATCGACGAGCGAGCGGCGCTGGTTCCAGGGCTGGTGGCCGCCACCGGCGCCGACATCGTGCTTTGTCAGGAAGTCTGGGACTCCCAGCTACGAAACCAGCTTCGCGCCGCTTTCTCGAAGCACGGGTATCCCTACGAGGCTTCTCAGATTCCCGAGCTAAGCTTCACTCTTCCCGGTCAATCGCCGGGAGCACTGACGGGCCTTCTGCCTCTTTGCCTCGCCTCCCTTTTTCCGGGCGGCACCAACCTCGGCGTGGTCTCCGCCTTGAGCGGAAGCGCCCTAGCCATGGTGGCCGCGAGCTCCTTGCTCATCGACAGAATGAAAAAGACCATGGGAAATGGCCTACAGATCTTTTCCCGCTATCCGCTCGGCCCACGTTTCGATGCTTTCGCCTTCTCCACTTCGACCCGGCCCGACGAGGCCTTCGTCGCCAAGGGCGCGCTCAGAGCGAGCGTTCAAGTGCCGTCTCTCGGCTGGATCGACGTCTACAACAGCCACCTCGGCGCCGTGGATTTCGATTCGAGAAAAGGAAACTACGATCTGAGCCAAGGCGCGCGACGCGGGCAGCAAGCGGCGGAGCTCGCGCAGTGGATCCAAAAGACCCGCACCTCGGAGTCCGCTCTACTAGGCGTCGATTTGAATGCCGCTCCGAGAGAAGTGGGAGCGACTCGGGCGACCTATGAGCACGGGCTTTTCGCTCCAGGCGGAGAGCTCGATTTCGAAGACACTTTCGAAGTAGTCGGAGCGAGGGGGGCACCGGGCCACACCGACGACTCACGAAATCCGTACAAGAAGAGCGGCCACTTCAGCAACAGCCCCGATGCGCGCATCGATTACATCTTCGCGAGCCAGTCGTCGCGGCTGGTGCCGACCGAGTCCCAAGTCATTTTCGACCAGCCGCTCTGCGGAGCCGGCAAAGGTCCCGCCCGTCTCTCCGATCACTACGGCGTGCTCACCGAGTTCGCGATCGTTTAACGAAGGACTTCCTTCAGAGATGACGGGCGCGCCGGCTCACTCAACGAAACGCTCTGCTTCACGGGGGCGACCAGCGCCGCGCTCGCGTAGAGAAAAGCGGAAAGAATAAGCAGGAACGAAAAGCCAAATTGCATGGCAAGTATCACCGCCACCACGGAAGCCAAAACGCCGAACGCTCCATTGACTCCCCACGCGAAACACAACGCAGACGGAGGTAACGCCCTCAGTCCAGACGGAAAGGGCATGCCAAGCAGTATGCCCACGGGAAACGTGATCAGGGCGCAAACCCACACGCGCGCGCTAAAGGAAAGCGGCAGAGTCGCTTCCAAAATGGACGGCAAAGCTATCCCGAGCATACAAATGACGGCGGCAATGGCGGCAAAGAGCCCGAGACGGGTCTTAAGGTCGTCCAATCGAATGCCACGCGAGAGATAACTGCCGAGCGCCGCGGCTCCCAGAAGCGATGGCAGCGTTACCCCCAAGGAGTACATGGGATGCCCGAGCATGAGCACCAGCTTTTGGACGAGAAACATCTCCACGAACATGAACCCGATGCCCAGACAGGAGAAGTACGCGAAACCCGAGGGCTTCCCTTTTTCCAAATGCCGGGCCAAAGGCAGCACCAAGAGCACGCCGCCGAGTAGGCATTGCAGGACGAGTGCCGCGAGCACAAAGAACGGCCAGCGGCCGAGGATAGAGTCGAAGCCAGCCACGCCCACCTCGTAAGGGCGAAGGAGCTGAGAAAACTTCCCGTAGTGGAAAAAGAAGGGGGCATCGTCGGTGACCGGCTTCACGTTAAAAGGATAGGCCTGATAAAAAGCTTCCGCTTTGCCGTCTCTGGCCGACGCAATGAAACGATGAAAGGCATTGGGACGAGGCCCGGCGTCCACTAGCGGGTGAAACAGGACGTCAAGGGAGGCCAGTACCGGTAGAGAAGCCGCGCTAAACGGGGCCTTAGAGACGAGCAGAGTCGCAAAACAACCGTCCAATTGATCCGCGCCCTTTGGCGCAATCATGGCGAGATGGCGCGTGGGATCGGCCACCCCGTTTCTGGCCAAACTTTCGTACGCCATGCTGAAAATTCTAAGTGTCTCGCGAGGCGTTTTCGGAAAGTGCCACCGGCTAATCTGAAGCTTTCCTTCGGTGCTCAAATGAGCCCAGTAATCATCGAGAGCTTCCGCTGTATAGAGAAAACTCTCCGCTAAAACGTACGCGCCGGAATTGGCCGCGGCCAAACTGTCGACGCCGACCAGAGCAATCAAATCGAAGCGCTCCGTGGACCGCCGCACGAAGCTTCGTCCGTCCTCAAGCTTCAAATCGACGTTGGAGCGCGCGAAAAAATCCCCGAGGTAGTCGCGGTAGACGTCCTTCACTAACGAGTAGCTCGTGGGATTCACTTCAACGGCGGTGATGTGCATGGCCCCCGCCCTCGCCGCGGCGACCGAGTCCGCTCCGCCGCCATTTCCGATGACGAGCACCCGATCCTCGGCGCGTCCCGTTTCCTTCTTGAAGAGGTCATGGCTCACGACCCGCTCATAGCCGCCGTAGTTCGGAGAAAACGCATAGAGCTCAGCTCGATCGAGTGCCTTATCCCAAACGCGCATCGCCTTCAGCAGAGCTCCGTCTTGTACCGAAATCGTAGTCTCTGGACCAAGCGCGAAGGAGGGCCAGCTCGCCATCTCAAACTGTCCGAAGTCCACCGCAACCCGGCTCGCCTTGTCCTCCGCGCGCCAGCTCGCAAAAAACGAGACGGGCCGGCCGGCCGGAACCGAGACGTTTTGCAGATAGGAATTGCCACCCGTAGTGAGCTGAAGCACCACGTTACGCGCCGTCTCGCGCCCCGAGAGCTCGAGCGTGAAAAGCGCGCTGACTTCCGTCCAGCCCGTGGTCGCAAACCGAAAGCCTTCAGACCCAACTTCCGCCATGCGAAAGCGAACCTCTCTCTCCACTCGGTCCGCGGGAGGCACGAGAGCCGTCTGCGCGTCGCCATCTATCAGAATGTGGCGCTGCCGTCCTTTGGGAACCCGGATGACATCCACCCGGGAAATGGCGTTCCACTCACTCTTCTCGACGACTTTATCGGAGCTGAGCGTCCAATACTGCTTGTGCCGATCGGGGGAAATGTCGACAAAGCCCGTCGCGACGAGAGCGGCCAAAAGCGCAAAGGCGAGGCTTTTCGAAACGGGGGTTCGATCTTTACCGGGAAACAAGACGGCCAGCGCCGAAGGAAGGAAGATCAACCACCGGAGCACGCCCAACGCACCGAGGGGCCGCATGAGACCTAGATAGAGGAGCGAGCCTAGCCCCGAGCCGAGTAAGTTGCCCGCGTAAAGCACGCCTGACTGTCCGGGACTCTTCGAGAAGAGGCCCAGAACGAGTAACCCGAAGAAGAAAAAAGGCACGGCGGAAAAGAAGTAGGAAAGCGCCAGGCGCACGCCATTGGAAGCGGTGAAACTCGCGGCTCCCAAGGTGAAGAAATCGCCCGCCAGCCAACTCGCCAGCCATACACCCAGGACGCTCGATAGCGCGAAGCCCGCAAAACAAAAACGGACGAGCTCCGTCGTGGTGAGTCCTTGGAGTCGCTTCGAGATTTTCAGCGCCGTCCCGCTCGCGGCGAATCCCAAGAGCGATGTCGTTAAAATGGCGTAAACGAGGTGCTGCCAATAGAGCACCGAGAGCACGCGCGTGAGTGTGAACTGAAAGATGAGAGCGGCCGCCGAAATCACGAAAGCCGCAGCCACATCGCGGTTTAACATGCCATTCTCCGGAAGAAGCCGTCACTCTAACTCAGTCTTACAGTGACCTCACGAGGATTTAATCCGCGCCTAACACAGTGCGTTCAGGCTAAAGCTTTTCAGAGAGCGGAACGAACGCTGGCCATGAGCTCAGCGCGATTGAACGGCTTTGCTAGATAAGCATTGGCACCCGCGCGGAGACCGGCATACCTGTCGTGCTCGTCTCCGCCGCCCGTCACGTAGAGAATGGGCAGCCGCTTCGTTCTCTCCGAGCCCCGCATCTTGCGGCAGACTTCGAGTCCGTCGGCCCGCGGCAAGTTGAGATCCAGTAGAACGAGGTCGGGGCCGAGCTCACGGGCCTGCTGCAGGCCTTTTTCGCCATCCGCAGCCAGACGGACGTCAAAGCCCTCGGCCTCCAGGATGGCTTGAAGCAGATTCCGAATGGCCGACTCGTCCTTGACGACTAAAATGAGTTGTTTTTCAGGCATGCCGCTCGAATTTTTGACGCCCCTCACTAAACAAAATCGGTTGAGTTACGTCAACACCGTCGGTAACCCAAATCAGGACTTTAAGACTATTTAACTCTTTTGGCTCTTAAAAACGACTAAGGATCCGCCGAAATTTTTCCGACAATTCAAGAGTCGCTAAACAAAATTACTTTATAAAAAACATGTCCAGCTTACTGACGCGATCTCTAAAGTACTTCCAAGTTCCGGGCACCCCGCCTCCGGGGTATCGGCAAACGGAACTCCACGACCGCGCCTATCGTTTTTGGCTCGATTTCTGGACGCAAGTGCTCAAGAAAAATCGCACGGACAAAGCTCCGAACCCCGATGATTTCTTGCGCCAAACGGTAGTCGGGTTTCTAGAGTCCCAAGGGGAAATCGTAGCGTTACACGCCCATTCCTTTTTTGACACCGGTTGCGTCGGTACCCGCGCGCATTCCTATTTCTCCCGTTACTTTTCTGACGATTACTTGAAGAGCCTTCACGCGCAGGGCGCAAACACACTGCTCTCCATGGAGCTGTACTCGGTCCTCAAAGCCTGGCGCTCCCCCAAAATCGGCGTCTCCCTCGCCTCCGTCATGATCGGGCTCGGCGTAAAGCTTGCCCAGGAATGGAACGTGGACGCGGCCGTGGGCATCGCGCGTGTCGACGTCGGCGTCGATCGGCTCGTACAGGAACAGGGAGCCGTCGTCGTGGGCGACGTCCGGCGGATTTACAACACGCCCTGCAAGCAGATCGCTTTTTTCCCGCAGGCGATGCGCCCTCACCCCAGCGCGGACGTGAGCCATCTCGTCGAAGCTTTCTGGAATCAACGAACCGATACGACTCGGATTGTCGTAGAGCCCGGCCTAAAGCAGGCCGCTTAAAGGAGCCCCCGTGGATCTGAACAAAAAGCGTCTCGTGAATGCCTTCGAAGAGCACATCAAGCCCTTGGGCGAGTCCTTCCGCAACTTTCCGTGGGAGGATAAAGCCGCCTATGCCTTGTGGCTCGCGCAATCCTATTATCTCGTGCAGCACACGACGAATTTTCTTTGCCTGGTGGCGAGTAAGCTCGGGCCTCAGCGCCCCAAGCTCCACCGCGACGTACTCAAGCATTTGCGCGAAGAAGTGGGCCATGACGAGCTGGCCGCGCGGGATCTCAAGCACATTGGTTACGATCTAAAGACGCTCCCCGAGCTGCGGGACACCGCGCTCATCTGGCAGACGCAGTACTACTGGATCGAGCGGTGCGGTCCCTTTGCCCATGCCGGCTACTCCCTGATGCTCGAAGGCTTGGCCGTCCGGGAGTGCAAGGCGGTCGTGAAAAGACTCGAGGCAACCTATGGACGGGAAGGCGCGACTTTCGTCCGCGTTCACGCCATGGAAGACAAAGGGCATTTCGAGGAAGGCATGAACCGGATGCTCGCGGCGCCTCCCGAAGAGGCCGAACTGACCTTGAAAAACTTGGCGCAAAGCCGGGCGCTATACGAGTCGATGCTGGCCGACGTCGTCGCCCAGAGCCAGGGTGTTACCACCAAGCTCAAGAAAGCGGCGTAAGGACCTACCGGGTTCCCATCCTTTTACGGAAGATTGCCATGAGCTCTTTTCTCTGAAGCCTCAGAAGCTCGTCTTGGTACTTGTGCAGAGTCTCGATGAGCGACCGAGGGCTGATCTTCAAGAGTATGGAGATTTTGGGAAGCGAGTCCAACGGAGGCGAGGACACTCCCCGCTCCCAGTTGCTGACGAATTGGGCCGACGTGTAGGAGAGGCGCTGAGCCACTTCCTGCTGAGTAAGCCCTGCCTTTTCTCGCGCGTTTTTCAGAAACGAGCCGAGAATTCGGCAGCGCATGTCTTGTTCTTCGTTAGCAGTTTTCATGAATGACTCCCAAACTCAGACCTAGTGGACGTTTCCGCTAGTCGCAGCGCGCTAAAAATTTGAATTAAATCGTCGCTGCTTTTCGCAATTCGGTCAACCAAACACGTGACTTTTGACAAGTTTAAAGAAGCCTCGCCCAGTTCCATGGAGATTTTCTTAATCAGGGAAGCTGTTTTTTCGGCTTCCTCCACCAAAGCTAAAATACTCTGGCTACGACGCTCGGATCGCTGGGCGAGTTCCTTCGTCCGGCCCTCCAGCGCCTCAAGGTGCCCCCGCCAGCGCTTTAGCTCCACGAAAATTCGGCCTTCCCCTTCTGCCAGCTCCTCAATTTGATCCCGGGTGTCGGCGATGGCTACCCCAAGCTCGGGAACGTAGCGCAGATGCAAGGCATAGACGGGCATCAGGGCCTCCGAGCCGTCCCGGGCTTCCAATTCGACGTAAGGTATGTGGACATCCTTCAAACGACCGCCTAGGCAAAAACGAGCTTCTGACCCGTCTTATAAACACCAAATTGTTTATAGTCCAGTGCGATCGTGAGGCTTAAGGGACCATGCGCGTGTAAGAGATGATTTCGAAGGTATTAATCATCGCCGCCACCTGACCAGAGGCGTCATGGAGCGGCGAAATGAACTTATACTTAACCACCCCACGGTACTTGTAGGGACTCTCGATCTCATCAACGACGTGGATACCCACGTCCCATTGGTAGGTGCCGCAAATCTGGCCACCAAAGAGCGCTCCCGTTTTCTCGAGCATCTGCGGCGTCAGAGACTCTTCACGGCGGAAGAGCTCCCAAAACGGCCGGCAGAGCAATTCGTCGATCGTGTAGCTGCAAAACTCAAAAAAGCGGAGATTGCGGAAAATCTGCACGTAATTGCGGTCGTACATTTCGACCACGATGTCGTTGGTTACCTCGTCCATGAGAGTACTCACCGGACGGAATCCCATGCGATTGAACATGCGCCAGAGCACCTGGCCGTTCTCTTTCAGGGACTCGCCGCTTGCCGCCGCTTCTTCGCAGACGCTCACATAGCGGGAGAAATTATCGAGAGTCGCCAGCTGGCGGTCGAGAGGCAGGGCCTGAAAATGAATCGGGCCAAGGTCGCTGTAAGGCACGACCGAGACCCCTTCCTTCTGGGCGAGAGCGCTGAACCGCTCCAGGAGCCGTTTAAAAGGCTGAACCGCATCGGACTTGGTCGCAAGCTGAATAGTCATGCCCTATGGAAATGCAACGGGCGTGCCTCGTCGGTCAAGCGAAGGCTCGGAAATACTAAACGCTTGCTAAGTCCGGAAGAGAATTAGGGAGACAAGCGGTATACGGAGGCTCCCCGACTAGACGAGCGCCTTCGCTGGACAGGGCACTTCTTGAAGACGCGATGGACAAGGGCTCGTGAATTCTTACGGTGTACGCCTATGCGGCTCGGCTGCGGGACGAAGCTTTAGTGGCCGGTAAGCAATCGACGATTTGTTTGTGGGGAGACTCTTGGACGGCCGCGCCTTCCAATGCCTCACCCCATTCTTCAGCGGTCCACATTCGCAAGCACGAGACAATCCCGTCCCACGCGAGCATGAAAGGAACCACCGGCACGAGCCAACACCAGAAAAGACGACGGAGATGGCCTCCCCGGCGCAGCCCGTGAAACTTCAAGAAGACCGCGGGGGCCATCAGGCCGGGCATGAACGTAAAAGAGGCATAAATCACGGAGGATAGGTTCCGGCGGAGCGGCTCGAACACGAGAACATTGGGCGAGCTCCCAAAGAGGCTCCTTAAAAGCGCGACGCGTTCCTTTTCCCGTACGTGATGAAACGAGGCCGACAAAACCAGTAACGCTTTCCGGCCAAAGGACGGCACGCGAGCGAAGTCCACGCCGGCATATACCGGCTCGACTTGTCCGGAGAACTCCTTCTCGAGAGCCTGATAGGTAGCCGCGTCGGGATTTAGATCGCAGACGACAAGTCTTTTGCCCTTTGCCTCAGGATCGACCGCGAGGCGCCGTGTGAGGGGAGCCGTGCCCGCCCCCAGTTCCACGATGGTGTCGCAGTCTCGTTCCTTGGCGGCTTTGGCCACTTCTCCCGCCACCCAGTCGTAGTAGTCGCGGAAGGGCGCGGACATGGCGCACTCGAGAACTTCCCTCATGGTGAGCCGGATGGATTGGGGGACCCAAGTGAGGTCCATGAACTCAAAGGAGTGTCTGAGCTTGAGAGCCATGAATTTTCTCCAGAAAAGGACATCCCGAGGAGCCTCGAGACTAAAAAAGCGGGGGGCGGCTAAATACCTATTTGTTTAGTATAAGCGGAAAGGGCGGGGATGACTACTGGGGACCGTTCCATTTTTGAATGGGGAGCTGCGCTTTGGCCCATTCGTTAAACCCGCCGAGATTCGCCGCGGCGAAGCCTTTGGCCTCGAGCCACTCGGTGAAGCGGCCGGCCCGGACGCCCGCGGCGCAGTAAACGATGATTTTCTTATCTTTGGGGAGGCGCGCCACGAAGGCTTTGAAGGCACCCGACTGCGCGGCGATTTCGGAGGTCGCGATCCATTGGGCTGATTCGGCGATGCCCGTCTTTTCGAGCTCCGCGGCCTCACGGACGTCGACCAGGACGGCTTTTCCGTTTTTCGTTTGCGCGAAGGCGTCCTTCGGGGTGATCTTCTCCCCTTTCTTCGCGTCCTTGAAAAAGGTCCGATACAATAGATTTTTCAAGCTCATAGGAAGAGACTCTACCATGATGGACCCCCGCCTTGAACTGACCGTTCGCCTTGGGTGCTTCTTCTTAATCCTCGGCTTCATGGCCGTGTGGGAAGTTTTTAGGCCGAAGCGGCCGTTGAGGCTTCCCAAGGCAAGGCGATGGACGAGCAATCTCGCGCTCGTCTTCGTGGACTCGGCGGCCGTTCGCTTTCTGTTCCCTTTTACCGGGATTTGGCTCGCCCATTACGTGGAAAGCCATCAGATAGGGTTACTGAACCAATTTGGCCTGCCTTATTGGGCACGGGTGCTTCTCACCGTCATTCTCCTCGATTTCGTCATTTATCTGCAGCACGTGATGTTTCATTTCCTACCCGTGCTCTGGAGACTGCACCAAGTGCACCACGCGGACGGAGATATCGACGTCACGACGGGACTCAGGTTTCACCCGGCGGAGATCGTAATCTCCATGGTGATTAAGTTCAGCGCCATCTATTTGCTCGGCACTCCCGCTTTCGCCGTCGTACTCTTCGAGGTTATCTTGAACGGAACCGCGATGTTCAATCACAGCAACGTGGCCCTGCCCTTCGGCCTCGATCGGGTGCTCCGCTTGTTCCTCGTCACGCCGGACATGCACCGGGTGCATCATTCGGTACATAGGGACGAGACCAACTCCAACTTCGGCTTCAACTTGCCGATCTGGGACCGCCTCTGCGGCACCTATATCGCTCAGCCTCGGGACGGCCATCAGGGCATGGAGATCGGCCTGCTCGAGTACCGCGACGCCAAGCCTTCCCGTCTCGGCTGGCTCCTCGCCCTCCCGTTTCGCCGCTAGCCAGAGATTGCGTTGCATCGAGAGTATGAATACGTCTCTGCTGATGTCGGGGCAATAGCTTTTTGAAGCAATAGGGAGCGCGTTTTGTCGACGATAGACTGGGTGTTGAGTGCCTTCCGACGCTGGCGAAGTTTAGCGTGTCCAGTGGCGTCAACTTTTCGTCTTTTGCGATGCCTTTTCCTACTCGGCTACGCTTCTAGCTCGGCCCCGCCCGACGCCTAACCGCCCTCGGACACATCAAAAGTCGTACTGCTGTGATCTTCGGATTTTTAAATTTTTGTTTTTTTCTTCGGAAATAAAAATATTTAAATCCGAAACGGAGGCGTGAGCGAGGGCCGCGCTTTGCAGCGGTATGGGCGGAGCGGGCAAGCCACAAGACGGCAGCGTGGTCTATTGGGCGCACACGCCTAAAAAGAGAAACGCCTAACCCGCCGCCAACATTCTCGCGCCGCCACCAGCGTCGGAAGGCATGAGTAACCTTAAGCAAAGCGCAAGCAACGCCCCTACCCACTCCCTACCCGCGTCCTAATCGTGCTCCGC
>JAYUGC010000025.1:0-17225 GCA_043767805.1 Pseudomonadota bacterium | reverse complement strand
GGAAAGAAAAAAAAGAAGACTGATGGAGTGAGAAGTCATCCGAGGCCGTAGTAGCTGAAAGAAAAGCAGCGAAGGGCTGAACGTAGAGAAGAGTGAATTGACCATGGGTCTCGAAGGCAGCCTTTCCCATTCGCCACTTCGACCAACTTGGTATTCCAAGGCTGGCTTCGTGACCTCAACACTACGAACCGCCCGGTGCGGACCCGCACGCCGGGTGGTGTGGCAGGGGCTCCCCGGCGATCAGCCGGGGCCCCTATGCCTATTTTCTGTCAGCCAAGCGATCGTAGAGTGCCGCGCCGGGAGGATGATTCAAGTGGCGCTGGATATCGGCGGCGAGGCGATAACGCTCGGCAATTCTCTCTCCCCGCCTCAAGCTCTGTTCGATCGCGGTGGCCGCCTCCGGCCATTTTTCGACAGCGGCGAAGGCCCGGGCGAACCAATAGAAGGCCTCTCCGCTACGGCGAAGCTCCGTTTCTTCGCGGGCGAGCCGAACGGCTTCTTCCGCTCGCTCTTTGCCTCCTCCCTCGAGAAGGATTTGCGCGAGCTCCAGGCGATGGCCTTGCCGGCTTTTGGAAAGTTCTTCTCGGACGGCATGTTCCGCTTCCCTGAGATAGCCTTCGGCGCTTTTCTTGTCTCCTCGCGCGGTCTTAATTTGGGAGATAAGTCTCAGGTAACGTGGCTGAGGAGAAAGCTCCAGCGCTTTCTGGGCGAAAATCTCGGCCTGGCGCGAGTCACCCTTCTTTAGGTAGAGCTCGGCCAGAAGCGATTGGATGAAATCTGACTCGGGCGCGATACGCGCCGCTTCCTTCAAAATGTTTTCAGAGGCTTTGTATTTGCCCACGGCAAACCAATGCCTTCCCAATAGACCCCGCGACCAGGCCGACTCCCCGCGGTTGCCGGCTTCTTCGACGGAGAATCCTTTCCGGAAATTGAAAAGAGCCTCCTCTTCTCGGTTTTGACCGAGCAAGGTGAGGCCGCGTAGAGCGTAATGTCCGGTGGAGGGCCGAAGGGTGACAAGCTTGTCGGCGGCGGCGGCGGCTTCTTCGACGTCTCCACGGGCGAGATGAGACGTGACCAAAACGGACCAGGCCCCGATGGATTCCGGAGAGGCCTTCAAGCCGGACTTCGCTTCCGCAAGGGCTTCTTCGAAACGATGATTGGCCTCGTTTACCTTAGCGAGGGCTACGTGCGCGGCTGCATTAGATACGGAAAGGAAATGCAGAGAAAGCTTCGCGGCTTGCTCCGCCTTTTCGTAGTAAGAGCGGTTCGCCTGCGAACGGGCTTGGTTGACGTAGCGAAGCGCAAGGTCCGAGAGATCGAGCGCCCGGCCTGGCATTTCCCTCGTTCGTTTCTCGAGAGCGGCGAGCTCACCTAAGTCAGTCGTGGGTTTACCGACGGGAAACCGGTACTTGATGAAGTCCGTCTCACTCGTGTTGATCCAGAAGAGGCACGAAAGGAGGAAGACGGCGAGCACGGCCAAGCCCGTAAGAGCCCAGTTGCGGGATTTCATTCCCTAATTATGGGCTGCCTCCGATCCCCCGCCAAGCTCACCGCGGTATCTTAAACGGTACCTTATAAGATACGTGCGAAGTTTCGGAGGCCCCACAAAAACAAAAGGCCAAAGAGCCGGAGCTCTTTAGCCTTTGCCGTATTTCTGTTTCCGATTGCCTTTTGCGGCAGTGGGAAGAGAAACCTTTAAGGTGCCTCGCGGGCGGGCGCTTACGCCTCCCCGCAAGGACCTAATTTGTGTTTAGACGTCGCCGTGCTCGTTGCGCGAGCGGCGGACGAACATGAAGATGCCCAAGGCCGCGAAGGCCAGGACGAGTCCGAGAATCATGGTTAGGTTCGACTTGAAGAACGAAGCCACTTCGCTCGAGGCCAAGTCCGCTTCGCCGTCTTCGTCCGCGCCACCGTTGGTCACGCGTCCTTTTTGACGTTCGCGGCCGATGGCAGCCAAGTCTTTGTGCTCGCCGTCGCCGATGAGGGGCTTCGAACCGACGACACCCGCTTCGAAAGCGCCTTTGTCGTTATCGGCGGCAACCACCGGGGAGGCTGGAGCTTCCTTCTTGATATCGGCTTCGAGCTTGCTGATTTGGCTCTCAAGAGAGTCAATCTGCTTGTCGAGAGGGGCGGTGTTGACCGCGCTCTTCGTCGTCTCGAGCTTCAATGAATAGCCACTCAGGTTGGACGGGAAGAGGGCAATCCGACGACCCGGTTCAACGCTGTCGGGCGATTGAATATTGTTGAGTAGCCCGATTTCCTTCCAGCTGTCTTTCGATCCGTAGGTAGCCAACGCGATCGTGGCGAGAGTATCCCCGCGCTTCACTTCGTACTCGGTGGGCACCATGCCGCGTTCCGTATAGAAGGAGCGCATTTCGCCGTCAGCCGGCTGCAAAGGAGAAAGATAGTAAATGAGGCTTCCGGTCTTCCAAGAGCCCGGGTTCCACGCTTTGAGCTCGCTCGCCTTTTCTTTGTTGCCGTACATCAGCTCGGAAAGTTTCTCGGCCGAATCGGAAGGACGGGCAATGTAGAAGCGGTTGAGCAATTCGTCTTTGCGCTCGACCGGAGCGTTCGGCAGAACGAGAGCGCGGCTGGCCTTGCGGGGCTTGGCGCTAGCGACTTTGGCCTTCGCTTTCGGCGCTTCCGCCGTGGAGGCTTCCGGAGCGGCACCCACTAAGGTGGGTTCCAAGGTCGCCGGGGCTTCAGGGCTCGCGGCGGCGGCTACTTCAGCGGAAGGGCCTTCGGGAGAAATGTTTTCGGTCGGCATCGCCTCCGTGGAAGCGACTCCGGCCAAGTTGTCCATGGTTTCCGTTGAAGCCTGCGTTCCGCCTTCCGTAGAAGATGCGGGAAGCGGCGCCATTTCGGAGGGAACTTCTCCGTTCGAAGAAGTACCCGTATCTCCTAAGGAGTCTCCCAAGGAGGCGGTTTCCGCGGAAGCGGCGCCTTCGTCGTTTTCCATGCCAGAAATCTGATTGCTCTCTTGATGGGCGCAGGCTCCTACGAAGAGCCCGATTACCGCCGCTAGAGCTAGGTTCTTAAGTTTCGCGTCATTCATATCCGTAGCCTCCGGGGAACCGAAAAAAAATAAAGGGAAATCCCGTTTCTCTTAAAGCTTATCGACCGAAGATGGAGCGAAGTTTAGCGAAACGTAGAAAGTTCTACTTATTGAGGAAACAGATTGAAGGGCAATTGCGTGGCTATCTGAATAGTCGAAAGTTGTACGAGCGCGGCAAGCTATCTGGCGGCGCGCGCCTGGCGAGTAGTCACGAGGGAATCAAGTAGACGGGTAGCCAAACTATTCCAGTCGAAATTGCGCACACAATTGGCGCGTAGGATGGAGGAAGCGGTGGGCCCCAGCTCCAGGGCTTGGGGCACCTGCACGGCAATGCGCTCGATTGCCCTCGCGGCATTCGCCGGCAAGCGGGCGGCGGATGGGTACTCCGGCCCTAAGCCTTCGAAGAGACGAGTCAGATTGTGAGCCATGCCGGCAACGTTCGTGCCCATGGGAAAGCTTCCGCAGCTCGCCGCTTCAAGTAAGACCATGGGACCAGCTTCGGGAACCACCGAGGGAAAAAGGGCGCAGTCGGTTAAAGGCAGGAGCCGGGCCAGAGCGTCATGATCGAGATAGCCGGTGAAGCACCATCTATCGACGGGCATCTCGCTCGCGGCGTGCCAGTAGTCGTTCCAGCGCCGCGTGTTTTTAAGCATTTGAAAGTAATCACTCACGCCGAAGTACCTTTGTCCGGACTCACCTTCGGTGGGACTGCCCCATTGCGCGATGGCTTCCGCCCAAGGGACGTTTCCGGTTTTTAGTGCGGCGAGCAAAAGCTCGGCCACTTCCCGGAGCGGTCCATGCCCGACGACCGCTATATAAAGGTGAGGGGCTTCGCGCCATAAAAACGGCATGGTTGCTACTAGGTTCTGCAAACCCTTCGCGGCAATGAGCCGGCCAACGAAGGCCGCGACGGGAACTTTGCCCCAGCCGATTTTGGAAAGATTTTCGACGGCGCCTTTTTCAAGACGTTTGCCATCGTAAGCCCCCGCGCCTCGTAGCCAACCCAAGTAGCGTTCGGGCTTGGGAAGTTGCGAGAACAAGCTTTGGGCCGTTCTTTCAAGGGAGGGTTCCTTGCCGGTCGGGAGACGAGCGAGGTCGGTCGCCAAACTTTGAAAAGAATCCGCTTTTTCGTTTTTTGGCACGGGATGAAACAGAGTTGTATCGACTCCGATGGAAAGCGTATCCATCTTTGCCAAAAGCTCCGGACGATTGGGATAAACCTCTTTCAGCCGCTCGCGGATTTCGGGGCTCACGACAAAAAGGCGAGACGCTTCGGCGAGAGCGGACTCTGTGCGCTTATGGAGACGCGGATCTCTTCTTACCGCGTATTCCAAGTCACTTCCGTGCGGAATGACGGCGTAAGGGAGGCCCATCGATGCTTTTAATTTTTGCCCGACGACCGACAGAAGGGCGGCGTGATTTACGACGAGGCAATCGACGCCGTACTCTTTGATCAGATCGGGAATGATTTTGAGATGCGCGTCGATGTAGGCATCCCATTCCTCCTCTTTCATGTCGATGACGGGAACGCTCGTCAAAAAACCTTCGTACGCGTCTTCCACGAAAACGGGAAGGCGATGGCCGATGAAAATCTTATGGAGATGGCATTTGCCGCGAAAGCGGCTCGGCCGATCGAGCTCGAGATGGCGCCGGCCGCTCTTATCGTACCGGTAGGCGCGGGAAACGAACGCGTACTTATCAAAACGCGGGTCCTGGCAGAGGAGTAAAACGTCTTCGCCGCGCTTACACAGCGCCTCCACCATTTGGCGGGTCCAAACGCCGCTTCCTGATCCATCTAAAAAGTAGCCGTGGAGGAGGGCAATCACCCGATTAGGTTAACCCACTTCGCGCACGAAATCGCGCGCGGGTGGCCGAGGCGGCGCGGGCGGCACGATCTCGGGCACGCCGACATAGAGAAAGGCGACGACTTCCTCTTTTTTGGGATCGATGCCGAGCCGTTCGTAGGTGCTGGGATGGCGCGTGACGGCGCCCGTTCCCCACTTCGATCCGAAGCCCGCTTCCCAAAAGGAGAGCATCAGGTTTTGGATGGCGCAGGAAACGGCGGCGTAATCCTCGCGGGCGCGCATCGGATCCGGACCTATCAGGCAGCTTACGGCGATGAGAAGGCCAGGCGTCAGAAAGCCTTTCTCGATGCCGAGCTTTGCCTCGGGAGCCAGCGGCCCGCCCTTTTGCTCTTTGAGACCTATTCCCGTGTGCGCGAAGGCGCGTCTCGTCTCGGGGCCAACGACCGTAAAACGCCAGGGGAAGGTGAGTTTATGATTGGGCGCCCAGTGCGCGGCCTCAAAGGCTCTATCGACGACAGCTTTAGGCACTGGCCCGGCCTTGAACTTATGTACGGTGCGCCGGCTGGAGAAAAGCTCGTGAAGGTTCATGAGCCCCAAGTTTCGGGATCACCCGTCGAATGTCAAATGGCCGTGTGATAAGCCTTAGGGAATGGAATTGCAAAAACGTCCTGGTCTCGTCTGGCTCGTCATCGTCTCCGCGGCTCTCGGCGCGCTGGCGGTGTGGCAGTTCACCGGCCGTTCGCGAAGCCCGCGGCTCACCAATACCTCGCTCTCTAGCGCCCGCTTACGATGGGCCCAAAGCGTGATTAAGGACTACAGCATGAAAGTGGTCGTGCTGGGCACGGAAAAGCACGTGCACGAGGTAGAAGTTCAGTCCGGGAAGGTCGTGCGCATGCGCACCGATGGGCTCGATGCGCCCGAGCGGGTTTGGGCTTATTGGTCTGTGGACGGCATGTTCAACGTCTTGGAAGAAGAGCTCGCGAACGCTCACTCGCCTCAGCGCGTGTTTGGGGTAAATGATCCCGAAGATGTTTTCGAAGATGCGTCGTTCGATGCCATTACGGGCGTTCCCACTCGCTATCTGCGTCAAGTCTCGGGCATCCGCCGCTCGGCGATGGAGTGGGAGATTCGGGATTTTAAGAAGCTCTAAATCGAGGCGGGGGCGTCGAAAAAGGGGCGGGCATCCACTGGAATGTCGATGGTGAAGGTGGTTCCGTGCTCCGGTGAGCTATCCAATATAACGCTACCCCCGTGGCTCTCGGCCACACCTCTTACCAAAGCCAAGCCAACTCCCCAGCCTTTCTTCGACCCTTGTCTGGCGGCAGAGGCTCGGCGAAAAATTTGGAAAATGCCCTCTTGATCGTCGAGGGGGATCGGAAGTCCCTCGTTGTGGATAGAGATAAAAATTCTTCCGTGCTCGGCGTGTATCTTGAACTCGATGGGCTTGACTGAATCCCCATACTTTACGGCGTTTCCGATGCAGTTTTCGAAGGCGCGGGTGAGCGCATCGCCGTCCCAGAAGCCCTTGCAGGAACTTCCTACGATTTTAAAGCGGTCCCCGTGAAGGAGCGTTGCCTCAGCGACGCAACTTTGGACGATTTTCAGCATGTCGGTTTCGGAAATATCGAGATTCAAGCGGCCGCCCGAGCGGATTATCGTCGAATCTAGTAAGTCCTGAATCATCCGATCCATTCGTCTTAAATTTTCGATGATGCGGCCGGCTTGGACGGTACAGCCGGAGTGCTCGGGCCCGCGTAAGATCATCTGCGCGCCCATCTGGGCAGCGCTCAGCGGATTTCTTAAGTCATGGGACAGTGTCGCCGTGAATTTTTCCTTAATGTCCGTTTGGACGATGGCAAATCCGACTATGGCGTCGTGAATGGCGTCATCGATATGGGTATGGATGATGCGGATCTCTTCGTGGGTTGGCGTCGTTCCCTCTTCGTTCAGCACATCGCAGATGACCGTTCTAAGAATCTGGTACTCACGCACGATGTTCTCGACGTTATAGTGGGTAAGCCTTGCTCTTTCGCCTCCATGCTCCTGCGCCACGTTCGTAGCCGTGATTGCCGTGTCCCGGGAGTAATTAGGCGAGATCGACTCACCGAGATTGGTCATGAACGCGGGGAGGGTGTCGATTAAGATGGGGTGACTGACCCCCTTCGCCTGCTCGATCTCATGGCGAACTATCTTCTCCCAGCGCTCAAAAACAAGATGTCTTTGTTCGACGATTTTTCGGCCAATGACGGAAAGCTTAGTTAGGTCGGTTAGGCCGTCTGTTCCTTGTGCCATGCGAGTTCACTCCCGTTCGTCAGGCTCAGTCATCGTGCTTTGTTATGGGACTCATTTTGACAATAGCTAAACCACCGGGAAAGTCGATGGCGGCATGTGTTAACGCAGCGACCACAGCCGCTCCGCTGAGCACTAGGCTCGTCGCAGAGCTCTAATTGGTCGCGAGGGTGTCCGTGAAGGGTCTCGCATCGAGGGGCAGATCGAGGGTGAACGTCGTGCCTCGCTCTTCGGAACTTTCCAGCTGGACGGTTCCCCCGTGACTCTCGGCGACTCCGCGCACGAGAGCCAAGCCCACCCCCCAGCCTTGGAAATTATATTTTGCGGCTCGCGTACGGCGATACATTTGGAAAATGCCCGCTTGGTCTTCCAGCGGGACGACGGATCCCTCATTATGAAAAGAGACGACGACCCGTCCTGGATTGCTGTGAACGGCAACGAGGATGGCCTTTCTCGGGTCGCCATATTTAATGGCGTTTCCGATGAGATTTTCGAATGCCCGCTTCAGCGTGTCTGTGTCCCAAAATCCCACACAAGAGCTACCGTCCAGCACGAACCGGTCGCCGTAACACATAATCGCTTGCGAAAGACAATCCTCGATGAGGTGAAGCATGTCGCATTCGTGGATTTCCAGCCGCAAGCGGCCTCCCGAACGGACGAGCGCCGTATCGAGCAAGTCTTGAATCATCCGTTCCATTCTCTTGTGGTTCTGAATGACTCGATTGGCCAGCTCGGGCACTTGAGGATCGGCCGGGCGTCTCAGGATCATTTGCGTCGCCATCTGCGCCGCCTTCAGGGGATTCTTGAGATCATGCGAAAGCGTCGTGATGAATTTTTCGCGGACATCGGAGCGAACTTTTGCGTAACTCGCAATCGCCTCGTGAATAGCGCCATCTATGAAGCCATGGATGATTCTGTTTTCCTCGCGTGAAGGGTCGATGTTTTGCTCCGCCAGAAAATCGTAAAGCACCGCGCGAAGAAGCTGATACTCCCGCACCATATTTTCAATACAGTAGTTGGGAAGTCTGGGTTTTTCAGATCCTTCGTCCTGCAGGACGGCGACCGAGTCCGGGGAAGCCAATCTCGGGTAACTCGGCGTCAAAGCCTGCGTGAGTCTCGAGATGAAAGCCGGAAGGGTGTCCACCAAAGTAGGTTGCGCGCAGTTCTTGTCTTCGAAAATTTCCCGACGAACGTTTTTTTGCCAACGTTCAAAAATTTTAGTCTGAGCTTCGAAGATGGTTTTTCCGAGCGCGGTCAAATGCCGTACGTCTGCGACGTCATCGTTCGTCTGATGCATACACCCCCACTGCTGTCCTTTCTTTGTAGACGTTGACCGGGAGCGCAAACAAGCCCCGCTACGGTTAAGAATTAAGTGAAAAGATTCGAAAGGTTAGTTTATTTTTCTGGCGAGGAAAAACTAAACGGGGGATCGTTTACTCGGTGGGGCATGGTTTAAGAAATCTTCAATGCGGTACGATTGCTACTGCGGCTGATATGCTGGAACGATGCCTCTGTTGCGCTTAGCTATTTGGCTAGGATGGATTGCCCTATTTCTTGCGTCGAGAGCCTTTCCTGCTGGCGACGAGCCGAAGAGTAAGGAGGCTCTCTGCCTCTTCTCTTATTTTAGACTGGCTGTCGCTGAGGTGGAGGGCTCAAAAGAGGTAACGGCCCGGCTCGCCACCTTTGATCGAAAGGCTTGGCTCGCGTATGCAAAAGACATCGCGGAATGGGGCTACTCGGTTTCCGTCGATAGTCCGAAGCTGTTGGACGGTGGAGAAGAGATGACGGATTTCCTGATTGAGTAGCGGTGTGGGGGGTGGGAAAGAGCAGAGATCAGAAAAAGGAGATCAGAGATTAGATTATTTTTTCCCTTGGGGAAAAAATGGCGGAGAGGGTGAGATTCGAACTCACGGGAAGCTTTCGCCACCACACGCGTTCCAGGCGTGCGCCTTCAACCGCTCGGCCACCTCTCCGTTTGGAACAAAGTTAGATACCACCCCACCCAAGCCTCCGTCCATCCCGAATGAGACGATATCGCGATGCTTCACTGAACAACTAATAATTTAGTTGCTAGCAACTAAAACCTTAGTTAGTGTTTGGGGAGAGGTTGATTCATGACGTTGCGAAAGAAGCCGCCCGAAAAAGGCCGAAAGTTACTCACCGAAGTGGAACTAGAGATGATGCGGGTCCTTTGGACCCTGGGGGAAGGATCGGTTACCGACGTCTTGGCCCGTCTGCCTTCCGATCGCAAGCTCGCTTACACCTCGGTCTCGACCATGCTTCGCATCCTTGAGCAAAAAGGTATGGTCGCGACCCGCAAAGCTGGCCGCGGCCATCTCTACCTTCCGGTTTTGGATCGCGAAGCGTACGGGAAAGTCTCGGTCGAGGATCTCGTGGAGAAAGTCTTCGACGGCACTCCTTCCGCCATGGTCCGGACGCTGCTCGACCTCGGCGGACTATCGGATTCCGATCTCGAAGCTATCCGTAAGGTAATCGATTCAAGAGGAAAACAATCATGAGCCTTCTTTGGCTGGTGCGCGCGGGGTTACTCCTCGCGGTGAGCATGCTTTTACTCGAAGGAACGTCCCGCCTCGTCGCTCGCGGCCGAATCTCCGCGGCGTCGGCTTGCCGTTTTGCTTACTTTCTCATCGCCGTGACGCTTGCGCTTCCCTTCACGTCGCCCTCCGGCGCGGCAGGACGCGTGTTCGCGAAACCGCCGGTTCAAGTTTGGGCGTCGCCCACCATGCGAAGAATGGAAGTCGAAGACCCCGTCCTCTCGGTTACCGAGATCAAGACGAGCGCGCCCATTTCCGATCTGCGGTGGATAGTGTGGCTCTGGTTAGGGGCGGCCCTACTGCGGGGGCTGTGGTTACTCGTCGATTTGGCGCGGCTTCGGGGGCGCCTCGCTCGTTGCTTCGTGGTTCGAAAGCTCGGCAGGGTACGCGTGCTCGTTTCCGGACAATATTTGGTGCCGTTCTCTTTGCGAACGCCGGGAAAGTTATTCGTCGTGCTCCCGCAATCGTCTCTCGAAGATTCCGCCGGAGTCCGCACCGTGCTTCGTCACGAGCTGCAGCACCATCGCCAAGGCGATACGCTTTGGGCGTGGTGGCTCGAAGCTTTGAAAGTGCTTTTCGCGATTCATCCGGCGGCGTGGCTCCTCACTCGCCGGGTGACAGAATTTCAAGAGTTGGCTTGCGACCGCGCGCTCCTCGGCCGAGGCGTCGTCGGACCGCAAGCCTATAGCCGCTGCCTGCTCAAGGTAGCGGAAACCGCTCTCTCGAGTCGAGGCCTTCCCGCTTGCGCGGCGGGGATGGCCTCGACTCGAAAGGGAGCTTTTCTCCATCGGAGGATCACCATGTTGTTCGACTACGAAAAACGTTCCCCGTCCCCTTGGCTCGGCCGTGTTAGCGCGGTCATCGCCGTATCCACGCTCCTCGTGGCCAGCTCCGCTTCCGGCGCCTGGGTCCGCGATCGGCGCATTACGTTCGATCTCGCCAAGCCCTGGGTCGCGCCTCGCAAAGGCGCCGCCTTTCCACTCCCGTTAAATGCGCGCGTGCTTAAACAACTGAACCGCTATCTCGGTACGCCCGACGGCCGGGAGTTTCTTCGCCAGGCCCTGCAGAGAAAAGAGAGCTACACGCCCATTCTGGAAGCAAAGCTCAAGGAGTATGGCGTTCCGCGTGAGTTGCTCGCGGTCGCGCTCATGGAATCGGGCTTCCGGAACTATCCGGCCAGCGCGAATCCGATTGGTGCCGCAGGGCTGTGGCAGTTCATGCCGGACACGGCGCGAAACTATAACCTCCGCGTCGACGATAAAGTCGACGAGCGCCTAAATGCCTTGAAAGAGACGGACGCCGCCTTTCGCCTATTGAAAGCGCTCCATCTCCAGTTCGAGGATTGGGGCTTGGCCCTTCTCGGTTACAACGCGGGCGAGAATTTCGTTCAGCGCGCTATTCGTAAGGGCGGCACGCGCGACGTTTGGAAGCTCATCGACGCTGGGTTTTTCAACGACAACGAGTACGTCGAGAAAATCATGGCGGGCGCCATCGTTCTGAATAATCCGTCCGTTCTCGATTAATCCTTAATCGGCGGAATCAACCCGAGAGCTCTGGTTGATTCTCAGAATCAAAGGTTGATTCCGTCGTTTTACACTGACGTGCCGTAATACGGCAGTCACTCCGTCGAAAACTTCACCGTTTCAGGCGTATTCCCAAGGTCCACGCTGCCTAGGCACCCGGCCGCTCCTTTGCAACCTTAGAGAATGAATCGGGGTTGTGGTGGAGCGTGTGCGGAAAGTGCGAGTTGGCCAATGCGGACCTATTTTCCTTGGTGTGCGTTAGTAATAGTGGCTGGATTAGCCTTGGGCTGGGAAGCTCATGCGGAGCCGCAGTCCCATGCCTCCCCCAGCGAAGAAAAGACTCCGCCCGCGACTCAGACCACCTCTCCCCAGTCCTCGGTTCCGGTGCTTACCCGGCAAGAAGCGCTCATTCAGGGTCTCAAACAGGTTCAGCTTTCCAGCGAAGGCATGCGCGATCTCGTGAAAGCCACCGATAAAGCGCCCTCGCTTACGCCCGCAAAGTTCAACGAGATGGTGGACGGTTTAGTTACGAGCGGCGGAACCGTCACCAAAGACCAAGGGGATGAACTAAAAACTCTTTTTAAAAACGAGCTCGGCGCCGTGAAGAACTCTCCCGTGGGGACTGAGCTCAATGTGGCGGCGAAACGTTTACTCGAAGCTAAGGAAAGCACTCGCGTGACGTCTCCCGAGACCGCGGGCGCGAAAAACCCGCAAGCCGGCCAAGACGGAACGGCGCAACCTCAAGCTCCGAACGGACAGCTCGCCGGTAACGCGGCTCTGGGGCCCGAGTTGCAAGCGGCTCTCGATGCGAAGTTCGGTCAGCTCGCGGCCAGGGCTAAAAATCCCGAAGAGAGCCTCGTCGCAAAACAGCTCGCTCTCACCCAAGATTTGCTGAAAAACCTGCAAGCCGAGCGGGGCGCTTCGTCGTCTCGTCGCGGTGGTAATCGTGAAAGCAGCGGTTTGCTCGATGCTTTGAGAGCGGGCCTTTTGAACGACAAGAAGGATAAAGAAGAGGGCGGCAACCGATCGCTTCCCGATCTGGGCGATTTGAAAAACGCTTTCGCCGGGCATCAGCCTCCTCCGCCTCCGCGGAAAAAAGAGGACGACTCAAAAAAAATAGAACCTCCCCCTCGTCCTGACCGAGATCGCGGCGATCGAGGCGGCGGCGACAACAGTGCTTTGGCGGCGCTATTAAAAGGCAAAGACAGCAACACCGATAAAAACAATCAGAACAAAGACGGCAAAGCCGAGGAAAAATTCGAGTTGCCTCCGTCCAAGTCGAAGGACGAGCTCGATAAGAAGAACGCGAAGGCGGAGACGCCTAAAGCACCCCCCGAAGAGCCTCAGCAAGATCCTTCCGAGCTGATGAAAAATCTGCTCGCGGGAGCCAAGGGCCAAGGCCCTCAAGGCAATAGCTCTCCGCTTCCCGGCATGAGCGGCGGTGGTGGATTTGGCGGCGGCTTTGGCGGCGGAGATTCTGGTGGCGGCGGGTCCATGGGGCCGAACATCGTCGGTAGCGCGAGCGCTCCTCCAGGCGGAAATTTTGGCGGCGATCCTTTCTCCGGCCTAGGTGGCGGTGAGGGCGGCGGCGGCGGTAGCGGCGGTTATTCTTTCTCGAAGTCGGTCGCCTACGGCGGGCTTGGTGGCGGCGAGGCCGGTGGCGGCGGTGTCGACGCTGGCGGCGGAGACGCGAGCTATGTTTCCGAGACGGTGCGTGGGGCGGCTTCCAAGGGGAGCGGCACGATACTCATGCTCAGTCCCGTCGAAGACGGCACGAAGCGCTCGCTTCTGGATTATTTCGGAAAGCTAAAGGGAACCTTGTGTGTGGAAGGGGCGGACAACGTGGCCGATCTCTGCCACAAAATTTCCGGCCGCAAATACATCGATGGACTCAACAAGCGTGCCGGCGTGCGCTAGGCGGTGGCTTAGAGCGAGAGGTTCGCGACCTGATCGATGATCGGATGGAAGCCGATTTTTCGGTTCTGGTTTCCTATTTTTTCCAAAACGAAATTGGACTCCGTGCAGAAGGTCAGTGAGACGCGCGGCTTTTCTCCGTTCTCGCCGATGACGAGATTGCGCTCGAGCTGGATGCGAACGCCGTTCTTATCGCCTTCAGGAATATCGAGAGGCCAGACTTTTCCGGAGGCGTCGGTGACGATGGCTTTGGAAAGCATCACCTGAACTTCTTTGTACTCGCCCGAAGGGATTTGCGCTTCGGTCAGAAGCGCGGATACTTCCGAAGCCAAGCGAAAGAGATTGATCGTCTTGCGAGCGACTTTCAATTTTTCCACGCGATCGCCGGCGTAGGTCGCGACCCAAATTTCGCTGACTTCGGCTTGGGCTTTGCGGAACCCTTCGACGCCGGAGGGCTGCGCGTTTTTTTCGCAGCTTCCCCAGCTCTGAACTTTCTTTTCAACTTCGATTTTTTTTGGAAACTTGGGAATGCCACTCAGAATGGGCGCGTTCTCTCGCTTCGCTCCCGGGCCAATCAAAACGAGGCCGCCGATTTCGAGCGAGAGATTGCCTTCGGCGATCTGGTCCACAATATCGCAGCCGGTGACCAGCATCGAAAGGGGGAAAAGAAGGGCCGGGATAAGCCATTTGTTAAATCGCATAGGCAACCTAGTCGCGTTAGGAGCCGGAAAACCTGGAATTCGAGAGAAGTGGGTCTCAGAGGTGAGGTTGGGGTCATTAGGTAAGGATGCAACCTGAGGACCACCGGGAGTTACGCACTGAGTAGGCTCAAACCCCGTATAAGGGAAAGGCAGAAATAGAGCGTTTTTCTATTTGGTTAAATGATTACTG
The DNA here is from genome assembly GCA_043767805.1 of Pseudomonadota bacterium. Taxonomy (GTDB): domain Bacteria; phylum Bdellovibrionota; class FAC87; order UBA2466; family UBA2466; genus CAZZHG01. The sequence continues at coordinate 3,193 of JAYUGC010000025.1, read as the reverse complement.
CTATTTACGCGTGTGTTCCGCGAGTATACAAGAGTAGGGGATGGGGATAAAAAACAAGGAAAACCCTTTAAAATCAATGAACTAGGGCGCTGCTCAGGGTTTTGTCAGCTACCTTCTGCAGGCGCCGGCGGCGGAAGAACTCGGAGAGTAAGGAAGCGGACTCTTCGCCGAGGATTCCCCCTTGAAGGACGGAGAGTTTGTGGTCAAAGCGGTTCTCTTCGATGAGAGAGGCGAGGTTACGAATGCCGGCGTTCTTAGGATCGTCGCAGCCGTAATAAATGGCGTCGACTCGAGCTTGGATCAGAGCGCTCGCGCACATTAGGCAGGGCTCGGCGTTCACATACAGGGTGGTTCCGGGAGGAAGCCGCCAAGAGTTGTGGCGCTGATTGTAGGTCTCAAGAGCGAGAATCTCGGCGTGGGCTGTCGTTCGGCCGGTCGCTTCTCTTAAGTTTGAGCCTACGGCGAGGAGCTCGCCGTCTCGAACGAGGACCGCGGCCATGGGGACTTCGCCCCGGACGCCGGCGCGCTCGGCTTCGGAGAGGACTTCGCGCATCCACATTTCGTGTAGGGATTTCATAACTATCCTTGAGGAAGGTTACCTACTGGGATTGGATCGAAGCTAATTACCTTTAAAAAATGGCGCGCCTGAGAGGATTCGAACCTCTGACCCGCAGATTCGTAGTCTGCTACTCTATCCAACTGAGCTACAGGCGCTTAAGGGCCCCGAGCCTACACTAACTCGGGGAAAAATGACAACCCTTGGCGTGGGTCGTTTGAACATAACTATTTAGCGTGCTAAAGCTAAGAGTTCATTGCCTCTGCGGAGAGGTGGCCGAGTGGCCGAAGGCGGCAGTTTGCTAAACTGTTATACGGGTTAAACTGTATCGGAGGTTCGAATCCTCTCCTCTCCGCCATATTTTTCACTACGTGAAAAATATCCTCTACTTACGATTTCCGATTTTCATTCCGGGGGTTCTTAGGGTCGGCAGGTGCTTCCAGGGGACTTTTTTAGGCGAAAATCCTGTGGGTTTACAACCCCCAGGATTGCATTCCAACTCATTGCCTGAGTTCCATTTCACAAAACGAGAAGTCCCGCCTTAATCTAAGTCAGCGGAATCGGATTTCTCCCAGGCCGCCAAATCGAAATTTGTCAGATGCTCTAGAAAACCCCTAGTAGCCTCTCGAATGTTTTTCCAGCTCTTGGACTCATAAATTTGGTCACCGGCGCATTTTTCCGATTCGTTCAGAGAGTAAACGTACAAGTTCAAGACGCGTTCTTTAAGGGGGTCATCACTATTCTCAAGAATGATCTTTTTCATACCTGCGAACGCGTCATTCAGAATTTCTTCCGGAACGACATATCCGTCTACAGTCGAGCCCTTATCAATCCATCTTTCCTGAAAAGCCTTCGAGGCCATTCTGGCCAAGAATTCGTATTTGAATTTTCTCATGGGCGAAATCCTTAGCAGCCCTCAAGCGGCTTCTAACTTAACAACGAATTTAAGTCCGTCTTTACGGACGATATCCTGCAAAGCCAGAGTGATGAATTGTTTCTCAGAATATCCGAGTTTCTTGGCAAATTTCGCGGCCCTTGCCGGGCTAACCGTTTTTCGACCTTGTTCAATGTCACAAAGGTGCGAACGAGAGATTCCAAGTTGTTTTGCAAAGTCGGCAAGAGACATTTCTTCGCCCAGGCGGATCGCCTCCAACAAACCTGCCAAAGTAGTCTCAGACTTGGTCAGTTTTCCCAAGACAGGACCAGCATCCACATAATCCTTACGATTGAATTTAGTACTCATGTTTGTTCACCTCTTCGACCAGGACGAATACGACCTGGTCTCTTACGATTCGATAGATGGCACGATACGAACGACTCAGTCGGATCGATCGTTGTCCTTTCCGATCGCCCTTCAATGGCTCATCATGAAACCCAGACCGCTTGCGCATCTCCTCAAGCCCCAACCCCTCGACCCCGTCTTTCCATGCTTGGAGCTTCACCGCGACGTGAGTCGGCACGTCCTCGAGATCTTTAACTGCACGCTTGCTGAGTAGCACCCGGTGTATCACAGACTAGAAATGTACACCTATTAGGTGAACAATTCAATCATTAAAGTTATGTTGGGAGAGGGGTTCGAGAGAAACGGTCTTGAACCCTTTGGGGGCTATTGGAGAACCCCCGGGGGGTTGGCAGAGTACAAATCCGTGCTAAGGGGAGCAACTGGGTACACTAAGCGGTACGAGTAACTTTCGGTTATTGTTTGATTGGTGTTTGGAATCTATGGCTTGAAAAAAGGAGGTTAGATACCTCTCCCCTCCGCCATTAATTTTAAGTACCTAATTCAATTAAATAGAAAATTTTTAGTTTTTGCCGTCGGGTCTTTTCGGGACGGCATCAGCTTTTTGCTCCCTTTTTTATTTGAACCCTTCTCTTGAACCTTAGAGGCTGTGCGACTCTTAACTATGTCTTATTTATAAGACATAGTAACTTTCGTGATTCGAATTCTTTCACGCTGTCAGAAGAAGATTGCTGATTTTCCGGGAAGACGTTCGTGGAGAGATCGCGGACGCGGCAGCGAGGCTTGAGGCAGGACACTTGCTTTCTATGCCGCTGTCCCGGCCGATGCCGAGCATCGGCAAAGGGTGTCATGAGCTTCGGGTTCGGGATCGTTCGGGTGTGTATCGCGTCATCTATGCATTCGTTCGACAGAGGGACATTTGGTTTATTCACGCGTTTCGCAAGAAGACCGAGAAAACGTCTGACCAGAATCTTCAGATGGCGAAATTACGATTGAGAGAGGTGTTATGAAACGACCGATGAATAGTACGAAGATTGCAAAAATGTTCTCCGTTTCTCAGGCAAGGGGGATGGAAGCTGTCATCAAAGCTCAACTTATCTCGGCTGTAATGAAGCAAGTCGAGAAGGATGGAGTCACGCACGCCCAGCTGGCAACTCGCTCAGGCCTTCCGAGAAGTGCTGTAACGGGAATTCTGTCTGGCAGTGTTCAAAAGGTGACCATTGATCGCGTCTTAAAGATGGTAGAAGCAGCGGGCCTGGTAGCCGACGTACGGGTGCGCAAAGCAGCATGAGGAAAGAGAGCCGCACGGTCGACACCCGTTTGCCCGCCGCTGACAATTTTAGATATATAGAGACTGTATCGAACTATCCCAAGGCCGGAGACGTGGTGATAACTAG
>JAYUGC010000024.1:0-6664 GCA_043767805.1 Pseudomonadota bacterium | reverse complement strand
TCGCCGGGTTCACGCCGGAGAGACGAGTGGCGGTGAAGCTCTGGTAGATCTTCGTGCTCATACCGAAGTCCCACTGCTTCATCACGCCGAATGATAGCTGCGTGGCGCGAGTGAGGTTCGGCTGAAAGTTGGGCTGCAGCACCGGCCGCTGGTCGTAAAGCGCGCCGACGTTCACGAACATCTGAGTCGTATAGAGCAGATCCGCTTCATCCGCGCGATCTTTAGCGCCTTCCAAGGCGAGCTGGGACCCTTGAACCGCCTGGTTCTGGTTTCTCACCTGCCCCAGGTAATCCTTTAGGGTCAGCGTCTCGGCGTTGGCGGCCACCGCGAGACCCATCAAGATGACGACTAGCCATTTCATGACAACACTCCTCGAACGAAAATTTGAAAGAGCTGCTCGACCGCTTTCGCGCGGAACTTATCGTCGGTGATAGTCAGGCCGAAAAGCGCCTTACGAAGGGAATCGGTATTACAAAAATGGGTGACACTGCCGAAGAAGGCGCTCGCGCCGATGATCGGATCCAAATCGTCTCGCACGTAGCCCGCTTTGCGCGCTTCGGTGACAAAAGCGAGGAAGCGATCGAAAACGCGCGCGAAGCTGTTTTGGAAAACCTCCTTCACGATGGGGTTATCCATGATGCTTTCGCGGTGGATGATGCGCGTGCAGTTCGGGTTCTGGGCGTGGGCCGAGACGATTTCCTCGGCGAACATCTTCAAGCGGACCAGAAACTCTTCCTTCGACTTGGGGCTCGTCAGAATGCGCTCGGCAAGCTCCAGGCCTTTCGAGGAAAACTGCTCGAGGACCGCCTTGTAGAGGCCCTCTTTCCCTTCGAAGTGATAGCTGACGAGGCTGACGTTGACGCCCGCTTTTTCGCAGATGTCTTTTACGGAGGTTCCTTCGTAGCCCTTAGCTGCGAAGAGCTCGCCTCCGGCTTTCAGTAGAGCTGCTCTGGTATCGATCTCCATGCCCAAAGCATAAAACAACTAAATGGAAAATTCAAATGATCATTTGATAAAGTTGTTTAAACATTTGATAAAGTGGCTCAGCCATTCAATGATTACCCTAACTTGAGGCTAATTACCGGATGACCTGAACGTTTGTAACGCGTCGCATAAAGGCAAAGCGCACGATGAGCCCGGCCGCTATGCCCACCGGGAGGGCAATCAATTGAGTCAGCCTAAGCCGCTCCAGAGCCCAGCGGATGGGCGCCTCGCAGGTGAACTCGACCTGCGCGGGAGGCTTGAAGTACCAGGCGATCACCCCGGGGGCGATCCAGGTAACGAGAGAGGCGCAAAGGAGGCCCCCGAAAAGGCCGAACCAAACGTAAGACGAAGTTTTTTTGTTTTCCACGGGCCGGAGTTTGCCCTTGGCTCAACCGATTCGCAACCGATTAGGAGCGGCGAACCGACCGCACGTAGAGACTATCGGCGACTTGCTTCAGCGGCGGGAAAACCTGGGTGATCGCCCGAAGCGTTTCGGAAACGAGGATAACGATCTTCGATTTCCAGGGAAGGATCTTGAAGTCGCTGGGCTGAATGCCGAGACCCAGGAAGCCATCGACGGAAAGCTGGCTCTTCCCGATGGTCTCATTGAAGACGCGGATCAGTTCTTTCGGCGTCCAGTAGCGGACGTCGAAGCCGGTGGCCGGCTTAAAGCCTCGCCGCCAGAGATGATAAAAACTGCGGATGCCTCGGCCGTTCGGCATCTGCACGAAGGACACTCCTTCGGGCTCGAGCACTCTTCCCACTTCTTTCAAACAGGTCGTCGCGTCTGTTTCGGAAAGATGCTGAAGCACGCTGTAGGAGAACACCTTCGAAAAAGTGTTGGGGGCAAAGGGCAGGAACCGGCCGTCGCCGCAGACGAACTGACAAGAAAGCCCGAGCTTTTCGGCGAGCCGTTTCGCGGTGAGAAGCGCGCCAATGGACGGATCGATTCCGAACGCGCGGTAGCCTTTCGCGGCAGCGGCCACCGTCCACCGCCCCCAGTTGCAACCGATGTCGAGGAGCGCGCCCTGCCCGGCTTCCAAACGCAGATGGGGAATCGGAATCTTGCTCAAATTCCCGAGGACGCTTTCATACAGATAACCGGAGGTCGCGAGCACCATATGGCTAATGACGGCATCCACTCCATTTTTTGGCGCTTGCTGCACGGTGGCGACCAAGGAGGCGCGCTCGGCTTCTCCCAGCCCCAGAGTCGCGATGAAACGCGGGTCGGAGCGATCTTTTCCGTCTACCCAAAGGTTCGCGCGTTCCCAAGAGGCCCCCGCGACCCAGAGCGTCTCGGGCTCGTCGGAGCGGAGCAGAACGGGAATCCCCTCGATGACGGGAAACGCATGATTACTCTGGCAATTCAGGCGCTCGGCCTTCGCGGTCAGCGGCGTGCGGTCATAAGGGCAACGCAGCACGTTCAACAGCTCGGGCGCCACTTGGGACGACGCACTCAAATCGCGAACGCGTCCGGAAATGGCCGCAGAACCTGACATGGGGAGCTCCTGAATTTAGGGGGAATAGGCCGAGAGGGCCTTTAGTAAGAATACCCTTCGGAGCGAATGAGAGCCAGCGCACAAAAAAGAACGGCCGAGGCTTTCGCCCCGGCCGTTCGTAAAAGGGATAACCGCAAAAGTTAGGGCGCCTGACAGACGACCGGAACGTCGAGCGGAGATAGGTTTTCAAGCTTGGAAAGCTGAGCGATCTCTCTCACCTTCGCCCTGAGCTGACCCTTGTAAACTCCGATGCCGGTCTCCGCGCTCGATTTACGAGACTGCGCGTCCTTCAGCTTCACGTCTTCCGCCGTGTTGGCGTCTCTCAAAATTTGAGCATTCGTGTTCACCTGAGCTTGGGCCGCGGTGGTCATTGCGTTCAGCTGGGCTTTGATGGAGGTCAAAGCGCGACGAGCCGCGAGCTCATCGGCTTCCGCGCGATCGAAAGCGCCCGACGGATATTCCGCTTCGTTCTCGGCTCTGAGGGCTTTGCGAAGGTTGCGCTCTTGGAATTCCCGATCTTTGCCGAGCTGTTTCTTATCCACCCGAATGAAATCTTTTACCGACGCGGGACGCGAGTAGTAGGAGATAAGGCGATTGTTCGCGGCCATGACTCCTTTGGACTTACCCTCGTCCTCAATGGCTTGCCGGTACTGCTCGCGAACAGGACGCAGAAGATTCTTGATGTCGTCCTTCTGCTTCATGAGCACGCCTAAATTCGTTTGGCGGGCCGCCAACACTTCGTTGAACGCCGAAACGCGTTCGGAAAGGTCGTCACAAAGTTCGCCCACTTGCCGGGACTTAATTCCAATGGCGTCAATAGCGCCGGAAAGATCCTGAGATTCGTTTTTCAGCTGCCGGTTCGTGCTGGACGTATCGATGAGGTCACGGGAAATCGCGCCGGTCGGCGTGATCGGGCTCTTCGCGCAAGCGGCCACGAGCAAAAGTCCGAAGGCAAGTAAGGGCTGTTTCAAAGAGGGCTCCTTGTTTATTAGTAGGATTCTTTCCGAGGATGTGCGGGACAGTATTGCAAGCAAGCCGCCAGGTTCGTCAGGCACGTTGGCAGGCCGCGGAGCGAATAAAAGGTAAACAGCACTGCGCTAGCCAGCCCGCTTATTCATTAAAATTCGATGGGTTATTCATGAAATTCAGCAAGTATACAGTGTCAGCGAGATAACTTCGCGGAGAACGCGAAAAGGCCGCCCGGGTTTCCCCGAGCGGCCCTTAAATCTGGGTGTAACGTCTTGATGCGTAGTCGCGAACGGAAAGAGCGTGGAGTTTAAGCCGCGCCCTAGGCAGCAGCGTTTAAGCTGCGCCCTGCTGCATCGTCTCTTCCTTGCGCGTAGGCGTCTTGGTAAGAGCGAACAGCTGAATGTTCAACTGGAAGATCGCGTCGTTCGGATTGTTGTGGTTGTCGGTCCCACCGAGCGACTGGATCAGTTCCTGGATCTTCACCCGGAGCTCGCCGACTTTTTCTTTCGGCAAGGAGAGCGTGACGCTCTCGAAATCCTGGGTCTCGGGTCCTTGAGTATAGAGCGACTGAGCCGCAAGCTCGGCCATCTGCTCGTAATGGATCTTCTGCGCGAGCGCCGCGCTCTGAGAATCGATCTCAGTGGCGGTCGTGCAGACGAGCATGCCGTCCGTGCTTTCCGAGAGGAAGTTGAGCTTTTTCAAAAGCTCGATGGAAGACTTGGCTTCCTCTTCACTCACGGCGGGAACGAGACTGCGACCGATGGCCACGGCGTCATTCTTGACCTTGCCATTGCGAACGATTTCGCGAATCGCGGCGTGGTACCAGTCATGATAGTAATCGTAGAGCTCAGGAATGAGCGTCTTCACCTTGAAGAGCTCGCGAAGATACATGAGCTTCGCTTCGTAAACCTGACGCTTCTGCACGTGGTCGCATTGATTGAACTCGACCATGTAACGGAAGTACTCCGACTCATGCGCGTCCAGGCGAAGGCCTTTGGCGAACTTGCCGATGGCTTCGGCGGAGAGATTTCTCTTTCCGTCCATGACCAGCTTCAAGTAGTTCGGAGAGCCGAAACCCGCTTGTTTGGAAAAATACCGAAACGAGAAAAGCGGATCGGCGTCTTTCAACTGACGATACCGGTCCTTCAGGAACTCCCGATAATCGGTAAAGTTATAGATGTTGGAAGCAATATTCACGACTAACCCCCTCGAAAATTGAACCATCCACACGGCTGCCCGCGACCTTGCTTAACCCCAAAGGTCTCGAACTCATGACGGATTGGTTTTGCGTTACCCCTGCAGACCGATAGTGCAAGCGGTCTGCCAGGAATCCGGAGGAAGGGGGGTGGGACTTTCCCCTGTATTCCAGGGGGGTTAAGGTCATCGAGTCAGCTGTAAGTGTCGTATACAAAAGCAATCGGGGTGTCAGGGGGATGGACAGCGAATCCCAAGTGCTTGAATTCACGGCGGTCGGCCTGTATCAACTCTGAACACTGGAACCTAAACCTTGAAACCGCGCCAATTACAGGACCTGCTCGAAAGCCTCGGTGGGGAAAAACGCGTTCACTACACGCTCGACCGGCTCAAATCGGCGCTGGCGAAAATCGGCAATCCTCAAAAAAGTGTCTACTCGTTGATCATTGCCGGCACGAACGGGAAGGGCACGACCACCCTCTTGGTTAGTTCCGTCTTGAGTGAGGCTGGGTACCGCACGGGGACCTTCCTTTCCCCCCACCTGGTTAGCCCGAACGAACGCCTGCTCAGAAATCTCGAGCCCATCCCCGAAGCCGAGCTCACAGCCCTGGCCTATGAGTACGAGCCTCTGGCCCGGGAGTTCTCCCTCACCTACTTCGAGTACCTGGCCGTCCTCTTCTTTATATGGGCTGAGCGCGAGAAGCTCGACTTCATGGTGCTGGAGGTCGGCTTGGGCGGCAGGCTCGACGCTACTAATGTAGTGGACGCCCTAGCCTGCGCGGTCACGAACATCTCCTTCGACCACCAGGCTTACCTGGGTAACACCTTAGAAGAGATCTTGATTGAAAAGCTCGGAGTCATGCGGCCCGAAGGGCTCGTTTTCACGGGCGTGGACTCCCCCCCTCTGATGAAACGACTCGAAGCCAAGTGCGCGGAAGTGGATGCGGTCCATTACTACGGGCACGAAGTGCGGCGCGAAGCGCTCGAGCATAGCTGGGAAGGCCAGAAGCTTACGCTGAACGGGTATCCTTTCCAGCTTAGAAATCCCGGCGAAGGCGCGGCGAAGAATGCGGCCTTGGCCTTTCTCCTGCTTCGTATCGTGTTTCCGAAGATTCCAATGAGTACGCTGCAAAGAGGATTTGCCGCCGTAAAGAATCCCGGGCGCTTGGAGCTGGTCGCTACCGAGCCCAGAGTCATTCTCTCGGGCGACCATAACCCCGCCGGCCTGGAGTCCACCATCGCCAGCCTCCAAGGCGTGAGGACGGGACGAATCTTTACCGTTTGCGGCTTTTCCGCGGATAAGCCTTACCGGGAAATGTACGATCGCTTGAAGCGCATTTCGGCAGACATTCGTCTCACTCGCATCGATCGATTGAAGGCGCCTCTGCCCGACGACTACGAAAGCACCGGGCCCTTCGAAGCCGATCCTCATCAGGCAATCGACGAGATGATCGCGGCGGCCGGCCCGGACGACACCGTCCTCGTCACTGGCTCTCTGTATCTCGTCGGCCAAGTCCGCCCGCGCTGGATCCCGAGCGTCCGCTTCCGCTAAGCCATCTTAAAAGGTAGGCCGCTAGATTGTCATCCGGTCAGGCGAACGGGAGGCTGGGCAAACTTTCCCGCGGCGAGCATCTGCGCGGAAGTCAGCTTCAGACGCGGATGCACCCACTCCGGCCAGATTTCCTGAAGCGGAACCAAAACGAAATCCCGCTCGGCAAGACGCTCGTGGGGCACGATGACGCCTTCCGTATTCCACTCCACGTCGCCGTACGCGAGCAAATCCAAATCAATCTCCCGCGGGCCGTATCTTTCGGACTGTTGCCGGCCGAGCTCCCGCTCGAGCTGCTTCAGGTAATTGACGACGGCGGGGGGCTTCCACTCGGACCATCCGGTTACCACGGCGTTCAAAAACTTCGGCTGGTCGGTGACGCCCCAGGGTTCGGTTTCGTAAAGGGAGGAGCCAGAGGCGGCTTCGAGAAACTCTTCGGCGAGCCGAGCCGCCGCTTGGCGGATGAAGG
>JAYUGC010000023.1:0-17262 GCA_043767805.1 Pseudomonadota bacterium | reverse complement strand
CTTCGTGCCCGTCCGCGCCGGCATCGACGGCATTCACGCCCGTCAGAACCGCCGTGTGGGCAGTATTGGTCACGTCATAGACGGCGATGGGCTCGCTGCCGAAACCCTTTACTGTGAGCGTGGAACCCGTCTGATAATTCAAGAGGTCGGCGTACCCAGCTTCCGCGATCCACTCGTGAGGGTAATCGACCACGATTTTCTCGATATTGATGAAGTCGTAGTCTCCCGGGGTCAGGTCGCCCACGGCCACGATTTCAACGTGATTCAAGCCGCCCACGAGTCCCGAGGCCGGGACGTTGAAGATCAGAACCTGAGCTTCGTTGCTCTGGAAGGTGACGTCGCCCTGAGGCGCGGCGGAACCATTCACGAAAATGCGCACGTGATGGTTCGGATTCTGAAGATGTCCACCCGGGCTGCCCTTGGCGTAAATCTTCAGGCGCGCCGTACCCGTGCTGGCGAGGTTCGGAAGCCTCATCGACGCATCGATACGGTCTTCGCCCGGATTTTGCGGCGGAGAATAGATGCCGCCCCAGAAAATGTGATCGAGACCTTCTCCATAAGCCTCTTGGAACAGGCCGTACGTCGGGGTTTTGACCTGAATGCGTCGCTCGAAGCTCGCTTGCGTGCTGGCGTATCCGGTGACCGCGCCCGAAACGGACCTCATACGGAGCCCTGCGACGGAATCGGCGATCAGAACCAAAGTATTGCGGTCGGAGCTGGGGCTCTCGACATAGGGCGCGAAGAACCGAATGAAATCGCCCGTCGAGAAGAAGCCGGTAGTGGTGGTGACTTCGAGCGGAAGCTCTCCGGAAACGTTGAAGAGCCGGAGCTTGGCCATGTTCGCTTCGTCGAACGGGCCTTCGAGTCCCAGCGAAACTAGGTCCTCGTAACGAATCTGATAGAGACCGGCCTTCTTGATGTGAACTCTAAGAGCGCCCTCATAACCCCAGGCGCCGCTCTCCACCACGGGAGCTCCCGTGTTCCAGTCCGGTACGCCGGAGAGCGAGATGTCGACGACGATTTGAGAAAGCGCGTTGATGTCTCTCTGCATCGGGTTGTAGGCGAGAGGCCGGATTTTCACGGGCAGATAACTCAATCCCTGATTCTGAACGATGGCGCCCAGTTCAATCGCCGCCGACGGGAGTCTTTGATCCAGGGCGTAGAACGCGGCGTCCACCACCGGGGGGGAGGGGACTAGGTTCCCGCCAACCACGGTCCAGGCTTTCGCCGGCACTACATCGATGCGGGTAATCATGGAGGCGCTTCGGCTCACTTCACGGAAAGTGGCGGTGAGCGCCTCGGAGACTTCCACCAAAACGGTGCGTTCCGGAAGCTCCGGACGATTGGCTTCGGTGGAGGAGGAATAACCAGGAATGGTGACGGCTTCGTACGGGCTCAAATCCGACGCGCCTCTGATGGAAGCGGGCACGTCGATTTTTAACCGCAGGGAGTGATTGGTCTTCGCTAAAATCGTGATCCCGGGGGCGATGACTTGACCGGCGCCCGCGAGAGTGTCCGGATCCGGCGCCGTCGGTACCGGGGCTGGTAACGTATCGCCCGCGACGATCGCGTCGGAGGCCGAGGCCGGGGCTGCGCCTAGCGACGCATCCGGAGTCGCCTCGAGCGGACCGTGAAGCGTACGATGGCCGTTCGAGGCGATATCCTCGAGCTTGTAGTAGTAGGTTTTTCCGTTGGCTACGCTGCCATCATAGAATTGATATCGGCCGTGAATCGATCCCGTCGCGACTGGATTGCGAATCAGGAAAGGATTAATCTGCACGAAACCCGCTTCTGGATCCGTGCTGCGATATACATTGAAGCCTTGATGCGCAACTTCGAGACCCGTAGTCCAGTCGAGCACTACCTTCGCGTTATACGGCGTGACCTTGAACTGGGTCAGAGTGACGGCGGAAGCAGCCGCCGTCATCGTAATGTTACAGCTCGTGTTCGAAATCTTAGTCGACGGGACCGGCATGTCCACGGCGTAGAAGAAGTCGCCGAACCAGTTTGTGAGATTGAGCGTTCGGCTCGAGCACCCCGTGGAGCTCGCAAGTAGGTAGGCGGCCGCGGGTCCGGGAGGCGTATTGTTCGCGCCCCAGTTGAAGCCGATGTAGTCGAACGCTCCCGAGGCGGGGAAGCTGCCGCTCGTATTGACTTGGAGAGCCTTCACGCTCGCGTAGGTGTTCGACAAGTTAGTGAACTGGCCGCCGTTGAAGTTCGTGACACCGGTCGTTCCGTTGATTTGAAAACCGTTCGTGTCCAGATAATCCAAAAGGAATCCGGTCATGTTGATGGTGCCGCTCGTGGCGGTAAGGGACCAGGTTCCGGAGCCGTTTACCGTGAACTTGGATTTGTTCGTGGTGAGCTGGGGATAGCCGTCGTTCACGCCGTTCGAGTAAAGGGTACCGCCGTTTACGAGGAAAGTCTGTGCGTTACCTATTTTTACCAGCGCCGCGTCGTCCGCCTGGAACGTGGCGGAGGTAACGGTAGCGCCCGAGGGAAGCGTGAGTGTATTCCCGTTACGCACGTCGAATGTGAAGTTCTGACTCGCCGGGATGGTAAGTGGGTCAATGGTGAGGGTTTGGTTACCGATGTAGACGTAACCGCCGGCCGTCTTGTTGAAGACCACTTTAGTCAGAGGGGAAGAACTTTGCAGCGTCTGGTTGGTCGTTGTTGAGCCGTTGTCCCGAATGGTGACCGAGGCCGTGCCGGTCAACGTCAGAGTGCCGGTGTTGGTGAACGAACCGTACACCTCCACGGTTTGGCCCGTATTGATCGTGAGCGTGCCGTTACCGATGGTGAGGGACTTGCAGTTGGCGGTCGCCGCGCTGATGACCGGGTTGTTGGTGACCGAGTTGATAATGCAGTTGTCAGTCGTCAACGGGACGCGGGCCAAGTTCCAGTTAGAGGTCGTATTCCAGTCCGTGTTCGTCGCGCCCGTCCAGGTGATGGAATTACCGCTGATGACTGACGTTCCGGCCGCGAGGGGCGGTGCATAAGAGCCGTTGAACGAATAACCGATGCTGTTAACGACATCCGCGTTCGATTGAATGCTGACGCCAATGGTATTGGCCACGGTCGCCGCGGAGGCGACGTCCGCCTGCACGTAGAAACAGCGCTTCGGCGGAGAGGTCAAACTATACTGGACGGTCGCCGAGGTCAGACTCGTGAAGTTGGCAGTCGGCGGGCTACCCGAGAAGGTTAGCGTACTGCCCACTTGAACGCCGCCGCTTCCGCTGCAAGCGGAGTCGTAGTAAAGCCGAACCGCGGAAATATCGCCCGAGTTCTGACTGCCCTGCATCGTCACCTTCATCGAGGTGACGTCGGTATCGCTGTAGGCGCCGGCTTGAGTCTGTTGCAGGCCGAAGCGGGCAAGAGTCACGCCCGTGGCACCCTGGTTGACTGCGCCGGGAGCGGAAGCCTCGAGAGTCAGCTTCAAAGTCGTCGTGGGGGCTGTCCAGGAAACCAGGTAGGTCGGCGCCGTCGTGCAGCAGTTCGTGAGATCGCCGCTGTAAGCGGAAATGGTAAGCGTCCCCGCCGACGTACTGGTGAGAATGGACTTAGGGCTGGTGGCCGCCGAGCTAGCCGTGTCGAACGTCATGTTGGCCAAGGCATTGGTCGGGACCTGACGATTCAACGTCAGCAGGATCGGGCTCGCACCGATGGGATAGGTAAACGAGCCGTCTTGCAGATGGTTCGTGGCATCGATGCTCGCGGTCGAGGCAATCGTAAGGCCGGCAACCGCCATGCGGCTCATGGAATAGTAGCGAGCGGCGATGGTGCCGGTGCCGGCGACGGAAATCGCGCACCCGGTGGCCGTGCCGTTGCAGGTAAACCTCGCTGATTGAGTCGCGTCACCCACTATGTTGAGAGTACCGCCGGTATTAATGGTCATCGTACGGCCGTCGCCGAGGTTGAGTGTGCCGCCCGGGTCGATGTCGAGGGTACCGCCGTTCACGGTAATGGTGCCGAGTACGGTAAGCGTATGTCCGGTAGTTACCGTGAGGATACCGCGCGTGAGGGTCAGGTTTCCGTTCACGGTAAGGTCGGTGTTAATCGCCACCAGCCCGTCGGTGTTGTAGGTATTGTTGATGATTAGGTTTCCGGGGATCGCGGTGGCGGCGTCGATGGCCTGCCAGGCGGTCGTCGCACCCATGGTGATGTTGCCAGTCGTCGCGTTCAAGAAAGTGTAGGTCGAGCCGATGGACAAGGCACCCAGAACGGTGAGGGTATTGGCGGTACTCGCCCAGTTCATGCGCCCATTCGTCGGGAGCGTCACGTTTGTACAAGTGTAGTTGCCATTCACTGCCGGGTACGAGTGTGCGGGACCGATCTGACAATCGTCCGTCGAGACCGGCGCGGTGGTGGGCGTCCAGTCGCCTCCGTTGGCGTTCCAGTTTTGTGAGGCGCCAATGGCACCGTTGCCGCCGTTCCACTTCTTGACCGCGGTACCCGTGATGGTGGAGACGGTGCCCGAGATCGGAGGGCCCCCCGAGTTCGAAAAACTATACGCTTGGCTATTGCTGACGTCCGCGGTTCCAGAAATAGTCATCTGGAGCGTATCGCCGGTGCGCGCGTTCGAGTTGGTCGACAGCAATACGTGCAAACACTTTTGCGTCGTATTTGAGAGAGAGAGGGTGCTCGCCGGAATCGTGAGGGTCGCGGTGGGCGGGCTGCCCGTCATCGTCAAGTTGCTACCGATTTGCGTATCGACGCCGGAGTTATAGGCGCAGTTCGCCGAAGTGTCGTTGAAGACCTGTATGTAATTCACGTCGGAGGCGACGTTGACGCCATCCAAAGTGAGCGTGAGGGAAGTCAGGTCGGTACTGGTGCCAGTTCCATTCAGGGCGAATCCGTAGGTGGCGAAGAGCGTAGCTGCCGCACCCTTTGCGATAGTAGAGGCGGGAGCGCCCGAGGCGGTACGATTAGTGACCTGAAGGGCTAAGGCCGCGGTCGTTCCCCAGGCGATCTTACTTCCTGGATCGACTTCGTTCGCCACTCCGCCTAGGCCCGAGTAGCTATTGATGGTGACAGCGGTTCCCGTATAGCTCGTGGCGTCTATGTTCTTCGTGTTGCCGTAGGCAAACTCGTCGAAGAAGCCTAGGCCGCTCGGATCGGGGCTTGGTAAATTCTTGGCGGTATTGAGCGTAATCGCCGCGCCGCCAGTGGCCGGGTAGTGAAAATCACCGTTCGAAAGGGTTTGAATCGAGTCGGAGCCACCCGTGGTGATATTCAAACCACTGGCCGTAGTGCGGCTGATGGAGAAATAGTTGGCGTTGATCGAACCGGCCACGTTCAGGGCGTAAGTCGATCCGCCTTGGGCGGCATCGAGGGTGGCGACGTTACCCGAAGTTCCGATCATTTGGAGAAGGCCGCCCGCATTGACTTGCAGGGTTTTGCCGTTGCCGATGAGGACACGGGCGCCGGCGTCGATTTTCAAAACGCCGTTGACGATGATTCCGCCCATAGCCGTGAAGGTAGCGCCACTGCCCACTTCGACCGTGGCACTCGCGGGAATGGTTAAAGCGGTGCCGGTATAGCTTAGGGTCAGTCCGCCATCGATCAGAGTGGTGCCCGCGCCCGAATCGATGACCATACTCGAGCTAATCGTAAAATTGCTCGGCATGGTGACGGTGGTGCCGTTCGAGATGATGAGGTTGTTGATGGGGTCTACGTTGTTGAACTTCTGCGCGTAGGCGCCGTTCATGCGAATGAAAAAGTTCGCGTTCGTGGTGAGCGAGCCCGCGTTGAGATTCTCGAAATACTCGGAGGCAACGCTCAAGAAGAAAGCGTCGTTGGTAATCGTGGCACCGGTGCCAGTGCTAAAAAGAGCGACGCCCCCGTTCGTCGCTGCTATCGAAAAGGTGTTCGCCGCGGGGGCGGGGAGGGCGGCAACGTAATAAATGGTGGCGGCAGTAAGACCCGTCGGCATTGTTCCCGCAAATCTCACGGGGGCTCCGGCCGTGAGTCCATGCGCCGTCCAGGTCACGGTGGTCGGTTTGTACCCCGTATGAGTTCCGGAGCCCGCCGAGGTGTTGATGATGGCGTCGCCACCGGCAGTCGCCGCCACAGAGAAGGTGTTGGCTGCCGGCGCAGGAGTGCTCGCGATGTAATATATGGTCCCCGCGACCAAGGGAGAAGGCAGAGCGCCGCCCGAGTTCGTGAATTTCACCGGAGTTCCAGCGGCAAGGCCATGAGCGGTCCAAGTAATCGTCGTAGTCTTATTGCCAGTATGAGTTCCGGAGCCGGCCACGGTGTTGATGATGGCTTCACCGCCCGCGGTGGCAGTCACATAAAAAGTATTCGCGGTGGGAGCCGGGACGGCGGCAACGTAATAAACCGTGCTGGCCACGAACGGCGTGGGTAAAGCGCCGCCTGAGTTCGTGAAGCTAACCGTGAATCCCGCAGACAGACCGTGAGCGGTCCACGTGACCAAAGAGGGCTTTCGTCCGGTATGCGTTCCGGTGCCGGCCGAAGTTCCCATGATGGCCGTGCCGTTCACCGTGGTTGCCACCGAGAAAGTATTGGCTGCAGGCGCCGGGGAGGCGGCCACGTAATAAGTGGTTCCGGAGACGAGCGGAGCAGGCAGAGCGCCACCCGAGTTCGTAAAGCTTACGGGCGCGCCGGCGAGAAGCCCGTGCGCCGTCCATGTCCAGATGAGCGTTTTCGACCCGGTATGAGTTCCTGTCCCGTCCGATGTCGCAAAGATGGCCGTGCCCCCCGCCGTCGCCGAGATGGCAAACGTATTGACTGTCGGGGCGGGAGTGGCCGCCACGTAATAGGTGGTGCCGGCCGTAATTCCGGTGGGGAGCGCACCGCCCGAGTTCGTAAAGACGACCGGGTCGTTTGCCGCGAGCCCATGAGAGGTCCAAGTGACCACTTCCCTCTTAAAACCCTTTTGAGTGCCTGAGCCCGTCGAAGTGGAAACGATAGCAACACCGCCCGCCGTCGCGGAAACTGAAAAGGTATTCGCGGTCAACGCGGGAAGGGAGGCCACGTAATAGGTTGTCCCCGCGGTGAGGCCTGTAGGAAGAGCGCCACCGGTGTTGGTAAATACCACGGGATCGCTCGCCGCCAAACCATGGCCGGTCCAATTGATTTGCAGAGCTTGACGGCCGGTATGGATGCCAGACTGAGTTCCCGCAAGGGTACTCATGGCGGCGCCGGCCGGTGTTGAAGCCAATCGGAAAGTATTAACAGCGATATTTCTGACGTAATACGTGGTGTTTTGGGCGATCGCTGTCGGGAGCGCCCCTGTGGTGGTGAACTGAACGGGGGTATCGGCCGATACCATTCCGTGTGCCGTCCAGGTCACGACGCCCGGGTTTGCGCTCGTCATGGTGATGGTGGCGCTCGGGATGGTAAAAGTAATCGCGGATCCGGCCTGAAACGTCACATTGAGTGAAGGCGTGTTGCCCGTGATGGTTGCCGTTGGGGCGGCCATGGTCACGGTCGCCGTCGGGGCAGACATGGTGACGGCCGCGCTCGTATTGGCCATGGTGACCGAGACCGCCGCCGGAGTCGCGGTAAAGGCGCCCGAAGGCACCTGAACGCAAGCGAGCGAATAGCTGGTGTTCGGCCACGCGGGAATTTGCCAGTCCGATTGAATGTAAGCTTCTTCGACACTCGTGTCGGGAATGTTCGCCGTGGCCCAGTTGGCGGTATCGATCCAGGTCACGGTGCCGGAGGTAGGCTGCCAGGTGCGACGAGTGGCGGAGCTATCGCCCGTACCACCGCCCGCAAGGCAACACGCGTTCGTGCCGGTCGTGCACGCGGCAAAAGCCGTCTGCGCGGAGAACAGGATCGCCGCGATCAAAAACAGGGGCGCGCGCGAAAATGTTTGCCGAACGAAATTCATCGCTAAACGTTCCTCTGCAACAGACGTCCCACAAATGATTCGGGACCATACCTAATCCTCTCGGAAGGCAGGCGATGGTCCTGAAATCTAAAAAAGCGTGAATTACTTCATGATCCTAGTTTAACTCCATGCGTAGCGCTTAAGGATGAAGATCCCCCGACAATTTGAAACCGCCGCTGATCCAAGGGGTTAGGCTAGGGAGTGGAAAAAGATTGGGCGGGGGGTCAGCTAACTTTCGAACACTCGGCGGGAGCTATGGCTGGCCCGGCGAGTCGGACTCGAAAACCTGGCGCTTGATTTGGGCAAGTTCCATGAGGAAGGGAATCGGCGCCATACGGTCTCCCACCTCGGCGCCCGCCATGCCGGGACAGTGATCGCAGAAGGCGCCGTCGCCGCAAGACGAGTCGAACTTCAAATCGCGGACGCGGTAGCCGCGCAACTCTTGCGCTTTAGGGGAGTGCCATAAATCGGCGAAAGATTTCTCGCGCAAGTTCCCAATGGCCTCTCTGACTTCGAGGCAGGTGAGTAAATCTCCGTAAGGGTTCACGGCGCATTTGCCGCGGCCGGCATTGCACACGGGATCCACTGCTTCCGCCTTGGGCTGCGGGCCGTGCCCTCGGCCGAGCTGCTTCAAAGTGGTGAAATACGTTGTCAGCTGTGCGCGCGAGGCGCGCGTTACCGTCGAGGCGAGCGAGGCGTCTGACTTTGGCGTGACCATGGGATCGAACTGAATGACGAGACCATTCGCTTTAGCCCAGGCTTCGAGCTCGAAGCAGCCTTCGATATTTTCCCGGGTGAGTAAACAGTTCAAACCGACGCCGACGCCCTTTTTCTGAAGCCGCTTGATGGCGGCCTGAGTCGCCGCGTGCGAGCCCACTCGGCGGGTCATGCGATCGTGGATCGCGGGATCGAGGGAATAGAAGCTGACCGTCACTTGATAAAAATTGAGATCGCTAAAGCGATCGGCCGCGCGCTCGTCGACTAAGAGGCCGTTGGTGATGAGACTCAAAACGAAGTTTCGCTTGGCCCCGTACTCGGCGATGCCCCAGAACTGAGGGTGCATCATGGCCTCGCCGCCGATGAGGATGAGATAAAGGGTCTTGGCCAAAGCCAGCTCGTCTAAAATTCTTTGCCATTCGGAAAGCGTCAACGTGGGGCGTCCGTCCGCGCGGTCGTCATAAGTCGCGAGATAACAATGCCCGCAACGCTCGTTGCACCGGTAAGTGAGCTCGAGGGTCACCTGCAGCGGGATGAGCTTTTCCTGGGTGACTTCGCGGAAGTCGGACAAGATGGACATGGAGCTCCTAATGCAAGCGGACGAGGCCGAGAGTTTCCAGCTCGGCGAAAAATACGCGGGCGTCCGCCTCGGCGGTCGCGGGCTCGATATCGAAGGAAGCGGCGAGTGTCTCCGCGAGGCTTTCGATCGAGGTCTCGCCGTCGGCATGCGTCCAAAGCAAAGTGCCGACGTCGTTTAGCTCGTGGATGCTGCCGTGCTTCGGAGAAAGAATGATGGCTCGGCCGCCTACCTCTCTCCAAGGGAGATTGGGCTCTCGCACTGGTGTCATGGGGACATTAAAACAAAGGCGATCCGCCAGGGCAAGGCGAGTTGCCGGGCCCGTTCCAACGCGGGATGGCAAGCAAGGCGATAGGCAGGCTCTCGGGCGCGCGCTATACTCGGGCTCAAAACTTTTTAGAATTTTTTGCTTCACTCCACTTCTCATCTCTCTTCCCAAGTGCCGACGAGCCCGCGCCGGGTTTTTCTTTTTGATTGGCTCGCAGCTCGCTCGCTTCCCGAGGTGGGTGGGCAGGGAGAGTGGATCGGAATCGAGCTCGCCGGACTTACTCTGGCTTTCGTTACCAGCTCCTCCGCGTTAGCGACGGAAATTAAGCGGTACTTCCGGCAGTACCTTTCCGATTTGCCGGCCCAAGCGGTTCTTTTCGTCGAGCCAAAAGAGGGCGGAGCGGCGGATCTTTGGGAAGACGCGGATCCGGAGTTCGATTGCCGGGGCGATCGGGTGGTACAAAGAGACTTTGCGGCTCGCCGGTTTCCCGCCATCCCCGGTGAGCGATTGCTTTCCGTGGTCGGTGGCGTGAATCCCGAAGAGCTTTCGGACTCGATCTTGAATCTGCTCCGCTGGACGCTGCCCGATCTTTTACTGGAAACCTCCGCTTTTCTCGTTCACGCCGCTAGCGTGCAACGGGCGGGCCGAGGTTATCTTTTCTTCGGGCAAAGCGGGGCGGGAAAATCGACGACGGTACGCCTCATTTCCGAAGCCGATCCCCTGGCCGTGATTTTAGGTGACGACGCCGCCATCATTCAGAAAACGGAAAGCGGATACTGGCTTCACGCTGCACCTCTCGGCTCCGCGTGGACGAAGGAAGCGCCGGTTCCCGCGAAAGTGCCTCTCGCGGGACTTTATTCGCTCTCTCAGTCCGCCGCCCACGAAGTGGAGTCCTTGAGCGTTGCCGAAGGGGTGCGATCTTTACTGGCGAGCACCATGATGGCCGGTTTCGACAGTTTCATCGAAACGCGTTTCGATTTGGCGATCCATTTTGCCTCGGCGCCGGCAGGAATCTCCCGCCTTCATTTCCGCATGGATTCCGGATTTTGGCCCTTAATTCAGGGAGAAAGAAGTCACCATGTCTGAAGAGAAAAAAGTCGATACGGAAAAGAAGCCGTACCGAAAGCCCGTCGTAAAAACGGAACCTCTGACCGCAGTGGCGGCCTTGTGCAATGGCACGACCACCGCTTCCAGAAAGGTTTCCACCGGTGGAGTGCCCGCCTGTAATGCCGCCAAGCTCAAGTCCTGATTCCGCTCCGTGGCTTCGGGTGGAAGGCGAGAGTATGTGCCCTTTTCTTCGCCCCGGAAGTCTCGTCGGCGTGGAGTGGCTTGCTTCCCCCGACGCCAAAGCGGAGGCGGGAGATCTCGTGCTTTGCCGCGACGGGCACGGCGATTGGATTTTGCATCGGCTGCTCGCTGCAGAGGGACCTCATTGGATTGTGAAAGGCGATTCCGGGTTTCTCTCCGAGTCGTTTGAAACCAAGCAAATCTGGGGCAAGGTGGTCTCTCTGAAATCGCCCGGTGGCGGGGCCGCTCGTCCTTTCTCGCGAGGCGCTCTCGATAGGCTCATTGCGCGCGTTTCCTTTTTAAGTCTTCGCTCAGGAAAATTCGGCGCTCCCTTTTGGCGAAGGGCCACGCGAGCCCTATCGTGGTTGAGGCGCTGGCTTTGACGGCGCGACAGCTTTCAATGGTCGTTCTCGCTTTGATCGAGGGCAAAGTTCCGGCGAAACCCGGCTTTGTCGCGGACGCGAACCGTTGGGCCGCCGCCTTGGATTATTCCCGCTCCCTTCACGCGACGCTTCCCTTTCTTCTGACCTTGGATAGCTGTTCGTGGAATGGCGAGCTGCCGGCGAGCACCCAGGAAAAATTTGAATCAGAGCTTCGGCGAGGCCGCATGGTGCAGGCGCTTCTCGATCACGAGCTTTCGCTCGCTCTGGGGATATTGAAGCGCGAACGCGTCGACGTTTTGCTCCTCAAAGGTGCCGAGCTGGGCCGCCGCTACTACTCCGAACGTTTGAGACGGCCCATGACCGACATCGATCTCCTGGTGCGGGACGCTGATTTCGCGCGGACGCTCTCGCTCTTTATAGCCCAGGGCTTTCGGGCCGTGGGCCGGGATTATCCCGGCCGTTTTCGGACCGAGCTCTCGCGCGACGGAAATCCCGTGGTGGAAGTGCACGCGAGACTTTTGGCCGGAGAGACGGCTTCCGAAGTCGAGGGCTACTGGCGCCGTAGCGAGAGCGTCGTCTTTCCCGACCTGGATTGCCCCGTGCGTGTACTGGAAGCGACCGACAATCTGAGTTACCTCATTCGTCACGCCGGAGTTCAACACATCGTCGAATCGCCGCTTTGGCTTCTGGACGTTCGCCAACTGATACAAAAAGAGACGATTGATTGGTCTCGTTTCCTCGCCCGGGCCGAACGCTTTCGTTTTTCCTCGGCGGCCTGGTTCGTGCTGACTCTAAGCCGGGCCGAAGTTCCCGCTTTCGTTTTGACCGAGCTCGAAGAACGCGTGAGTGGTCTCCGGCGCGCGCTCTTGCGTCGACTGAGCCGAGGTCTTTTTCCTCTGGTCCCTCGCTCGCGTCTTTGGACTTTCGCTGGACGGTTTTTACTTAGAGACGGGGCAGGGCAGGCTCTGGCGTATTTTCTGGAGCGCCACCGCCGTCTCGCGTTCTTTCCTAAGACTTAAAACCCGGCGAAGGCGAAGTTCACGCCGAGCCCTTCGGGGTACACGACGGGAACAATGGACATCTGCACTTTACCGGCGGCGCTTTCCTCTTTGTAATGATAGAGGCGTGAAATCGTATAGCCCGAGAGCCAGCCGACGAGGCTACCGACTAACACATCGGTCGCGTAGTGGCGGTCCGCGATAATGCGGGTGAGGCCGACCGCGGCCGCGGCTCCGATGGAAACATAACAAGGCGTCATCTGCCCCCAAAGCTCGAGATTTTCGTGATGGGCGCAAATGAGTCCCGCCGCCGTGAAGGAAAAGGCGGCGTGCCCGCTATAAAAGCTGAGACGGCTATCCTTCTGGTGGCAGCCGATGTCGTAATTGGGATCGCCGTTGCACTCTTGCTCGAATGGCCGCTGTCTCGCGGTCAATTTCTTCACCACGAAGGAGGCGACACCCGAAAGCAGATAGGCCTGCATGTTGATGAGAAAGAGCTGGGTGCCTATTCTCATGTCGTGCTTCGACCAAGCGGCGTCGAGCCCGGCATCGACCACCCCTGGATACGCAATCAGCGTGTAGAGCATGAGATCCCCCGCGAGGGCGACCCCATCTCTCTCGGACCGGGTCTTCACTCTGAGGGCGTCCCGGATGGGGCCGTCGAATAGCACCCCTCCGCTCCAATGGGAATGCGAGGGAGAGACGTCGAAAATGAGAAAAAGATTGGCGGCAGCCAGGGCCGGTAGCGCGTAGTACTCCCCGGATCGAAAAGGGATCAGCTCGTGCTTTTCCGTGACTGAAGCTCGGGCCGGAAGAGGCAAGGCCAAGGCAAGAGCGAGCAAACCACCAATGAGGGAACGGGTCATCGCCAAGGTATACCCACAAATGGCCTCAATTACCATGCTTTGCGTCAGCTTGGACCCCTGAAGGTTTGTCTTGCCCGGCTCTCTCCGGGCTACGCTAATGACAAAAAACATCGCTCGCCTTTTGAGAGGGGCTAAAGATGAAACACGGACTGACTTTGGGTGTCAGGTATTAGCGCGTTTGACTTGCGTCCGTTAGAATAGAGGTCTTCCCTATGAAAGCCTCCCACGAATGGCCAGCCCTGGACGTCGCGAAATTTCTCTGCGTCCTCATGATGGTCTTCATCCACTCGGCCTTCGCTTTGGTTGCGAACGGTGACGAACAGATCAACATGGCGAACCCGATCGTTCCCTATCTGGCTAGCGCTGCTCTGCTGGGTATTTTCCCCATGAGCCTTCCCGCCACGGCGGGCGCCAATCTTCGGCTTCATTTCGTGCGGTACTGGTCCGGCTTGAAGATCGAAGGGTACTCCTTCGTCACCATCTTGAAAGTGAGCATCGCCATCACGCTGCTCGGTTTCCTCATGAATTTTCTCGCTTGGGGTGCGGGCGAAACGTTTCAGTGGGACGTTTTACAATTCGTTGGCTTCTCCTTTTTGCTCATCACCTTGTTACTCAAGTACACCAACCTCTATTTGGTTTACGGACTTGGGGCGGTAACTCTGCTTCTCACGCCGTGGCTCCGGACCTTATTTGCGGGGAAAGACACGCTTCTCTCCATTTTTTTAGTGGGGAGCCGGCTGGCGGACGGTTATTGGCCGTTTTTCCCGTGGTTCTTCATCGTCGTCTTCGGGTTTTTCATCGCTGACCTACGGCTTCGGCTCGACGATCCCCCCTGGTTTGCCACCGTGCTGGGTCTAGTGGGACTTGGGACGGTCGTCGCGACGCTCTCTCTCGGCTACTTCCACATCGACCTCGATGAAGGGCATCTCTGGGGAGCCACCATCTTTCAACCGTCTCTCGGATTCGTCGTGGGACTCGCCGGATTTTTCTGCGTCTTGATGGCGGGATGTGAATGGGCCGCGGCGCGGCTCACTTTTTCGAAATACGGTCTAGTGCAGAGTTTTTCAAAAGGCGTGCTCTGGATTTATCTCTTTCACGTTTCCCTCGCCGAACGCTTAGGAGAGTGGGTGAGCCCTCGGCTCTCTCCATGGGCCGGCTTGGTGCTCTATCCCGGCTTGATGGCGATCGCCTGCTGGGGAGTTGGCGCGCTGAGTCTTCGGCTCGGCGGAAAACGGATCAAAATCGTCCTCGCGCGATCCGCTTAAGGTATCTTAAACATCACGTTTATCGCTGGCTGTGCGTCCTCTTTGCAACCAAGCTTTTTCTTCATAAAAGCATGACTCGACGCGAGTGCCTCGGCTCTCTCGTCCCGTGTTAGCCTGGTTACCTCGTCGTCGGAGGCATCTTGATTTACTTCATCGGACTCCTAGTCTCGCTCCTTTTTTCCGTCTCCGCGCTCGGCGCGGGCTTCAAAGACCAGGGAGCCGTCGAGTTTAATTGGTCTAAGTCCGCCGCGTTCGGCACGCCGCTACTTCGCGCGGGCGATGGGCTTATCCTTGCCGCCACGACGTCAAAATTTCTTTTCCTCTACCCTGGCACGTTCGACGTCCTTCGCTATGGTTTGGATGGGGTGAGAGACATGTCGTTTGGGACCGCGGGACAAATCTCGCTCCCGCTGAAAGGCCAAAGCATTTACGTGCGGCCTCGAGCCCTGCTCTCAGGGAAACTGGTTTTTCTGGGGGTGAAGCGGGCGGGGATGACGGAAGATTTCGATATCATGCTCTACCGCACTTCGGCGAAGGGAATCTCCGACAAGAGTTTCGGCCAGGGTGGCGAGGTTCGGATCGATTTCGATTTTGGGACCGAAGATCAGCCTACCGAAATTATTCCGCTGCCCGGCGACGAAATGCTCCTCATCGGCGCGAGCACCGACCAAACGGTGGTCAGGCATCTGCTCATAAAGCTCAATGCCGATGGCGGAATCGATCCCTTCTTCGGTCATAACGGCGCCGTCGACCTTCCGATTCCCAAGGGCGCCAACTCTCAATTCGTTTTTCCAGGCCCCAAGGGGACGCTCGTAATCTTTGGGTCCACTTTTACCGGCGGGCTTTTCAGCACGCGCTTCTTTTTGGATGGTAAGCTCGACCCCACGTACGGGAAAGGGGGCCTCATTGAGTATGACTTCACCCCTCAACCGACGGAACGCTGGTTGGATGTCGCTCCGGCGGCTTCCGGCGGCTACGTGACTCTCGGCCAGTACACGGAGACGGCTAACTCGAAGGAGAGAACTTTCATAGCGCGGGTAAATGAGCTTGGCGGCCTCGATGCCACTTTCGGGAAAGCGGGTGTCGTGGCATCCCGGGATGAGAAAGATGAACTGAACTTGCTGAAAGCGCTTCAGCCCGCCGACGGAGGTGGCTTTGTCGGCATGGGGGGTTACTTCGCGGACAACCAAAATAGTCTGATGTTTTTCAAGTTCGCCGCGGACGGAAGTCTCGATCCCGCGTTTGGTAAAGCGGGAATCGCGGCGAAGGACTTTCCGGGAAAAACTTTCGGCTCTCCCCTATCTCTCGTCGCGGACGGCACGGACTGGATCGCGCAAGCGACGGTGGGCCGTCCCCAGGCAGGCCTCGTACTCGTGCGCTTTGACGCCAAGGGAGCTTTCCTCGGGCCGAATCAAGGAGTGGTTAAGTGACTAAAGCGATATTGGCCGTGTCTCTTCTACTTTGGGCGGTCTCTGCCTCGGCCGCTCCGAGCGCGTCCCAAGAGCAGGCATCGCGGCTTTTTCATCGACTGTCGGGTGTGCCCCTTTCGCTCACTGATCCTCGCCGCCCTCTGATGGAGCGCTGGATCGAACTCGGCGAATGGGACAAGGCCGCGCGTATCGCCACCGAAGATGAAGGCTTCATCAACACCACCGTACGCCATTGGGCGGCGCCACTCGGGCGGCGGGCGGAAGACGCGCAGGGCGATTTCTCGGATTTCGAAGCCATGATTTTGGGCACGGTCAGAGACGATCGGGATTTTCGCGAAATTCTCTTCGACGACTTCACTTACTTGGGTCCCCCAGTCGTGGGAAACAAGATGACGCCCGAGTACGGGCCTCGTTATTATGCCGAGGTCGAGAAGCTCAATCCGTCTCTCGTCTTACGGCGAAGAACCCCTCAGGTCTTGAATCGATCGGAAGCCGCGGGGGTGCTCACCTCCGACGGCTGGGGATCCCAGCATCTTAACGACGGCACCAACCGGCGCGCCATTGCGTTCGCCTTTCGTGAGTTTCTTTGCCGCTCCATCGACGAGCTTGCGGATGGAACGGTTCCCGACTTTCGCGTGCACCGCGATGTCGACCGGGCGCCCGGCGGTTTACCCGGCACCTACGCCCAAACTTGCCGGCGGTGTCACGCGGGCATGGACGCCTTGGCCGGAGCCTATGCGTTTTATCGTTCAGACGATCGCTTCTTGATCTCGGACACCGGAGCCTTCTTTCTGCTACCCACCACCGTGAAAGACGAGCGCGTCGTCAAACGCATGAACAAGAACGGCGAGGTATTTGCTCAGGGCTACGTCACCATCGACGATAGCTGGATCAATCTTTGGACGACGGGCAAGAACGCGGATCTTGGTTGGCGAGGCCCCACGAGCGGGCACGGGATACACGAGCTGGGGAAAATGCTCTCCGAGACCAAGGCCTTTTCGCGCTGCCAAGCCAAGCGAGTCTTTACTCAAGTTTGCTTGCGGCCGCCTACCGCCGAGGACGACGGCAGTCTCGCCACTTTGGCGGATGGCTTTGAGGCCGATGGGTACCGGATGCGGCGGCTCTTCGAGAAAACCGCGGTTTTGCCCCAGTGCCTGGGCAGTAAGAGGAACCCATGAAACGATCTCCGTGGCGCCTGTCGCTCGTCGGGGCGGCCCTATTGGTTCTCCTTCAATGTAGCGGAGAAAAACTTGCGACCCAGATTCAGACGGGAACAGCTTTGTTGGGAGGGACCGAAGGGCTGATGAACTTTCGGCAGATGCGGGCGGCATGGGCTTCGGCGACGGGCCTCGATCCTTACAGCCTACCGTTGGACGTTGCGTTCAACGAGCTCAAAGACCGGCTACCGGCGAACAATGCGCCCGATCAGCTGACTCAACCGGTGGTGACCGCTTCCATCGCGCTTGGTTCCGCTTACTGCTCCGAGCTCGTGGACCGCGAGGCGAAAACGGACGCTTCCGAGCGCCGGTACTTCGGGCAACTCACGCTCGGTAAAGTGCCGGAAGATGCCGGTTTGAAAGACGCGGCCTCGAAGCTTACCTCCGCGCTGTGGC
>JAYUGC010000022.1:0-17316 GCA_043767805.1 Pseudomonadota bacterium | reverse complement strand
AAATCGTAACCACCGCTCGCCCTCCGTCGGACCTCGCCCGTGTAGACGGAGTCCTGAAAAATCCCTAATTCTTTTCCCACCTTCTCGCAGGTCTCGAGGACATAGTCCAGTTCCTCGTCGGTATGGGTGGCCATATAGCTGGTCCGCACGATGGCCTCCCCATAGCGCACCGCCGGATAAGCGGCCGGGGTCGTGAAAATGCCGGCCTCGTAGAGCTTTTTGCTGAAGAGAAAGGCCTTGGTCTCACTGCCGATGAGCAGCGGAACGATGGGCGACTGGGTGGACCCGATGCGAAACCCGAGAGACCGGAACCCCTCGTGCATCTTACGGGTGTTCTTCCAGAGCCTTTCCCGGCGCTCGGGCTCGGCTCGCATGATTTCCAGCGCTTTGAGCACGCCGCCTACCACAGCCGGAGCGAGGGAGGCCGTGAACATGAAGCAACGGGCCTTGTGACGTAGATACTCGATGACCGGCTCGGGCGCGGCAATAAATCCGCCCATGGAGCCGAGCGACTTCGAGAAAGTGCCCATCACGATATCTACCTGATCGTTTAAACCGAAATGGTGAGCGGCCCCTTCGCCGTTGGGGCCGATGACGCCGAGGGAATGCGCTTCATCCACGTAAATGCGGGCGCCGTTTTGCTTCGCGATGGGGAGCATGCCCGGTAAATCGACGATATCGCCCGACATGCTGAATACACCGTCCACGACCAAAAGCTTCCCCGATTCTTTCGGCAGGCGCTTGAGCCGCTTTTCCAAAGACGCGGGGCTATTGTGAGAGAACGGAATCGTGCGCGCGGCCGAAGCGTTGCACCCATCGATGATGCTCGCGTGGTTCTCGCGGTCGCAAAGAATGGAGTCACCCGCATCGAGCAAAGTCACGAGCGCGCCCTGATTGGCGAAAAAACCCGTGGAGAAGAGCAGAACCGATTCCCGCTTCAAGAAGTCGGCGAGCGTTTCCTCGAGCTCCACGTGCAAGCGGATGGTGCCGTTCAAAAAACGAGAGCCCGTGCAGCCCGAGCCATATTTACGGATCGCGGCCTGAGACGCCTCGATGACGCGCTCATCGTTGGCGAGACCGAGGTAGTTATTGGAGCCAATCATGATGCGGCGGCGGCCCTCGCACCAGACTTGGTTGCCCACGGTGCCATCGATCGTACGGAAATACGGATAAAGGCCGGTGGCCTTGGCTTGTCTCGAATCGTCGTAGGCGGCGACTCGATCGAAAATATCCTTATGTCCGTCGTTCATTCTCGCTCCTCGGAACCCAAAAAAGAGTTCCCGAACTTAGCACCAATGCCAGTGCCACCGGAATAGTAAAAAACTCCTTATAAAATAGCTAGTTATAAACGTCGTTCGCTTAATGAACGCCGTTCACTTTTTGAAGTAGGCTCAAAGGGAGGGGGCGGTCAGGGGGTCCGTTCGGCCGGATCGAGAAAGCGGCCAAGCCAGGGAAAGGGGAATTTGCCCGGCTTTCCCTTGGGAAAGCCGGTGAGACTGTACTCCTCGGACCAGCAAAACTTGGCCGGCTGGGCGTTTAGTCCCCGGGCCCGCCACAGAAGTGGATTGGCGATTCCCATCGCGACGCTCAAACCGAGAAGGGCCGGGCCGAGCCACCGGCGAGAGTCGAGGGAATGGAGAAAGAGCCCGCCCAGAACCACGAGAGGAATGTAGTACTGAAGCACGTAGTGATCGTGAACGCTGTGCCCTACCCGAACGAGCAGCCAAAAAGCGATTCCGCTCGCCGCCCAGGTAAGCAGGAACGTTTCCGCGCGAAGGCGCAGTGAGTTTCGGCGGAGCAGATGCCACGCGTGAATGAGCGCACAGGGAAACAGAACCCAGCCAAGCCCCTTGGTCCCGACGAAGGTCAGGATGCGATCCCAAAAGCGCGCGGAAAGAAGCACCGCCCAGGCCCCCGAGTGCCGGTTGGTCAGAGCCGAGCTGAAGTTGTAGGGATTGGGGAGCTGCGTGGTCCAAAGCCAATACACCCAGTAGAGAAAGGGCACGGCGGCAAGTCCGATAGCCCCCGCCCAAAGTCCCGCGCGCAGCCAGGCGGGGAGACGGCGTAACGCTCCTTGCGGATCCTGGAAAAGCGACCAAAACATCAGAAAGGTGACGGGAAAAATCGCGTACGCTTTCGTCGTTACGGCAAAGACGAAACAGAAATAGGCGAGCCAATGGAGCTTGGGCCGCTGGTAGAGCAAAAGTGCTCCCGCCAAAACGAAAAGAGTCGCCATGGTATCGGGCATGTGGACCGAAAAGACGCGCAGGAAAAGCGGCGTTCCCGCGAGCGACGCCCAGAGATAAAAAGTTTTACGCCGATCCCCCGGAGCGAGCGCGGCCGCGAGCAGCCAAAACCCCGCTAACGTAAAAAGACTGACGATAAAAGCGGGAATCGCCGGGTTGAGAAACCCGAGCTTCGCAAAGGAGACCGCGTACAAATAGAAAGTCGGCGGCTCCTCCGCCCAAGGCCGCGGATAGGACCCATCGCGAACGTCCGTGCAAGGCAGATAGGTTTTGGAGAGATCGACACCGTTCTCGTAGAGGCTGCGAGTGACCCCGTAACTGTAGAACTGCTTTATCTCCTGGGCCTGGCGGAGAATCGCCGGGGAGCAATACCACTCGAGCGTAATCAGAAAGACTCCGAATACGAGCGCATACCAAGGGGCTCTTTTTTCGGAGGGCCAGAGAGTGTCCATGCGTTTCCCTTCTCTTCTCGGCTGCGGGAACCCCTGTCAACCTCCCTCTCCTCCCCCACCTTGAAACCCGTACCCAGGCGGATTAGTGTTCGCCCGTGGGAGTCAAAGAACGTAAAGAAAGAGAGCGCCGACGCCGCTCCAACGACATCGTGGAAGCCGCGCGCCGGCGTTTCGAGACCAAGGGATTTCTAAACACCACCCTTCAGGACGTGGCTAAGGAAGCCGAGATCTCCGTCGGCCTCATTTATCGCTACTTCCAGTCCAAGGAAGACATTTTCGCCTCTCTCGCCCTTAAAGGCGCCGAGCAATTTGATTCGGAAGTCGAAGGGATTCTCGCCAAAGCGTCGACCCCCCGGCGAGCGCCGCCGGCAGCAAGCGTGCTCGGCGAGATAGCCCAGGCCTTTTTCGAGTTCTATGGTCCCTACGGGGAGTACTTCGACATGCTGATGTACTCCTACAAAGGCTTGAAGCAGGTCCAGATTCAGGGAACCACCCTCACCCGCTTGATGAGCGTTACCCTGACAAGCCTCGATCGGCTCAAAAATTACATTCTGACGTCGAGCGAGCTCAGAGCGCAGGAAGAAGACGAAGCCTTGAGAACGGTCTTCTTGCTTTGGGGAATTTTACTCGGCTGCCACAAGCTTTTCGACGGCACGGGCCGGGGCCATCTCTTTGCCTTCCGCCAAGAGGACTTCGTCAAACAGATGATCGAGCAGATCCTCGCGGGAATCGCCCGCGATCCTCAACCTACGGGCCGGCCCACGCGCCGCCCCCGGACACAACCCGGTCTCCACGCATGAACTGGCTTTCTCTTTCCGAGCTCCCGGCCAAAAAGATCAAAGCGGTCTTCACGGACCTGGACGACACGCTCACCGAAAATGGCGCGATCGAGGGAAGCACGTTCGCCTCCCTTTGCCGGCTCCGGGAAAAGGGGTACTGGGTCACGATCGTATCGGGCCGTCCCGCCGGCTGGGCCGACGCTCTCATGCGCCTCTGGCCCATCGATGCCATGGTGTTTGAGAACGGCGCGGGAGTTTTCATCCGCGGGCCGGAGAAGACGGAAGTGGTGAATCTGGCTTCCGGCACGCCGCGCGAAATCCAGCGCGCCAAGCTCCAGGAAATTTTCGATGGAATCAAAAAGAAGATCCCGCACCTGAAGCTCGCCTCCGATCAGGCCTACCGGCTTTTTGATTTCGCCATCGACTTCACCGAAGATCCGCCGCGGCTTTCGGAAACGGAGCTCGAGCTCGTTTTGTCTGAGCTCGCCCGTTTTCCGGAGATCACTTTCAAGCTGAGCTCCATCCACGTGAACTACTGGTACGGCACCCACACCAAAGTTACCGCGTGCCGTTATCTTCTCGACGGTCCGGCGAAGATCAAAGGCGTCACGCGGGACAACGTCGTCTACTGCGGCGACTCTCCCAATGACGAGCCGCTTTTCGAGTTCTTCGATTTCTCCGTCGGTGTCGCCAATCTCGCGCATTTCGCCCCTCGTATGAAAACGCTGCCGAAATACCTCGCGAAGAAGCCCTATGGATCTGGGTTTCAAGAGGTCGTATCTCGTCTCTTGTCGACGTGAAAAATCCATCGTAAGTAATAACAAGATTTGGCAAATCCCCGATTAACGTACGACAATCAGTGTGATACTTAGTTAGAAATCCCCGGATTTCCGTCAGTAGCAAAAGCAGGAGACTTAGCGCGATGCACCAATCCAGTGCAAAAGAAAAGAAGATGAAGATCGTTTGCGGCGGCAATCAGATGTCGCTCATTCGCGATACCGAAGAAGTAATCAAATTTCTCGAGTTCGCTTCTCGCAAATCCATTTTGAACGAGCACGCGGTCACCTGTCGTCTCACCGCCTGCCACAATTTGTTTTCCGTCTTGAACGAGGAGGAGGACAGTCTCACGTTCATCCTCTCCAATCTCGACGTGCTCATTCACCGCTTCCGCAACAAGAACACCAATGTTCAGGCATCCACGCTGAAGGTGTACAAGTCGCGCGTGAAGAGCTCCATCGAGGATTTTCAGGGCTGGAGCGCGGATCCTTTCGCTTGGGAGCGATCGCTGACGGATAAAGCGGCGCGGGCCGTGCATCAGGAAGCGCGCAAGGAAAAGGCGGAGCGCAAAACCAAGAAGCCGACGCCCCAGGTCGAAAAAGCCGCCGAGGCCATCAAAGCCGAGGCGGAAATCGAGACCAACACCCAATCTCCGCCCCGTAGCGGCGTTCGCAAAGTAGCCTTTCCCATCAGTCCGGATTTTTCCGTGGAGATGGTAATTCCCGAAGGCGGACTGACTCTGCGCGAGCTGCACCGGCTCGGGCTCTTTCTCTTCCCGTATTGCAAGGACATCGACACGGAAAAGATCCGTGGGCCGTGGTCTTTGCTTCCGAGCGAAGCGTAGAGCTCACACCACAAACGGGATGAGGCGCTTAGTCCGCTTCATATAGAGACGAGACTCGTCACCGAATCGAGCCGAAAAAATTATCACGGACAATGCCGGTGATTACCTCGCCGATGGAGTTTTTGAGCCGCGCACAGCGAGATTTCACAAACGTGCGCGCCATTTTTGACGAAGCGGTGAAACACGCCGCCTCGGACGCTCAGAACACGTCTGGTATTTTAGCCAGCTTCTCTACCCAGCAGAAATGCGGGCAATAGAGCCTTCCTTGAGGAAGGCCACGAAATAAGAGAACCCTCCGGGATCTAGAACCAGATCATCGGGGGGTTCTCGTCCTCGCACGCGATTTCCGCGTACTTATACATGAACGAGATGAGCTGCTTGAGCGCTTCGTAAGACTTGGTGTTCTTATCGAGCTCGCAGCCGTACTCCAACCCGTCGCGACCATCTTCCTGGAACGGATTGACGCGCTTCACGTCGACGACGAGGCGGAGATAAGAGTTGGGCGTGAAGTAAAAACGCAGCGCGATCTTCTGACCTAGCTTCAGGGGCGTCTCGGGACGCTCTTCCTTGAAACGGATGCCGGAGAAGCTGATGTCGCACACTTCGACGTGATGCAGACCGACCTTCTCGGCGAAGCTATACACCCCGAGGACGCGGTTGAAGAGAACGCGCTCATACTCGCGGCGACGCTCCTCATCCCGGTTCTTCCGGTAGCTGCTGAGATCGACGATTTTCTTGTCCTTACCACCGCCGCCGGGGCTTTTGGATTTGCGCTTATCCATCGGGATTTAAATTGTAGGTGCGTTTTAGGTTAGGGGCTTAGAAAGGTCAGTTCTAATTATAACCACCTTCGAAACCCGCAACAACCCGGTAAAAGTAGGTTGAGACTCCTCGTGGCGCAGGTGGCCGTGCCTGGAGTGTTCAAGGCGCCTAGGGTTTCAGCAATGCCGCGTTGCAAATGATACAAGCTCAGTACGAAAAAAAGCAGAGGACTCGCATTTAGGCCTCCTAAGTCTTGGGCACGAAACGCGGCTGGCCTAACCCCGCCGCGATGACCCAGTAAAAGACGACGTTATGCAGGACCTCGGCATCGCCGAAGTTCCACTGAGTGAGCCCCTGGAGGTGAAAGCCGATGAAGCCACCCAGGAGACCCAAAGCCAGCCAACGCTCGGGGCCATCCAGCGACAAACGCAAAGTAGCCCGCGCTAGACGCAAAAACACCGCCGCCCAAAGCACCAGGAAGGTTACCATTCCCAGAATCCCCGTCGTCGCGAGGATTTGAATCGGCTCGGAATGCGCGTGCCCGTAAAAATTATCTTTTTGCGCCGGGTAAAGTTTGTCGACGTAAGCTTTGGAAAGCCGCTCGTTATTGTTCCAGCCGACGCCTACCCAAGGATGATCCTTGAACATCTCCCAGTTGGCTTTCCATAAACGCGTGCGAGGGCCGCCGTTGTAAAAATCATCTTTTTGAAAAAAGGTCCGCTCGAATCTCTGATGAAAGCCGGCGTCCGTATAGTAGAGCGTCGTCAGAGCCACCACCGCCGCGAGCGCGGCCCCAACGGCGAGACGCCCGCTCTTTCCCAAAGCGATAACGAAAGCGGTAATGGGGACCGCCATCCAGGCCGCCCGGCTCTGCGTCCAGAGGCAAAGGAGGAAAAGGACCAGCCCCAAGAACAAGTAAGCCCAGCGCCGGCGGGGATCGCCGACCCCGAGGGAAAAGAAAATCGAGGCCGGAAATAGAAAGACGTTTGAGAAAGTCAGGTGATGATTGAACGCGCCGATAACCAGGGGCCCGGTGCGCGTTTCGGGAATGGCGAAAAGATAAATCTTTTTTCCGGCCGCGTGAAATAGATCGAGCGGCATGAAGTGCTGGCAAGTCCCGTAAATGGCCATGAGCGCGCAGGCTCCGGCCAGGACGGGGAGCCACCGAAAGTCCCGCAAGGGATAGCGAAGCAGATAATAGAGACCGACGTACCAAACGAAAAAGCGCAGCTTACCCGCGTCCTGCCATTTCTCGGCGTCCGTCGCTTTCCCTAAAAAGATGCCGATGGCGACCACGACCGCGAAGGCGGCCAACGCAGGGAGAAAGGCGGGCATTGGTGGCCGCTTCTCAGGACGCCGGGTTTTGAAATGCCAGATAGAATAGAGAAGGCAAAGCGACGAGAACACCTCCATGCCGGACATGGAGCAGACAAGAGAGACTAGATAAGCGCCAAAAACCCAGGGCAAGGCCTGTTCCAGAAAAACGGGAACGGACTTCGAGAAAGTCATAAGGCCGACTGGGCCTTGAAATAGTCGTAACAGGCTTTCAGACCCGAATCCAAGTCCACCTGAGGCTCCCAGCCCAGGCGCTCTCTCGCCTTGGTGATATCCGGCTTGCGCTTCGTCGGATCGTCCTGGGGCAGCGGCTTGTAGATGATGTCGATCTTCGCCTGGCAAACCTTGCGGATGCGCTCCGCGAACTGCAGGATCGTCATTTCGTTGGGGTTACCCAAATTGAACGGCTCGGTGGAATCTTGCGAGAAGACCCGCAGCATTCCTTCGACGAGATCGTCGACATAACAGAAGCTTCTCGTCTGTTCGCCCTTTCCGTACACAGTCAGGTTCTGGCCGGCGAGCGCCTGCATGAAAAAATTCGGGACCACGCGGCCGTCATCCGTGCGCATGCGCGGGCCGTAGGTATTGAAAATGCGGATGATGCGGGTCGAGGTCTGGCGCGCGCGGTGGTACGCCATGGTGACTGCTTCCAGATATCGCTTGGACTCGTCGTAACAGCCTCGAGGCCCAATGGAGTTCACGTTGCCCCAGTAGGTTTCCTTCTGGGGATGCTCCAGCGGATCGCCGTAAATCTCGGAGGTGGAGGCGACGAGAATCGTGCACTTCTTCTTATCCGCGATTTGAAGCGTGTTGTCGCTGCCCACTGAGCCCACGCGCAGGGTCTCGATGGGCCACTTGGCGTAATCCACGGGACTCGCGGGGCTCGCCAGATGAAAAATACCTTCGAGGTCGCCGTCGACCTCGAAGGGGGTGATGATGTCTCTCTCGATAAACTCGAAGCGCTTGTTGCCGAGGAACGGCTTGATGTTGTGAGGCCGCCCCGTGATGTAGTTATCGACGCCCACTACCTCGGCGCCGTCTTTCAAGAGACGCTCGGTCAGATGAGAGCCGATGAAGCCCGCCGCGCCCGTAATGAGATATCGGCCTGCGAGTTTGGGAGATTTCATGTGGGATCCGGCGCTCCGATACAATAATAGGTGAAGCCCAAGTGCTGCATGCTCTCGGGGTTGTAAATGTTACGGCCGTCGAAGATGAGGGGCTCGCTGAGCTCCTTCTTGATGAGCGCGAAATCCGGAGAGCGAAACTCGTTCCACTCCGTCATAATCGCCAAGGCGTCGCACTTTTGGAGCGCTTCGTAGCCGTCCGAGAAAAGCTCCACCTTGTTCTCGAAATGCCGTTTCGCTTCGTGGAGCGCGACGGGATCGTAGGCGCGCACTTTGCACCCGGCTTCGAGCAGGCTCGTGATGAGGCTCACCGAAGGCGCCTCGCGCATATCGTCGGTCTGAGGCTTGAAGGAAAGCCCCCACACCCCGATGGTCTTGCCCTTCAGGTTCGAGCCGAAGTGGCGGCGGATCTTCTCGAAGATCACCTTCTTCTGCCGTTCGTTGATGTCGTGAATCGCCGAGAACAAGCTCAAGGGAAACTGATGCTCTTTACCCAGGTGAATGAGCGCCAGCACGTCTTTCGGGAAACACGAGCCGCCGTAGCCACAGCCGGGGTAGAGGAACTTGTTGCCGATGCGGCTATCGGACACGATCGCTTTTCTGACGTCGTGAATGTCCGCGCCGATGCGCTCCGAGAGCTGGGCCATGTCATTAATGTAGGAAATCTTCATAGCGAGAAAGGCGTTCGCCGCGTACTTCGAGAGCTCCGCCGAGCGGTTGCTCATGAAGTGAATGGGATTACCCGAACGGACGTACGGATCGTAGAGATCCGTCATCAAGCGGCGTGCCCAGTCTGAAGAGCAGCCGATGACGACTCGCTCGGGCTTTAGAAAATCGTTGATGGCCGTTCCTTCTTTCAGGAACTCAGGGTTGGAGACCACTTCGAACTTGGCCTTCGCTCCCTGCATGATCTTGCGAACCTCGTCGGCGGTGCCGACGGGAACCGTGCTTTTCAAGACCACTAACGTGTCTTGCTTGATGGTGTCGCGGATGGTGGCGACAGCTTTCCTCACGTAATCGAGATTCGACGATCCGTCGGAACCTTGAGGTGTTCCCACCGCGATGAAGACCGCGTCCGCCGTTTCGATGGCGCTTTTCGCGTCGGTCGAAAAGCGAAGGCGCCCGGTCTTGGCGTTACGAGCGATGATCTCTTCGAGACCTGGCTCGTAAATGGGAACCTCGCCCTTATTGAGCCGGTTGATCTTGTCCTGATCGACATCGACGCAAGTTACGTGGTTACCGGAATCCGAAAAACAAGATCCCGCCACTAACCCGACGTAACCCGTACCCATCACGCAGAGTCTCATGAAGCCTCACCGCTTTTTTGTTTGAGTGTTGTTACATTGGACTTTAAAGTGAGCCATAATTTAAGTCAATTGAACGAGTTAGCTTCGGCCTCGGTTTTCATGTCGCTTACCGACAGAAAAATGGGACGCCGCCACCTAAGGAACTCTAGATGTCTGCTTGGCGCGCCAGAGCCACCAACTTCGTAAAGATCGGGCTAGGCATTCTACTACTGGCCTACGTATTTCGGAGCGGCATGATCGATTTCAAGGTCTTGCACCTGCTCTTGTCGCACCCTTCCAATATTCTGGTCGGCATTCTCTTTCTGGCCGTCTCCACGTTTTTATCGTCGCTACGCTGGTACTTCCTGGTGAGGGCGCAAGGGCTCGACCTTTCGGTGAAGAACCTGCTCGAGCTCACGATGATTGGAAACTTTTTCAATACTTTCATGCCTGGCGCGGTGGGCGGCGACTTGATCAAAGCCTGGTACGTGGCGGGACGAGAGCCGACGCGCAAAACGAAAGCGATCTTTACCGTCCTCTTGGACAGGGCCATCGGGCTTGGCGTGTTCTTCCTATTCGCCGCGACCACCCTCGCCATGCATTTCGAATGGCTGAAATCGAGAGCCCAGCTGCAGGCGGTCGCCATCTCAATCTGGGCCGTGACACTCAGCATGATAGTGGTGGGGCTCATCTTCATTTCCCCCCTGCTGCCTCGGTTGAAGGTCGCCCGCCTAGTACTCGAGAAGCTTCGGCAAAAGCCGAAGGTTTCCAATTTACTCGATGCCGCTCTGCTCTATCGCCGTCAGGTGCCTTCTCTGGCCGTGGCAGTGGCGCTTTCCTGCCTGTCTATCACCGGCTCCGTCATCCTCTTTCGCATTCAGGGCGAGCTCATCGGAATCCCGCTGACTTTCTCCCAATATTTTTTCGTCATCCCGGTAGCCCTGACGGTCTCCGCTGTTCCCCTTCTGCCGGGCGGCATTGGAGTAGGCCAAGTAGCCTTTTTTACTCTCTTTCAGTGGATTGGCCTCAAGGACCCCGGCCAGGGCAGCACGCTGTGCACGGCGGTGCAGATCTACACTATCCTTTTCAATTGCTTCGGAGCTATCTTCTACGTCCGCTTCAAGCGGAAGCCGGGTGGCTTGAACCTGTCCGCCGCCACCAAATAACCGGCATTTAGTTAAGACCGAGCATGGGCGCCACCTCCAAAGCCATCGTCATCTCGCATTCCGATTTCGGGGAAGCCGACCGCTACGTGCAATTTCTCACTCAGAAGTGGGGCATGATCACGGTGCTCGCGAAATCCGCCCGAAAGAGCCGGCGCCGGTACGCGGGCGGGCTCGATCTCTTTTGCCATGACGAGATTTCGCTCCGCGGCGAGCCCAAGGGAACCCCTTATCTGAACGAGCTCACCGTTTTGAACTCCTTTCCTATTCTCAGAGACAATCTCGACAAGCTTTTGATGGCGGGAAAAGTCACCCAATGGGTGAAACGGCTCGCCGACACCACGAACCCTATGCCCGAGGTGTACAGCCTTCTCGGACAGACGCTGTCTCTCATCGAGAAGGAACAGAACCTCGAGCGCCTCGATTTATTGAACCTGGTTTTTAAGCTGAAGCTGCTACTCCACTTGGGGCTGAAGCCCAGCGTGGACGATTGCGTGAAGTGCGAGGCCCCGGCCTCTCGCGGTTACTTAGACATCGAAGCGGGGGGCGTCGTTTGTCCCAACTGCTCGCCGAACCACTTCATTCAGGACTATCTGGTTCTCGCCGAGGAAGACCGCCGCTTCATCGACGAAGGCGATGCCTTACGGCTCACCCGGTGGACCGACACTGAGTTTCCCAGGCCGAACACCATGCGGCTCGTGCGCCTCATGACCCAGTTCGCTC
Organism: Pseudomonadota bacterium; assembly: GCA_043767805.1. Lineage (GTDB taxonomy): Bacteria > Bdellovibrionota > FAC87 > UBA2466 > UBA2466 > CAZZHG01. Next base: position 5,825 of record JAYUGC010000022.1, on the reverse strand, counting down.
AGTACCACACGCATCTCAAGCTTCCGATTTAACTAAGCCCGCGTGGTACGCCCGCACTTTGCAAAACGCATTGGCGAGCCGCATGTTCTCCAAAGACGTCGGCGGAAGCTCGAGAAGTTTCGGAGAGCAAACCAGAATGGCTTTTCGCCGGGCGCGGGAAAGCGCGACGTTTAGCCTGTGAGTGGAAAGCAAGAACCCCGCGTCTCGCGGAATGGCCGACGGATCGGAAGCCGCGAGGCTATAGAACACGACGTCCGCCTCTTTTCCTTGAAATTTGTCGACGGTACCGACTTCGACGCCCGGCCCGACGAGCGAGCGAATCAAGTTTTCTTGCGCGCGGTAGGCCGCGACCACCAGACAAGTCATCTCGGGAGCGGACTCGCGCAAGCGATGCACGAGATCGGCTACCGCTGCGGCTTCCTCTTTCGACGACTGCTCGTTCCCATGGTGCTCGACGCCGAGAAAAACGACGGACGCCGGGCCCAGAGGATCGGCGAGATCTTGGCTCATCGATAGGGAGCGGTCAGCCGCGCTTTCGTGGCTCTTCAATCGGCCGCCGTAAGAGAGCTCTGAGACGATAGCCGTGATCTCGCGGTTCATGCGAAAACTCTCATCCAGGAAAATACCAAGTTCCGCAGGCACTACCGCGAACTCGCCCAAAAGGTAGCCCATGAGAGAGGCTCCCGCTTCTCCCGGATGCTTGGCTTTCGAAACGTGAGGTAGCTGGCGGTGATCACCCAGGAACACCGCGGTCTTCGCGGCGCGGCTCGCGCCAATGGCGTAGGCGAGACTCAGTTGCCCCGCCTCGTCGAAAAAGAGCACATCCAGGACTTCCTTGGGAAGCCGGGCCATTTGGTAAATGGTTCCCGCGACGAGATTCGCCGATAAGACGGATTTCACCAGAACCGTGCCTTGCACGTTGGTCACGCCCGGGGCCTGCACTTTATCGCGCTCCCGGCTCGCGGCTTTGAGACCGTTCAAGGCGACGCCCTTTTCCTCGGCAAGCTTCGCGACTCGCTCCACTAGCTCGTTCATGGCCTTGTGACTCTGAGCCATGATCCCGATGCGCTCTCCCCGCGCGAGCCGTTCGACTATCGCGTGCGCCCCCGTGTACGTCTTCCCGGTTCCAGGGGGACCCTGCACGACGAGAAAACCTGCCTTCATCGTGGCGAGTCTCTCCAGCGCGGCAAGCGAAGCGTCCGTCGCAGAAGGACGCCGCTCCAAAATACTTTGGGCCAGCGCGTGTCCCTTCAAATCCTTTCCGACCGCTTCGAGAGCGGATTTCAGGTAAGGATTGTCGCGTCCGGTATTGGATAGCACCGCGATGGCGGCCGGCGGGGCGGCTAAGCGTTTGAACCCAATCTCCCGCTTTTTCAAATCGAGATGGGCGATGTCCGCCTTCTTAACTTCGGTTTCGGTCGCCAGGTCGATGATGACCACCTGGTCCTCTTCGCGAAGGCGAGTCTCGTCGTCATGGAAGCGATACAAAATGAGACCGTCTCGCGGCGTAATGTAGTCGGCACGCGATAGACACGCGGGACTCAGGCAGCGATCTTCTTCAAGGCCGTGCCTCAGTTCCAAATACTCCCGGTAGTCGACCCGCATTTCCCGGCGCGAGTGCTCGACCAAATCGGCGAGAAGCTGCTGGATCTCGCTCATTTGAGACCTCTCAGCCAGTCATAGAGGCAAGCCGTCGCCTCGACGTCCTCGCGGTTATAGACCTCGATATCGTCGAGCCATTTCTGCTCGCCGGTCTCGAGCCAGCGCTCGTAAAACACGATGGAGCCCGCTGCGGCCTTTAAGTCCCCGCTACGCTCAAAGCCCATGAGGGGCTCCAGCGCTTTCAGCGAGCGAGAGCTCGTCGGCAGGACGAAGCCGCGGCGAACGATGGGGTACAAATCGACGAAAACTTGGTTTCGCAGCAAATCATCGAGCTCTTCCTCGCGGGTTCCATGGCGGCTCGTAAGATCCACCATGTGGTTGGGCTCGTAGTTATTGTAATGATAGATATGCATCCCCGGATGCTTCACCCGGAACGCGCGCATGAAATCCACCGTCTGCTCGACCGCGACCTTCTCCGCCTCGGGAGAGTGAGCCCAGAATTTCTCGAACCGCGTGGTCTTGCCTTCCCGCACCCAAAAACCGAAGAGATACTCGAGGCCAGTTTCGCCCACGTGCGGATCGGACTCCATATCGAAAAAAAGATCCCCCGTGCCGGGTTCGGGGATCGCCTTCAAAGCGTTGCGGTCGCGGTAGCCCAAAGTCTCATCGACTTGGGCCTTGGCTTGAGCGACGAGCCGCTGATAACCCTCGAGAGTTAGCCCTTTTTCTCGCTTGAAATTTTGCTGGTCGGCCACGGCGAGCTGAGCGCGGGTGCGGATGCCCATCTTGGAAAGCGCGGAGACCTGCGTGCGCCGGATATCGAGGACCTGAGAGAGATGATCGTTCTCTAACCACTCCCCCTCGCACCGTCCGCGGTAACCGCAAAAGCCGCAGTACTCGACGGGATAGGCTTCCGTTTCGGGCGCGGCACTCAGAAAGTCGCGGTAAGACTGAAGCAGATTGCGATAGTAGGCGAGGTAATCGCCGAGCTTTACCGTGAACTCGCCCTTACCGCCGCAGTACACCCCCGCCGACTCCGGAAGAGCTCCTTGCGCGCGCTCCAGCAGCCCACCGTAATGACAGAGCTGCAGCACGTACTCGGGCTTCAAAGCCCGCCCGAGTTTTGCGTCGTAAGGCTCGTAAGAATAGGCGCCGAGCCGCGAAGGCCGTTCGACCCGGCGGAGAAAATCCGGCTCTCCCACTAGATCCCCGTCGGCAAGCCACCCGTGGTAAATCCACGGATGGCCCGCGCGCATAGCCGCCAGAGTTGCCTCGGCGTTTCTGCGCTCAACGGTAAAACAGCCTTCGAGCGACGAGAGAATGGTCTTCTCGTGCTCGCCGCCCTTTTTCTGAAGCAGCACGACGTCTTCGCTGGAGCCCGCCGCCTCCACCCCTTCTGCCGCGAGCGCGGCGCTATGGGAACAGCGGGTATAGGCCACCAGCTCGCTCGCCGAGATTCTTCCTTTCACAGAGCCCGAGGCTCGTCGGTCTTGCCCATGAAATCACTCTTGCCCACGTCCACTCCGTTCGAGCGGAGCAGATTGTAGGCGGTGGTGAGATGGAAGTAGAAGTTGGGAAGCCCGATTTGGGTCGCGTACTCGAGCCCGGGAAGGTACTTGCCCTTCATCCAGGAAATTTCTACCTTCCGGGTTTCCCAGCCTTCGTAGTCCGACGGCTTCAAGGTCTTCAGGTAGGTGATGGTCTTCGCCACACGTTCCTGAAGCTGACCGAGAGTCGTTTCCGTGTCCTCGAATTTCGGAGAGGCCTGACCCGCGAGGCGAGCCGCCGTGCCCTTGGCGAAATCCGACACGAGCTGGATTTGCTTCGTGAACGGATACATGTCCGGCGCGATGCGATCGGTCAGGTACGCGCTCGTATCGAACTTTTTGTGGTCGGCGTACTGAGCGGCTTTATCGAGCTGGCCGAGTAGGCCTTCCAAACCGCGGATGAAAGACGGAACCGTGAATTGATACATGTGCACTCTCCAAAAAAGGGACGTTATTAATATTTCACGCCGCAGCCGTAAGGCTCGGTCGTATTCGTAGTAATCGGCTTGCCGGCGCGGGCTTCACTCAAAGCGGCCACCAGATAGTTCTTCGCGGTCTTGACCGCCGCGGGATCGGTGGAATCGTTGTCGTCGATGGCGCCCTGGTAAGCGACCTTGCCCGCGGGATCGATTAGAAAAACATGGGGCGTGGTGCGAGCGCCGTAGGCCTTGCCCATCTTGCCTTCGGAGTCCACGAGAACCGCGGTGGGGACCGCTTCCATCTTCTTGAAGTACGCGGCCGCGTCCGCCGGCGCTAGGTAACCCTGCTTGCCCTTGGCCGAGCCGAGCACCGTGAACCAAACGAGATCCTTGCCGGCGACTTGTTTCTGCACGGCTTGCATGTTCTTCGTCTCGTAATGCTTTTTTACGAACGGGCAGCCTTGATTCTGCCATTCGAGCACCACGTACTTACCCTTTTGCGCCGAGAGGGTTTCTTCCTTGCCGGCGATGTCCATCACTTTAAAGTCCGGGGCGGCGTCGCCCGTTTTGACGGCGAATGCGCTCAGAGGCGCGAGCGTTAGGGCGAAGAGCGGTAACCAGCTTAAGCGTTTCATCCTAGTTCTCCTTGTTTTAAGAAATTCGTTTCGGAGTGGGTCCCAGGAAACCAGCGCGACGCTTGGCCTTACTCTCGGTGGGACCCCGATGGGGGCGTTTCCAAAAAAACCAAATCGCGGCCCCGAAGGCGACGAGGGTTCCCAGGAGCCAGCCGACCCACGGCGGAAGCCGGGTGGGCTTGGGCGCGAGCGCGATGTCGATGCTATACCCTTTGGCTCCCGTCACCAGAACTCCGGCCAGGCGCTTGATTTCCGCGGGAGACTGCTCGGAGCGCTTCAAGGTCAGCAAAAGGGTCTCGCCTCTTCTCCCCAGCTTCTGAGGCGCGGCGTTCTGAATGAGGCGCGGCTCGTCGGGAAAGAACGAAGTCTCGCCGAGAATGGCAAAACCGCTCAGCTGAATCTCGATCTCTTCGGAGTCGATCCAGCCATCCATTTTCCAGGCGGAGGGCGGCGTTTTGGGAAGCGCCTCGCTCGCCGCGCGAAACAGGGGCGCTAGAGCGGAAGGCTCGGGCGCGACGTCCTTAATGGGAAGCTTCAAACGGAGGTCGAGCTTTCCGGGAATGCATTCCTCGGCGCAAACGAGCCATTCGACGTGAGCCCCGAGAAGCGCCTCTCCTTTAGGGTCCACCGCCGGCACCGCGAGCGTTGTCACGAGAATGAGTCTACGATCGTAGCCGTAATTGACGAGCCGGCCGAAAGGCAGCCGGGTCGGCACTGGCCACTCCCAGGTGCCCGCCGCAAAACCGGGAGGCAATTCCCAGCGAATCGTCGGGGGCTTTCCCGAATCGCCCGGATTTTTCCAATACAGATGCCAGCCGGATTCCAGCTCGAAGCGAACGCCGATTTGGGTCGGGCGCCCAGGCTGAAGGGTGGCTTCGGGAGTGATGAGCTCGAGCTGGATATGGGGCTGGGACACGGGCTCCCCCGAAGCCGTGAGGCTTGCCCAAAGAAAAACTGAAAGCCACCACCGCTTCATCTGACACTCCCTCTCAAGGCGTCCTCGTGGGATCCCAACAAGTTCTCAAATCCTCGTTCAAGCCATCAAGCTTTTTCTTGAGCTCGGTCCCCAAGGAAAAATCAAACACGGCGGCATTTTCCGCGATGCGCTCTTTGCGGCTCGACTTGGGGATGACGACGAGCTCGTGCTCCAAAGCCCAGCGGATGAGAACCTGAGCAGGCGATTTCCCGAGACGCTTGGCAACGTCGGCGACGACCGGATGACCCAGCCGAAGGCCGTGGGTGAGCGGGCTGTACGCTTCGATCTGAATCCGGCGCTCCTGGCAAAAAGACAGTAGGCCCTGTTGAAATAAAAAAGGATGGAACTCGAGCGGATATCCATTGGAAAGGTCCCTTATTCGGCGCCATCTTAACCACCGAGGACGGCGGTGTCATCCTCAGGGATGGTGGAAGTAGGCTTGGGCGGGAGCGGAGTTGGGATCCAATTTTAGGACTTCGCGGAAATGAAATGAGGCCGGCTCTCTTTGCTGCAGTCCGGCATACGCCTCCGCGAGCCTCAGGTGCGCCTGCAGCCGAAGAGGCTGCTCGAGATTCCACGTCAGACAGCGCTCCAGGGGATTCACCGCCTCTTTGTATCTTTGCTGACCCAGCAAAGCCTCAGCGAA
>JAYUGC010000021.1:0-17343 GCA_043767805.1 Pseudomonadota bacterium | reverse complement strand
GCTACTTCATGGATCCGGTGGTAGGCACGAGCTACACGTACTTGCCCTTGCCTGAGCTCGAGGAACGCTGGCACGACTACGAGAATCGGTCCGGCACGGTGAACCGTCACCACGAGCTCGCCATTTTCATCAAGGGCTCTACTCCCCACGCAACCTTCCCCTCCGCCCTCCAACTAACCGAATAGCCAAAAGGTGTGTGGATACTTTTAGCCACTCGGACGGCGAAGCGCGGGAACAAATTTGGCTAAAAGTATCCACACACCTTTTAGCGGCGGATGAGGCGGCGTCTGACTAGTTTGGCCCAGCGCCGGACCTTGCGATCGAGCGTCACTTCCCACGGAGGGAGGACGGACATTCGAGTCGGCCACGCCCGAGGCGCTTTCGTCCAAGCCTCGGCGCAAACGCTTTCGAGCTTCGCCAAATGAGCGGCGGACGAGCCACGGGCTTTCACCAAGTCATAGGCGCGGCGGGCGAGGGCGAGCATTTTGTCTCGTGCCCCATTCAGCGCGGTAATTTGATCCGCCAAACCTTCCACGTCCCCTACCTCGGCAAGGCAACCGGTCTCCCCGGCAACGATCCAATCCTTGGTGCCGCTCACCCGGGTGACGGCCGGAACGCAACCGTGCTTCATTGCTTCCAGCATGGAAATGGATTGCCCCTCGAACGCCGACAGAGAAACAAAAACGTCCGTTTCATTGAGCAGCTTTTCCACCTGGGACCGCGAGAGCCGTCCCGGTAGGCTCACCCGGGAACGCACTTTGTAAGGAAGCCGCTCCGCTTCGCCGCGCAAATCTTTTAGGGCGGGGCCCTCCCCCGCGATACGCAACAGGAAATCGACTTTCCGATCGAACAACGCTTCCGCGAGATCCAAAAGGAGCGACACTCGCTTCTGCGGCTCTTCGATTCTTCCCACGAAACTAATCCTGAGCGGGCCTTCGGCCTGCTTGCGAAAAAACGCCTCAGGGCCTTCGATCGGGTAAGTAAGTAGATGAATTTCCGACGAGCGGCCCGGCAGAAGCTCTTTCAAGCGATCCGCGACCTCCAGCGAGGGCGCGAGGAAAGTATGAATGAGCGGCTCATAATAAGTGAGCAAGCGATAATAATGTTCCTGATCGGAATGCGCGAAACCCACGACCCGCATCCTCTCGCTTTCCGTTTTGGAAAGCTCAGCGCAGGCGGCATAAGTCCCATGAGTCCAATTGGGAAAAAACACGGCGGGTAACGCGCGCGCGTACGCATCGGCGTATCTCGCCGCGTCCCGGCGAGACGCGTCCCACGGCAGATTTCCAGTCACCCATTGCGACTCGCAAGCCACGGTCTCGGGAAAACGTCCATGACGGCAATGGACTAAGAGCTTCGAGGGCGCGAGCTGGCTCGCGGCGGCAACCGCCCACACGTTCACTCCTCCAAGCGCCAATTCGTCGGGAATACAAAAAATATTTTGCGGCGTCATGTGGTGAAATCTTACCACCCTCCGTCGGATACCCGCAAAACAAGCCACCCTTCTGAATTCCCGAACGATTTTCTTCTAAAAGGACCCATGGTCGAAAACCGGCGAGCCCGTTATTTACTTAAATCAAGGGCGGCCCTTCTTATTCTTGGCCGGCCCGGTGGGGTTGCCTCTTTCAAAACGGTTCGGGCCGGCATTTGAAGAGGAAAAGCACATGCAGCAAAAACTGAAGTTGGTTCTGTCACTCGCGGTCCTCGCAACTGGACTCGGAACACAGACGGCCTCGGCGGCTTGGAGGCCCTCGCTCCCCGGCCGCCCGAGTCTTCCGAGCTTGCCGAGTCTTCCGACGCTACCGAGACCTCCCCAAATACATCTCCCGGATCCGCGGAGCTGGACCGAGGTTTCCAACAACGTCGAAGAGCAAAGGCAAAATCTACGTCGCGACTTCCGAGCGGTCATCTACGGTAAGCACATCAATCACGCGGAGTACCTCCGGTTCGGAAGCGCCATCGCGGCTTCCGTCGCGACCGAGAATCCCGGTCCGGTACTCACCTATCTCCAAGCCGTCGTGGCCGAGACCAAGGCAGAGTTGATGAGAAACGGAAACACGGAAGCGCAGCGCGTGGCCCGTAACTTTACCAAGGAAATGCTCGCGCGGCTATTGGACTCCGCTTACCGCGGAAACCGCCCGCAGCTCTACCAGTTCCATGGCGTCAAAGTGCGGGTCGGCTTCGTGACCTACGCGTACTGGAAGCGCATCGTCACCGAGTACCCGTACCTCAGCGCGGGCCGCATCAAGTGGAGAAAGGATGAGAACCGCGTCTCTCTCCCGAATACGCACCAGATCTACGTCGGCATCGACTTCTAATCGATAGAACGTGCCTATGAAAAAGAGCCCCGGGTGCTTGCGCGCCCGGGGCTCTCCCATTTTCTTAACCTAGTTCGCTTTCGCGGGAAGTCCGGATCGGTACGTGCCGTCGCCGGGCAAGCGGGCTGACCAACCGATGACCGGTTTCCACTTCAGCCGCAGAATATCGGGGCGGCCGAAATTGCCGCATTGGAGATTTAGCGTGTTGAAGAGCTCCACCCGAGCGAGGCGCTTTCCGGCCGGGGCCATGACGGTGAACCCGTGGGCCGAGAACAGCTGCGCCGGATCTTCTAGCTGGAAGGTCACGCCGCAATCGGCGGGATTTCCCGCCATCGCATCGCAAGCTTTCGCCTGCCCCACGAACCACACCTTCAGAAAGCCGCCTCCTTGCGGATCAAAATCCCGATCCACATTGCACCGCAAGTTGTGCGAGAGCGGCTTCTCCCAATGGCGGGTGACGACGAGCTTTTCCCAATCCATCTGAACGACCCTGCCCGTCGGTCCCCGGAAAGAGCGCGCTGAGATTTCCCAGCGGCAGGATTCCTGAGCATCGTGAGGGCAAGTCGAGGTCTGTTGAATCGAAGCGGCATCGACCGCGCCCGACAAAACGAGACTCGCGAAAAGCAAACGAACGTGCATCAGCCGCCAACACTTTCTAGAAACGAATTGCCGGCCATGCTTTCGGCGGCGTTCAAAGCGGCCGCGCGGTTAGCGTTCGTACGGCAGAAGTTCAGTATCACGTCGAGCTGCTTAAAGGACGACGTGAAATTGCGGTACGTCCAAGGATTGAGCTTCGCGAGCTTCGGACCGGTCGTGCGGCTCTGATAGGCTTCGCGCGTGAGATTCATAACGAAAGCCTTTTGGCAGGCGACCTTGTCATTACCCTGCTTGAAATAGTTCAAGGTAAGCGCCGGATAATTCGCGGCGACTTTACCGTAAGCGTTGAGCGTTTCCGCTTCCGTGGCCGCGAAAGAGGACGCGGAAAGGAGCATGAGAGCGAGCAGTGTTTGTTTCATCTAGTTCCCCCTGGTTATTGTTTCCACCGAGAGAGCTAGCCAACGCCCTGCAGCGTGTCAAGACAAGTGCCTCACAAGATCTTTGTCCCCCGATCCTTTCGGCGGGTCCCGAAGACGGCGATCTCAGCTTTACGAGCTTATGGCGGGCCCATGCCTGGGGTAATTGCGTGGACTAATGGGGGGGGCCCGGCTTATACCCACCCCTTATCGTTGGTAACTAATTCCATCACAGGTTAGTGGGGTACAAGTGAAGGCCATGACAACGCAGAATACGGCACAACTCGTTGCCGTTCTCAAAGACAATCAAGCCGATCTTCTCGCCGAGTGGTTGCGAGAGCAAAAGGCCGCGGTCACCCAGCGCAAAGATTTGATGAACGACAACGAGCTGCAAGAGCAGTCGCAAAAGTTTCTCCAGTTCCTGATCGCGAACTTGGAGTCCACGCAGTCCAACACCATTACCGGCCCGGGCTGGACCCAGATGCGGGACCTGCTTACCGGAATTTCAAGAAGCCGCGCGGCCCAAGGTTTTTCCCCGAGTGAAACCGCGACTTTCGTCTTCTCGTTCAAGCAGCCTTTGTTCTCCCGGATTCAAAAGGCGCATCGGTCCGACACCGAGACCGTCGTGGACTTGCTCTGGCACGCGACTGTCCTGCTCGACAAGCTAGGCCTCTTCACCATCGAATCGTTCTTGAAGACCCGCGAAGACATGATCGCCCGTCAGCAGGAAGAAATGCTCGAGCTCTCGACCCCCGTCGTGAAACTTTGGGACGGCATTCTCGCCCTTCCCATGATCGGCACCTTAGACAGCGCGCGCACGCAAGTCGTGATGGAAACGCTGCTTCAGAAAATCGTCGAGACCGGATCGGAAGTCGCCATCATCGACATCACCGGCGTTCCCACGGTCGACACCCTCGTCGCCCAGCACCTTTTGAAAACGGTCGCGGCCGCGCGCTTGATGGGCGCAGATTGCATTATCAGCGGCATTCGCCCGCAAATCGCCCAGACCATCGTCCACCTCGCCATCGACTTGAGTAACATCACGACGAAAGCGAACTTGGCCGATGCCTTCGCGGTCGCGCTTCAACGCACTGGCAAGAAGCTCAAAGGCCAGACGTCCAAAGGCGAGCAAAATTCCAAACCCGTTCAAACGAGCGGTAATGGCGCGGCGATTTACTCGTCGCCCTCCATGAACCAGTAAGGGGAGACGCTCGTGGAACGAATCCCAATATTACGGATGGGGCCCTTTCTGCTGGTCACCATTCAGGTCGACATGCACGATCAGCTGGCGGTGACGCTACAGGACGATCTGACTTCGAGGATTGCTTCAACGGGCGCCAAGGGCGTGCTCATCGACATCTCCGCTTTGGAGATGGTGGACTCCTTCATCGGCCGCATGCTCTCTAATATTTCGAGCATGGCGCGGGTGCTGGACGCGAAAACCGTGGTCGTGGGTATGCAACCGGCGGTCGCCATCACGCTCGTCGAGCTCGGCCTCTCGCTCCCGGGCATTCGCACCGCCCTCAACGTCGAAAGAGGGATGGAACTTCTGGGCGGCGGTTTCACCCTGCACTTGGAAGAAGAGGAAGTGGTGGAAGATGCCACTGCTGAAATCTGACAAACTCCCGATCAATGCCGAATCGGACGTCGTTTCCGTACGTCAGTCCGTGCGTAAGTGGGCAATCGAGCAACGCTTCAGCCTCGTCGATCAGACAAAGCTAGTCACCGCGGCGAGCGAGTTGGCTCGAAACACGGTCATCTACGGCGGCGGCGGTACGCTGACCCTGGAAGCTCTCGAGGAAGGCGCCCGCAAATGCCTTCGCCTCACCTTCGAGGATAAAGGACCAGGTATCGCCGACCTCGAGCTCGCGCTCAGAGACGGCTACACCACCGGCGGCGGCTTGGGCCTCGGGCTCAGCGGATCCAAGCGGCTTTGCAACGAGTTCGATATTCAATCTGAATTGGGAAAGGGCACGCGCATCACCATCGCGCGTTGGCATTAACCCATGAAAGAGTCGACCACTTTTCCCATCTCCGATTCGAGTCACGTTGGCGAAGCGAGACGTTTCGCGCAAAATCTCGCGGAGAACCACGGCTTCGGCGAAACGGAAGCGGGCAAGCTCGCTATCATAACGACCGAGCTCGGCACCAATCTTTTGAAGTACGGCACAGCATGCGAACTAGTGTTTAGAGCAATTGGTGAAACAAACTCCTGGGGAATCGAAGTCCTGGCCCTCGATAAAGGCCCGGGTATGGAAAACGTTGCGGACTGCCTCACGGACGGGTACTCGACGGCCGGAAGCCCGGGCACGGGACTCGGGGCGACGCAAAGACTTGCCGATGTTTTTGACATTCACTCCGCGCCGTCCTTAGGTACCGCGGTGTTTTGCCGCGTCTGGGCCTCCCCTTCCCGCCCGAAGGGGCTCAACGAAATTGGAGCCGTCTCTCTTGCCGTGAAAGGAGAGAATGTTTGCGGTGATTCTTGGGCCGCGAAAAAAGATGCCCCCGGTTTCGAAATGCTCGTGGCCGACGGGCTGGGGCATGGAAGAGGCGCGGCGGAGGCGTCTCAGGAAGCAGTCCGCATTTTTGAGCAAAGCCCTACCGAGGGGCCAGGTCAGATTTTACTCAATGCCCACGACGCACTTCGAAAAACGAGAGGGGCGGCGATGGCCGTGGCAAAGCTCGATACCGAGTCCCGCCAGATTCAATTCGCGGGCGTGGGCAACATCAGCGCCACCATCATCGATTCCGACCTGAAGACCCGCAGTCTCGTTTCGCATAACGGGACCGTAGGGTCGGCGATACGCAAGGTTCAGGAATTTTCCTACGACTTCCCTCGCGGCTCGCTACTCATCATGCACTCGGACGGCATTTCCTCACGCTGGCAGCTAAACCGTTACCACGGTCTAACCGCTCGGCATCCCAGCTTGGTTGCCGGCGTAATCTACCGCGATTACAAGCGCACCGCCGACGATTCAACTGTCATCGTCTTAAAGGAGGGAGCCATTTGAAGCGCCCCTTGATCACCCTAGAGATTCGTTCCGAGCAGGACGTCGTCTCAGCCCAACAAAGAGGGCGGCAAATCGCCGGCCTTCTCGGGTTCGATTCCCAAGACCAGACTCGCATCGCCACCGCCATCTCGGAAATCGCCCGCAACGCTTACAAATACGCGGGAGGAGGCAAAGCCGAGTTTTACGTAGTCGAGGAGCCAACCCCGCGCTTTCTCATTGCCTTACGCGACAAAGGACCTGGCGTACAGAACCTCCAATCCATTTTAGACGGACGCTATCAGTCGTCCACGGGCATGGGAATGGGTCTCATCGGATCCAAGCGGCTCATGGATCACTTCGATATTCAAACGTCGAATGCCGGAACGTCCATCGAGCTTGGGAAAAACATTCCGAGACGTGCGAGCGCCCTGACTTCGGCGCTGCTTGGAAAAATCGGCGAGGAGCTCGCCAAACGCTTTCCGCCGGATCCGTTCGAGGAGCTCCAGAAGCAAAACCGGGAACTGCTTCTGGCCATGGACGAGCTGCAGAACCAAAGAGAAGCGCTCAGCGCTCTGAACCTGCAGCTCGAAGAAGCCAACCGGGAGTTAGAGGACACAAATCGCGGGGTCGTGGCGCTGTACGCCGAGCTGGATGAAAAAGCCGATTACCTGCAGCGCGCCAACGAGATTAAGACTCGCTTTCTTTCCAATATGACTCACGAGTTCCGCACGCCCCTGAACTCGACCCTGAGCCTTTCCAAGCTACTGCTCGATCAAGTCGATGGTCCGCTGACCGCCGAACAAAAAAAACAGGTCCATTTCATTCAGCGCTCGGCAGAGGATCTTTCCGAGCTGGTAAACGACCTGCTCGACCTATCAAAGGTGGCAGCGGGGAAAATAGCGATTCGCCCCACTGAGTTTAAAGTGGAAGACCTCTTCGGCGCCCTGCGCGGCATGTTGAAGCCTCTGCTCGCCGCGAACACTTCCGTGAATCTGATCTTCGACGAGCCCGAGGGCATTCCGACTATGGAGACGGATGAGGGCAAAGTGTCTCAGATCCTTCGCAACTTCATTTCGAACGCCTTGAAGTATACCCAGCAAGGAGAAGTGCGAGTCAGTGTACGCCTGGCTCAAGACAGCACCGTGGTCTTTTCCGTAAAGGACACCGGGATCGGCATCGCTCCCGAGGATCAGGAGCGCATTTTCGAAGAGTTCACACAAATTGAGTCTCCTCTTCAGAATCATACTAAGGGCACGGGCCTCGGATTGCCGCTCGCGCGCCGTTTGGCGGGGCTCCTGGGAGGAAGCATCGAGCTCACCAGCATTCCGGGCGCAGGCTCGACCTTCCATGCGATTCTTCCCCGCGTGTACCGAGGGCCCGAAGAAGTCTCCTACATGCCCGAGCTCACCCGAAAGCTCGACTCCACGCGCACTCCGATTCTCGTCATCGAAGACAACCGCGAGTCCCTGTTCGTCTACGAAAAGATTTTGAGCGGTTCTGGCTACCAGGTCATACCGGCGAGAAATCTCAAGGAAGCTCGCATTGCGCTCAGAGACGCGCGCCCCGCCGCCATCATTTCCGACGTGCTACTCGAGGCGGAGAACACCTGGGGCTTCATGGCCGATCTGAAGAAGAGTGAGCGGACTCGCCACATTCCCCTTCTCGTCGTCACCATGGTCGATAATGAGCGCAAGGCCCGCCAGCTGGGAGCCGAGGCGTTTTCGACGAAACCCGTTTCCGCCGATTGGCTGAGAACCAAGCTGCACGAGCTGATTCTTCAGCATCCGCAAAGCAAGCTGCTCATTATCGACGATGACGACATCGCTCGCTACTTACTGCGCGGCCTACTCCAGAAGTCTCGTTTTCCGATTTTGGAAGCTGGGAACGCGAAAGACGGCATTCGCATCGCGAAGGACTCCAAGCCGAGCCTCATCTTCCTCGATCTGAACATGCCGGACTCAAACGGCTTCGATGCGCTTAAAGAGCTAAACGAGCTGCCCGAAACTCACGGCATTCCCGTCGTCATTAATACCTCCAAAGTTCTGGATACGCAGGAACGGGAGTTGCTGGAAAAAAGAGCGTTCGCCATTCTCTCCAAGGATACCAAGGGAAACCGCGAGCAAGCCATTGCCACGGTGGAAGGGGTCTTGGCTAGAGCGGGCTTAAACGGACCTTCGGAAAACGGAGCTACTTCGCATGCTTGACCGTAATACTCCCAGAATTCTCAATGTCGACGACACTGACGCCACCCGGTACATGGTCACCAAAGCACTTAGAAGCGCGGGCTTCGAAGTGATGGAAGCCGTAAATGGAAAGGACTGCTTCAAGCTTGTCGGAGAAAAGCCCGATTTGGTCGTCTTGGACATACAACTCCCGGACATCAGCGGCCTCGAGATTTGCGAGCGCCTGAAATCCGACCCCAGCACCGCCTCCATTCCCATTTTACACGTCTCCGCGACTCACATCAGCGGAGAAGATCAGGCGGAAGGACTAGAGGGAGGAGCCGAGGGGTATCTGACTCACCCTATCGATCCTTTGGTCCTGGTGGCTACGGTCAAAGCACTGCTCCGCGCGAAGGTCGCCGAACAGAAGATGCGCGACACGGTACACACACTTGAACTTGAGAGAAGCCTCAGAGAGCAGTTCGTTGCCACTCTGACTCATGATTTGAGAAATCCTCTTTCCGCCGCGAAGACCACAGCACAAATGCTGGCGCGTAACGGAGACGATCCGGCTCGCCGCCTTACGCTCGTGAGCCGCATCGTACAAAGCGTGGATAGAGCCGATCAGATGATCACCAACTTACTCGATGCGAACCGCATCCGGGCGGGTGAGTCCATCCCGCTCACCATCCAGCCGCTCGATCTCACCCGACTGGTACGGGAAACTCTGGATGAGCTGAGCTCGCTCTATGAAGAACGCTTCGTGCTTCATTCGCCCGCAGAAGTTCAAGGATTTTGGTGCCCGATTGGGCTTAGAAGAGTCGTAGAGAACTTGGCGACGAATGCCATCAAGTACGGCGCCGACCACCGGCCCATTACGGTCACCCTGACCCAACCGGACACCTCGGTGGTTCTATCAGTGCACAACGAGGGCCCGAGTCTTTCGGGGGAAGAGCAGGTTCGGCTCTTCGAGCCGTTTCACCGCAGCTTTTCCGCCAAGCAAAGCGGGAGTAAGGGTTGGGGCCTCGGCCTGACTTTGGTTCGCGGTATCGCGGAAGCGCACAAAGGGACAGCAGGGGTCGAGAGCTCCCCCGAGAAGGGTACCACTTTCTCGGTGCGACTCCCTTTGGATAGCCGTTAATCCTCTAGCGGATCGACCAGCGTGCAGTAAGCTACCTTGCCGTTCATCGTGCTGCGGTGAATGCCAATGCGTAAGACCGACTTGTCGGACAAATGGGATTTACGCCCGCTGTTTAAGTCCGCCGCTAGCGAAAGGCACGAGCGCGAACATTCGTCGAGAGAGCCGTAAACCCTACGATCCCCTTACGCTGACCCGCCCGGTTCCCGGAAATGACGAAGTCAGGCTTTCCCTCATTGTCAGTCACGGCAGAGTCGATGCTGCTCCCAAAAGCGCTTCGGGCTATCGCCGATCCGCCCCAGAATGCCTTTCACATCCCCTACGGGATCCACCGAACTGCTACTGACGATATCGACGCCGTTGTAGGAAACCAGAGCGCCTTCCGTGGTGTAGGCGTCGGTCGTCGTGATGGCCAGGCGGTAGTCGTTCAGGCGTGCCTCATTGATCCTCGCATAGAACCCCCCATGGAGCTTTGCACCGCGGCTCTTTCTTCAGACATGCTCCCGGAATTATCGATGACGACGAGGATGTCCGTGCGCTGCGTATAGCGCGTGGTAAAAATATGGGTGGCATCCTCGAGAATCGCGCCTTGAGGCACGTAAGGGTCCTCGGGCGGTGGGACGCCGAGCCTCGTTCCCGAAAGCCTACTGCCATCACACGCCGACAGAACCAAAAGCAAAACCGTAGCCGCGACCAAAGCCCCCATCCCGGGACCGTAATAAATTTTATCCAAGATCCCTCTAGTCTCTCGAGCGCGCGGACGGACGGCTTACTCTCGAACTGGGGTCAAAGACGCAACTTCTTCGTTCATGCCTTTAGCGGCTTCTCGGAGCGCTCTTTGAAAGTGAGCTCCGATTTCCTTGGTCTCGCTCTTCTCCAGATACTCACTGAGAACCCTAGACGCCAAGGGAAAGTCTTTTTCGACGTCGATGAGGTAATAGGCCACGGCCAGGCGGGCATAAGGGTCTTTCTTGTGACGCTTGGTTAAATCTTCGAGATTGCCCCGAAGCTCGTCCAGGTCACCCGCTTGCATCTGGGCCACCAAGACACCGACGTCCGAGCTCGTTTCTTCTTTGCGCCGGCGAGCTTCTTCAAAAGCATCCTTGGCCGCCGCGCCGTTTCTATATTTCAAGGCGAGGAAGCCGAGATTCGTCGACGCTTCCGGCCCATCCTCGAGCGAACGAGCGTCATTGAAATACTGGACCGCTTGAGATTGCTTGCCCCGCATGAGGCTCAATATGCCCAGGTTATTTAAGACCGCCCCGGACTTCTCGCCCCGGGACAGCATGGTGAGCCAAGTCACCTCCGCCGCGGTGAGATTGCCGGCGTCCAGATAGGCAACGCCCAAGAGATTGTGTAAGGCCGCGTTCTTAGGATCGAGACGCAAGGTCTCTTTAATGGCGGTCACCGCCTGCTCCGGCTTTCTCAAGCGCAAGAGATTCAGGTAAGCAAAGGTCGGAACTTCGTTCCGGCCTGGCGCTTCCGACGACAGACTGCGCTCGACGTTTCGTCCGCGCGCTTCCGCAAGGAAACCGAAGTCGAAAACGAGAGGCTCGTGAGAAGCGCTCGCTACGTCGTCCGGTTCCTCACTGCCGAAGTAGAGAGAGCCCGGGTCCCACGCCAAGGCGGCTTCTTGAGCCGATCCATATAGCTGAGAGGCCGCGAAATCAGTAGTGCCCAGCTCGTCTTTCGATCCGATGGCAACCTTGGATTGCTTCTCATCGGGAACGATAAGCGCCGTCTGCACAGGGGGCAGATAGAACGTGCGCACCGCTACAAATTTTTCGGGACTGAGCTCGGAGCCCAGGGAGAAACACTTAGCCGTCCAGCGAGAGAAAATACGAAGCTCGTGAGAGTCCTCGAGACACCTCCGCACGAGAGCGACCGCCTTTTCCTGGAAGGGCGCGACCATGACTTCCTTAATTTCCCGTTGGTAAGCTTCGAGCGCCTTACCGGCCAGAGCGGAAGGAACCGGGGCCGCGGCGGCTTCTTGCGCCATGTGCGTGTGCGCCGCAGCGGCTTTGTAAATGGCCGCAAGGCCCATCTCCTCGCCGCCAAGCTTGGTGACGCGAGCGAAGTCCTTTTCGAGCTCCTTCAAGAGCTCTAGCTTCTTCGTCAAATTGGCTTCTAGAGTCGCCACCTTGTTCAGGCGGATGCGATAGAAACGCGTTTCTTTTTCCCGAAGGTCCCAGAGCGCGAGCTTGGAAAGAAGCTCCGTTCCGCGGCCCTTCTTCTTGAGAGCCCCTTCGTTGCCTCGAGTGGCTTCTTGAGCTTCCTTGAGTAACCGAGACGCCTCGCGCGGAGATTGCTTGGCCACGAGCTCGGCCAAACGAACCGTGCGCTCCACGAACTCCAAGGGACCGATGCCCTTACGTGAGCGGGCTTGGCGATGGAACTTAGCCACTTTATCCTCGAAACCCTGGGCTTCGTAAAAAGCGAGCAAGTTTTGCTCGGCTGAAACGTCCGAAGGATAGAGGTCCATGAAGGCGAGCATCGATTTTTCGGCGCGCGCCATGTCTCCCGCTCCCCAATAATGCCAGCCTGAAAGCTGAAGCGCGTTCTTCGCGTCTTTGTGCTTAGGATTGGATTGAGCGAAGTCACCGTAGTAACGGGCAGCTTGGGCCAGCTCACCCATCGCTTCGTGAGCGCGGGCCACGTCGAGCTTCATCTGCGGAGCCAAACGGCTTTTCGCGAAAGTGCGGAGGAATTTCTCGCGGGTTTCCAAAGCCGAGACCGGCCGATCGGCGCGGGTGAAGTTCACCGCGGCATTGTAGAGAGCCCGCTCATAAAGACCTTCATCCTGAGGCCCGTACTTCTGGCAGAAGCGCATGTAGCCATCGGCCGCCTTCTCGAACTTCTCTTCTTTCTCCATCGCTTCCACGAGCTTCAACTCGGACCGCCGCAAGATTTCTTCGACTTCCAGGCGGAAGCCGCGGTTGTCAAAATCGATTTCGAGAAGCTTTTCGGTCGCCGCCACCAAGCCAGGGTAATCCTTGCGGCGGTTTAGAATATCGAGGGAAAGATGGGCGGCGCTGGTCGCCGTGGGATGCTTCGCGTTCTTCGCCACGATGTCGTGGAAGACGCCAAGGGCGCGATCGAAATCGCGGTGGCGGTACATGAGGTAACCGCGTTCGTAGAGGACTTCGGAAATGTCCTTCTGTCCGGGATAAGCCTTCAAGTAAATCTTCGAGAGATCCAGGAACATCGTCTCGGGCTCGGAGTAAGCGACGAGAGTGCCCTCTTCGTCATCCGCGAGCTTCTCGGTACCTTTGCCGCGAGGCGCGATGCGATCGCCTTTTTCCGAGGACAGTTCCTTGGACAAGGACGCCAGCGACTGCACCAAAGCGTCGAGGCGAAGGGCGCCAGCGCTCTCGTCTTCGTACACTTTCGCGTACTCTTTCGCCGCATCCACCAACTTGTTTTGCTTGAAATAGATTTTGGCGAGGTTGAACCGCATCCGGCTCGCGTCGGGGAACTTCGAGAAGACTTTCAGGTAATGCCCATAGAGGGTGCTCGCGTACCCGTAGTTCTGCGCATTGCTTGTCTTCTGAGCGGTGTCATGAAACCGAAGGGCATTCTTGCGTACCATATCCTCGAGCCCGCCTTCGCCGGACTGAATAGTGAGCGCATTGCCCGAGTTCTTTTTGTTCCAGGAGGAATCATCGAGATAAAGCGGCGTGCGCCGAACCATGCGGTTCACGGCGCCTTCCAAATCGTTTTTCAGCACCAAGGCCTCGACAATCTTAATCTCGTACGACGGATTCTTGGGGTGCGTGGAGTCCGACTTGATCAGGTTCTCGGAGAGCTCGATGGCGCTCTGAAACTTACCGCGCTCGAGGTACATGGCGGCCATGGTCTCGAGACCGCGACGGTAGATGGCGTCATCAAAGCCACGGAAGAAGGAAACGGAGCGATCGACCAAATTAAGCTCCGTGAAGATGAGGGTAATGTCGGCCAAAGCTTCATTTTTAACCCGCAGGCCGACGTCGGCGAAGCCCGGCTTCTCGTTCTCGATGACCCAGGTGAGGAGCTTCAAGGATTCCTCGGGGCGGTCGAGGTGATAAGCGCACCAGGCCTTCTTGTACATGGCGTACGACACCAGCGGTTTTAGCCTACGCTTGATGATCTTGTCGAAAAAGCCTTCCGCTTTTTCGACCTGGTTCTCGCGGAAATAGTAATCGCCGAGCTGAGCCAAAGCGTCCGGCGTATAGCGTGAGCGCGGGTTACGGTCGACGAGCTGCAGAAAGGATTCCATGGCGGCCGTCTCCATGCCTTTGTCCACGGAGCTCAGCGCGTAATAGTAAAGGATCTCGTCTTGACGAGGAGAGCTCGCATATTTCGCTTTGAGCGCGCGATAAAACGCGCGGGCGCTGGTGAGGTTGGCCATGGCGCCGGTACGAGAGAGTTTCGGAGCTTTCTTGCCCTTCGGCGATTTTTGATACGCCTCCATGGCCTTTTCGTACTTCTCGAAAGCCGTGTTCATCTGGGCGTAATACTCTTCCATGTAAAGCTTGCCGAGGCGAAGACTGAGATCGAGCTTTTTCGGCTCTTCTTTGAAAACCTTCACGGTCTTTTCCAGCTCGCGGATGAGAATCCGGCGCTTCTTGGTGAGCACCCGGATTTTGTCGGCCTCCAAATCGGCGCCCGACTCGTCCTCTTGAATCCATCGGCTCGTCTTACGGATTTGCAAACGGTGTTGCGCCGCCATGGTGTCGGGAAGCGGTCGCGTGCGCGACGTGCCCGAGGCAGGCGTATCGGCTCCAGCCGAAAGGCCGAAGGTCATGAGAAAAGCGAAAAGGCATTTGCAACAAAGACGCGTCAAGTGACCTCCCATGCGGGTGGGCTGAAACTATCGAACCATGAGGCCCTTGATACGAGCGAGGTGGAGTCGATGGTGTGAGAAGCTGCAAGTCGTGGTGAAGGCGATGAGTTAAGTCCTACTTCTGCAATCGGAGGGCCGATCCCGCCTCACGGGCTCGTGCCTGAAGGAAGGCTGTACGCCGTCATTTCACTGCACAGCCCAGCCGAGGCCAACCTTCACAATCGTGAATACAGGCGGTATTTAGCCGGGTTGTCCGGGGTGTTCGAGAGTCAGACGGCGGCTGTCCAAGGACTGACGACGATTCAAGGGCGAGGCGCGGTTTCCAAGTCTCTTTCCCGGCGAAGCCAGGTGAGCAACGCACGCGCTTCGAGCTCGCCGATGGCTTTGATGGGATGATCGTTTCTCTGGAGATAAGGATAAAGGACGAGAGGCGCCGCTTCCGGATCCGTGAGGCTCGCCCGCTGGCGGGCTTCGGCGCAAAGCTCCTCGGAAGTTCCGGTGAGCGTGAGCCGGCTCTCCTTGCCATGGCAGCGAGCGCATTTGGCTTCCAAGATAGGTTCCACCGTCTCACGAAAAAGCGCGGGCGCGTGGCATTGATTGGGCGGCACCGAAACAATTTCAGGAAACTCGACCGAGATCCCCTTCGCGTCGGCTCGAAAATTAAATAGGCCCGCCTGGGTGGCCAAGACCACCGAGCGCCCCGCATTGACGACGGCGTCCACGCGGCGAAACACGTCGGAGGCGGAATCGAAAGTGCCATCCACCAGCACGCGCGGGCTCCGCACCCGAATTGCCGAGCGACCGGTCCGAAGGCGAGGCGCACGGATACGCAGGCTCGGCCCTTCCCGCTTCACTTCGAGCGAAAGCTCGGCGTCCTTTAGATCCGAACCGAGGGCGTCCAGAGGCCAGGTCAAGCGCGTGAATTTCCCTGGAGTCAGCTCACTCAGCGAAAGGGATCCCGTTCTCAAAAGCGGCGCGGTCGGCTCCTTCGGCGCTTCGCCCTGCTGACCTTCACTCCACCAGGCTTCGATGAGCTGGCGCATTTCGGCGCCGTTCGTTCGGCAAGGGGCTCCACAATGCCCGTTCTGGCTGCGGACCACAAAGACGGATTGAGCGGGGGCTTCGAAATTCGCGAACGCAAGCGCGAAGCGATAAGCGGAGGACGCGTCGGCCTGCGCGAAAAGCGGCGATTGGGTGCCACCGTGGCAAGCCACGCAATTGGATCTCACGAATGGGTACAGAGTACCTCGAAAAGCACGAAGGCCCGAGACGGACTCGGTCGCCCCGCTCTGCGGCGCGCTCTTCTTGTCGTGGTACTGGCAGCCCACCAGCGCGAAAAGCGAGCTAAGCAAAAAGAAGATGCGCATCGATTTCACTCGCACTGAAGTCCGTCTCGGGTACCAAACGGGAAAAGCTGCCCGTCTCGCCGTGAACCGCCAGGTAATTGAGAAAGAGCGCGAAAGCCGCGCGGCGTGGATCGGCTCCGACATAAGTGGAGCGGTCGACAGCCTGCCCATCCGTGAAAGCGCCGAGCTGAAGGCGGCGCATCTCGGGGACTTTCGTCGGATGAAAGAACCCCGCCACCGCAAACCCTTGAGTGCCGGCATCGCCTCGCCACAACCGGGTTCCCGGGTCCGAGTACGTCGCGCCATCCGAGATAACGACGAAGTAGAGCGGTTTTTGAAACCGATGGGCCAGCTCCACCGCGCGGCCGATGGACTCTCCGATTTCCAGATCCTTGGTGTCACCGGTGGTTTGCGTTCCGTCGTGATAATCGCAGCCTTCGATGGTGATCGCGCCAGGGCCGCAGTTCCCTTGAAGCACGTTGTAGACGATAGTGGGCCGCTTCGCGTCTGTCGAGGGAGTCGATTCCTTAATTCCGTACACTTCCTGACAATGTTTATCGAGACGGGGGTCGGTTCCCGAGACCGGCGCCGCCAAGCGCTCGCTTTTCATATACCCGCAAGTAGTGATGGCGGAGATTTCCTCGCTTTGAGGGAGCTTTCGCAAACGATCCATATGACGACGGGAGAAACGAGTCATCGCTTTGGCGAGACGCTCTCTTTGCGCGACGGAAAATCCATTGAGATGCTTACCCAGACTGAGTGCGCTCTGCAGATCGTCCGCCCCTCGCACCAAAACGGGCTTCCATTGCGGCAGAAACACGGGCGGCTTCGACTGGCTTCCGGAGGCCGTCGGGAAGTCGCCGAGCCCCGAAGCGATGTGCCGCCCTCTCAAGCCCAGTTGAGACACCAACGGCAGAGGCGACAGCATGTTCTCGTTGCTGTCGTCCTGACTGATGTTGCAAATCGTCCCCATCTTGAGATGGGCAAGGGCCGGCGCGCTCACCGTCTTTAAAAGACCTTCCCGGATCTTACTCACGTCTTGATGGAAGAAAGCGCCGAACTGTTTGTCGACGGCCCCGCCCTGCGCGGGTCCCTTCGCGATTCCCATGCGTCCATAAGAAGTTAGATAGTCCTCTGGCCCGCCTTTTTTCCCGGCAATCCAATTACCGGCGAGTCCCGCGCCTCCGGCGCAATCAAACACCAGAAAGGGCATCCAATTCGAGGGAGGATCCTCGCAGGCGCCAAAAGCCGAGCTCGCGAAAAGCGAGGGCCCGAGCACCAGGCCGGCGGCAGTGAGTAGTCCGTGCCCGATGAGCTCGCGGCGAGAGAGCGGGTGAGTATGTCCGGTATCCAGCGGTTTTCGTTTCATAACGGACTCCGTTTCAAAGTGTGAGGGCGTCCAAGGAAGCGCCCGTAGCGGTGCAGAGCGCCTGCCAAGCTTCCCGGTTGGACTTAGAGGACGTCGCGCCGGGCTTGGTCATCCCCATTTGATAAATGTCTTTGCCGAGCGCCACGAGCTCGGAAGCTTCTGCTTCGGTCATCGCTCTCCGCCAC
>JAYUGC010000020.1:0-17387 GCA_043767805.1 Pseudomonadota bacterium | reverse complement strand
ACAACACACCGTCGGTGGCGACGGTGAGTGCGGGCGTGGGTATCGCCGTTCTAGGTGGAAGTACGGGCTGGGCGCTGAATTTTGGTGCCGTCACAAGGGCTACGGAGTCGTCTCCCATTTACTGGGGCGCCGACGTGGCCCTGAACTTCTGGGGAACTTCCCCCTCTCTGGTCTCCGCCTCGACGGGAGCCACCGCCGTTCAGCTACTCCCGACGGTCCTCTACGGGTTCACCGTCGAAACGCTTCCGGGCATTTACCCCTACGTGGGCATTTCCGCGGGACCCAATATCTACATGGAGAAGCTCGCGGTCGGAAGCTCGACGACTACCAGCTCGTCGCTCCTCTTCGAGTTGCTCTTTAGAATTGGCGCCAACTGGCAGATCAATCGGGACGTGGCTTTCAATTTCGAGCCGAAGATCGGCATCCTCCGATCGGATCTGATCTTTCTGCCCCAAATCAATTTACTAATTCACATTTGACGGAGACGAGCGCCATGGAAAACGAGTCCAAGGACAATTCGGCCAATCCGGACCTCGAGGGATTTCGCCAGCACTACCCTCGCCGCCGATCCGTCGAGGATCAAGCCGATAGACGACGCCACGGCATGGACGAGTTCGAGGTTCCCCATTACCTCGGTGAGCCGATGCATGTCGGTCCGTACAAAGGCAAAGGCCCTAAGAATTACGTTCGCCTCGACTCCCATATCTTCGAAGACGCCTGCGAGGCCCTCGCCGACCACCCCGACATCGATGCCACGGACGTGGAAGTCACCGTCAATGAGGGCACGGTTAGGCTTTGCGGATCGGTGCCGAAAACCGACATGAAACGTCTCGCCGAGGAAGAGGTGCAATTCCTAAAAGGAGTGCGCTCCGTGTCCAACGAGCTTCAAATCTCGGGAGAAGGCATTTAAGCGGCTTTCTTTTCGGCCGCGCACAAACTGGCTTTGAGAACTCCCAAGAGATCTTGGGCGCCCGTCGTCGGTTTCTTTTAGTTTGAGCGGAAGTTTCAGCAACCCCAACGTACGCGAGCCGGACCCGATTGCTCTCATTCCCATTCTCCCCGCCGTGCATACGATGCAGCCTCCATGCCAGCCTTTCGTGGCACCCGGGTTGCAGGTTTTCTAAAAGAAAATAAGGAGGCTCTCATGGCGAGTCGTGACATTTTCTCTCTCTTGAAAGAAGACCATCAACAGGTTGCCACCCTCCTCACCCAGCTCAAGAATACGCACGATCCGGTCCGCCGTTCCCACTTATTCGACGATGTCCGCGGCGCACTCGACGTTCACGCTTCCGCTGAGGAAGACGCCATCTACCCCCGGCTCGAGTCGGAAATGACGACCGAGGATCTGGCGCTCAATGCCGAAGAGGACCACGACGAGATCCGGGCTTGCTTGGAGATTCTGGAGAACCTCGATCCCGAAGAAGAAAATTGGGAGCCTGCGGTGAGAGCGCTGGAAAGAACGGTTTTAGATCATGTAAAGGAAGAGGAGACGGAGGTCTTCGCCGCCCTGAAAGCAGACTTCGACGAGGGCGAGCGCCGTCAAATGAAGCGGGATTTTCTCCTGGCGAAAAAAGGTGGCCGTGAGGAGCTCGCTGCTTAACGGGCTCAGGAACTCCAGTTTTGTCCCACCTAGGGCTCCAGCTCCGTTGCAAAACAGATACATACATTGCATTAGGCACCACCGCCACAGGCGTAAAGCGCGAGTCATTCTCTTGGTCTGGACCTTGCACAAGTAAATTAGCGAAGGAAGCCACGAACGGGGAGAAGGCGCATGATTGGCCGAATGTCAGATATCGCAAAACTGGGAGCTGTCATCGACGGGCGTGAAGGGCAACACCCTAAAGCAGCCCGCGCCCGCATCGATCGCCTTCCCACCAAGCCGTGGAGAAACGCCTTGCTCCTCTCGCTTCTTTTGGATGGATCTCCTCGTAAACAACCGCTGCGCATAGGCCGGGCCGACGGCGCGCGAGAAGGCGATTAATGAACAAATTGGGTGAAACCTCTCCTCGCGTACTCAGACTTCCCAAGTCGCCGAAAGACACTTGGGGTATCGCCGGGGGCAAGTGCGACTTTCTCGACGAGTGGATGGCGACGGCAAGCCTCGGCAAGAGCTGGGAGCCGTGGGAAGAACAATCGCTACGTCACGGTTACGAGCTGCGTGAGTTGTCTGATTGCTTCTTAATCGAAATCGATTTGCCGGGCATGGCCGCGCAAGACATCTCCATCGAGATTCACGAGAAACAAGTCACGGTACTTGCCACCAAAACGGGGAGCTCGGGCGAATCTTCGCTTCGAGATCACTATTCCTATGGCGGCTTCGCCCGGACGTTTTGCTTGCCTGGATACTTTGCGGCGGAAGCGGTCGAAGCGACCCTCGAGGATGGCTTACTCTCCATCGCCATTTCGAAGCACGCGGCCTTAAATAACCGAATCCCGCTTACGGAATCGAGCCTTCTGGACCTTGCCCCTCCCGCGGCGCTCGGCATGCGCCTTTCCGAAGACGACATGCAGTAGCTTGGCCCCTCCATGGAGAAGCTAGCGAAATATATCGAGACCCATACCCACAGCGTGGTTACCGCGGATCGTTGCCTTTCGTTTTTTCGACGGTGGTTTTAGGGACCGAGGCGATCCGGACGGGGCCAAAAGGTGTGTGGATACTTTTAGCCACCGCCGGCACTTGGCTAAAAGGTACCTTTTGGCGGGTCCGGCCTGGAGAGGCCGGACCCGTTGGGAGTTGAGTCAGGGATTATGGGTGCACTCGAAGGTGAGCTTGTGCAGTTTCATGGTGGAGAAAAATTCTTTCCGGAGGAGGTCGAAACCGCCGTAGGAAACTTTTTCGCTGTGATCGAGATGCAAGACGCCGATGTAATCGCTTGTCGACGATTTAAACGTGCCTTCGAAGAAGGTGTGGTAAGGCTCCTGTCCGGAGACTTTCTTGACGAGCTTCGCGCCCGACTTCTTCAAGAGAATCTTTCTGCCCGAGTCGAACGTCAGATCGGTGATCTCGTTGGCCGAAAGATCGAGCTTGATGGTGTCGCCGACCTGAGGGCCACCCCCGCCGCCGGGAGGAAAGAAGTTCGCCCCTTGAGGCTCGAGAGCCGTCACTTTACAGGTCACAAGATCGGGCGCGACGAAGTCAGCCGCCATCGCGGGAATCGCCGTGCAGAGAGCCATCACCCCTAAGAGATACTTTGAGAGTTTCATTTTTTTCTCCTTTGCTTTGTTTTACAAAAGTCTTTGCAGGCACACGTCGTCGTGCCACTGCCCGTTCTTGAAGCCGATTTCCTTGAAAAGCCCGACCTGCTTGAAGCCAAACGCTTCGAGAAGCGCGAGGCTCGCCCGGTTCTTCGCGTTTACGCCAGCCAAGATGCAGTGATATTTCCGAGCGCGCGCTGCTTCGAGCAGCCGATCGCAAAGCGCGCGCCCAACTCCCAGCCCTCGGCAACCGTCTTTCACGTAGACCTGTCCGGACACCGTGAAGCGATATCCGCTCAAAGGATGAAAGGGCGTCAGCGCCGCGAACCCCACCACTTCCGAGGCATACTCGGCCACGAGAAGCGGGAAGTTTCGTTCAGCGAGCCCCTCGATCCATTGCCGGCGGCTTGCCTCGGTCTGGGGCTCGCTTTCGTAGTTGGTCGTCCCGTTCCCCACTTCGTGGTTGTAGATGGCGGCCAAGGCGGCGGCGTCCGTCACCAGTCCGCCGCGTACAATCGGTTGTGAGTTCGTCGCAATCTCCATATCCCCTCACTTTTAAGAGTAGGCGACGCCGGGCGGCATAACCAATTAAAGGAAACAATGGCTCTCATAGCCGCAAGCTATCGGGATCGACGCTTTTGCCGCCGCGATCCTTTCCCATTCGGGCCGGGACCGCTAGCTTGGGCGACGTGAAACTCATATCCGCCCTTCTGTTTTTTAGCTTGTCGGCTCAAGGCGCGCTTTCCGCCCGGCAAGCCGCGACGTTGAGCGCTTCCGATACCGCGTCTCGGCTTAGAAATCGCCCCGGCAAAATACTACTGACCTTCGGCCTCCAGGAGCTAAGAGATCGCTCTCCTCAAAGCCTCGTGCAACTGGATCTGCAGGTTCCGGTGGCCGCGACGGTTTCAGTAGGACTTCAAGCGATGGCGCCGACCAAAAGAAAAGATCTCAGTTACTACTTCGGAGGCTCGGCGCATTGGTATCCCTTGGCCCCTCACAAGGGCCCTTGGATCAACGCCGGCGTGGGAAAGTACGCCTTTCGCACGGCTTCGGCTCAACCGGGATATGTGGCCGGGCGTCTCCTCGCCGGCTGGCGCTGGCACCCCACGGACCGATCGGGAAGCTTCGGCTTTGCCGTCGGGCCCGAGCTCGGCAAAGTCGGCGGCAAAACCGTGTGGAGCGGCGTCCTGCGATTTGATGTCGGAGCGGACCTCAGACCCGAGGCCCTTTTCTAACTTACAGAGGGCTCGGCAAAGGCAAGACCAGGAGCTCGGCCACTGCGCTCTCCGGAACCGAGCGCACTTCCGCTTGATCCGCCACATCCCGGCGCGCTTGAGAGACCGCGAGATCCAAAGGCAACCCCAGCGAAAGGTAGGCCGCAAGGACAGCGCGCTTTTTGTTGACGATGCCGGAGGTGCTGACCTTACCTTTTAGGAAAGGCTTAACATCCACCGTCCGCATGAGAATCTTTTTCACTTCGGCTGGAGTTAGAGCCGGATTCTCATCGAAAACGGCGCCAGCAATGTTGGCAACGAACGGAGCCGCCATGCTGGTTCCGCTCATTTGCAGGCGCTTATCCCCCGGAACCGTCGAATCGATGGCTAAGCCGGGGGCCCCCACTTCCACCAAAGTAGCGCTGTAATTAGAGAAGTTCACCCAAGCCGCCGTGCCGTTCGTGGCGGCAACGGTGATTATGTTATCCGCGCGAATGTTGGCGGGCGTGACGGGAAGCACGCTGTTGTCGTTGCCTTCGTTACCGGAGGCCAAAACGAAAAGGGTTTTGGGACTGCTTGCCGGAAACGTGGACGAAGCGCTCACTACTTCGCGAATTAGAAACTTCGCGTACTCAGTCTTGTCGGCCTCGGAAGGCGCAGCGCCAAGTAACTGTTTCACGATGGCCGCGATCGTCGGCTTTACCGCCGCGACACTGACACCGAACGATCCGTTCGCGACGCGCGCGCGGGTGGCCGCCGTGAAGGCCCCCGCTTCGGCCAGCGATTCAGCTTGCCGCTTGGCCAAAGTGAGGAGAAAAGCTTTGACGGTGGCATCGTCCGCCGGCCGGTTTCCGAGGCGAGCCCGGAATTGGGCGAGAAAACGGGCCGTCGGCCGTTCGGTGGCAATAATCTTTACGCCGATGAGCTTCGCCCGGGCCGAGTCCTTGCCGGCAATGCCGGCCACGTGCGTTCCGTGTACGAAGTTTCCGAAAGTCGCCATCTCGGTCATAAAGGCGGGGTCCGTCTTCTTTTGCTTGAACCACTCCCGCTCTTCGACAGTCGCCACGCCGAGTTGAATCTTCACCTGAACTTCAAAAGCCTTGGTGCAATCGGGGGAGAACTTGCCGAGGTACTTGTAGTCGATAACCTCATTATTTTTCTCGGCGAAATTCCATCCGTTGATGGCGGACGGGTAGGTCTTGCCGCCGGCAACCACGTCTTGGGGACAGACGGGGTTATTCCAGATGTTGTGCTTCAGATCGATGTGCTTGTAGTCGATGCCGGTGTCTATGACGGCGATGGTGGCGCCGAAACCGGTCGTGGCCGCTAAGCAGAAGAACAAGCCGGAAAGAATGCGTCTCACGAGGCCTCCCCGAATGGTATCGCCCTATCATAACAGAGCGGAAGCCCACCTCTAGAAGAGAGGCGTCTGAGCTTAACTGACGTCTTCGCTACTTTCTTCGCGCGGAGGCTTCGAGCCTCCGGTCTCGGGCAAGGACAGCTACACTTGGTGCGGAGCGCGCAAAAAGGAGTCGCCGGGCCCACGAAGGATTAGACCTTCCGCGAGCCCGGCGACCATTAGCAGATCTTACTGAGACTTGGACGGGCTCTTCGTGTTCGAGAAGTAGGGGCTTCCCGACACTTGGACGTCGTAGGTGTAGTACACCTTCTTGCCATCCGTGCCCGTCGCGCCAGAGTCATAGACTTCGTCGTTGCCCTTTAGCGTGATGTCGGCCGAGCCGGCGCTGCTCTTAAACAAACCCTTCTTCACGGAGGACTTGACGCTGACTTGCACCGTGCCCTCGGAGTCGGGCTGATTGTTCACGATTTGATACTTGAGCTTACCGTCCACGACCCGAGGCGTGACCTGAACGAAATCGGCCGAAGGACGGATTTGATTGCGGCTGCCTTTGAGATCGAAGGTCGTCTGCCCGGCCCGGTCCGTCTTGCTCTCGAGCCCAAGGGTATTGAAATAATCGGGCGGCGTGAGATTCACTTCCACCTGACCGTGGTTGTCGAGACCAAGAACGACTTGGTAATTCTCGGACTCGCCGGATAAGAGAGGCGCGCCGTCGATGTTAATCTCGACATCCTTCTTCACGTCGCCGATACGGACCGGCGTCATGCGGAAATCGAGGAAAGTGCGATCTTCATAGATGTCTTCGCAAGTTCCGCCTTCCGGCACGTAACCGAGATTGCGTTCGTTTTCCTTTCCGTACTCACCGAGCACTTCGCTCACGACAGGAAGCTTGAGGTCGTCTTGGATGTCGAAAATCATCTTATGGAACTGTTCCCAACTTTCAGGCTTCGACTGGAAGTACCGGCCGTCCTTCATGATCTTCTTCGCGGTCGAAAGACCGATCCCTTTTACGGCGGCCGCTAACGCGGCGGCCTTATCTTCTTTCTTCGCATTGAAAAACCCTTTCCAGTCGCCCTTGCTTCCGTCGCCAGGCGATCCGCCCGTACATTTCGTTTTAACGAAAACTCTTTTGGTGTTTTGGAACGGAATCGGGGTGACGAGAATCTTGGTGGCGGACAAAGTCGCGCGCAACGTGGCCTTGCCGTCCTTATCCGGACCAGACCGGGATAAAAGTACGGGCTGAGCGTCGAGATCTTGGTAAGGCAAGGGGACGTCACCAATGGCGACGCCGCCGCCGTCGAACCCGCCGTGATTTTCCGCTTTCACGGACACGCAAACAAAACAGAACGCCGTGAGAACCACGGCCACTCCGAAACGAAACTTCATTGGAACTCTCCCCATAAATTTATTAACCGCCCCAAAACAAAGCAGCTTCTGTTCCCGGTGCAACCAGTGCGCCACAACACCATCTTTTTTGTTTCGCGTAGATAGGAATTTCGAGGTGCCTAAAAGTGTCAAAGCCACCAAACTCTAGTCACGAAGCTCTCCGTATTCCCCGGGGCTTCGCAGCCCCTCACGCCCGAACTTCGTGGCACTTCGCTTGCTCCGTTACTCTCCCGCCGCAGGGAATTGGGGGCGACGACCGCCGGAATACGTCTGTCCGGAGGTCAGTCTGATTGGGGGAAGGTCTGTCTAGGGGGTCACTTCAGGCAAGGTTTCGGTTAGCATTGGGGTTCGCCCTACTCCTATGCCTTATGAGCCAGCCGGCGCGAGCCGATACCTGCGAGTCACGTTATGCACGCTTATCGACGAGAGCGTTACAAGCCGCGAAGACGAGCGCCCTTCGCGCGGGTCGGGTAACGCTCTTTACCGCAAAGACTCTGGAATATCCGTTTTGGTTTTTGGGGCATACGGCGGTGCTGGGTTATCAAGCCGCCCGAACTAGCAAGCCAGGCCATGCCTTTCTTCACATTCCGGCCCGGCTCGTAAAGAGAGACGGCGTTTCCATGGCCGTTTACGCCGCGATTTACGGCATAGGCCGCGCGACCATGCTCACCCTTTACGAGATGGACGAGGCCACGGGAGCCGGGGAAGAAAAAGAAGACGACGTCATCGTGTATGTGAATGGATTTTCCGTTCACGATGACCAGTTCTTTCATGATGCCGCCGAGAGCTACCTCGAGGCACGCCACGGCAAGCGAAAGAAAAGTATCGGCATCAGCGCTTCGAGCCTCGAAGATTTGACCGCGAAGCTCAAAACCGTTCGCAAAGAGCACGGCCAGATCAAAAAGCTCGAGTTCTTCGGCCACGGCAATCAAGCGACGATCTTTTTCCAGCATCAGCCGGTCGGCGAGTCCCATCTCGTAGGCGATGCGCCGAAACTGAAAGGCATCTTCGCAAGCGACGCTAAAATCGTTCTAAACACGTGTTGGACTACACGCGGAGAACAGGGCCCGCATTTCCTAAAAGCCCTCGGCGAGAACTTCTTGGACCAGGGAGGCTCTATCGTGGGCACCGAAGTGACCTTCGCGGGAACGCCTAACCTCATCGCTGACCTCGCAGCGATGCCGTACCTCGCCTGGCGCGGAGCCAAGGATGCGCTAGATCACGCCCCGCAAAAACCGCTCAGGCAATACCTCACCAGGCCTAAGATTCTCACCCTCAAGGTGGAGCCCAGGCCGTTTGAGGAAACTAAGCTCAAACCTACTTTCTAACGACGCGTCGGCACGGGCGCGGGCGTAGGAGCCGCCGCCGGGGCGGGCGCCGGCTTCGGATAGATGCGCAAGTAGAAGCGCTTCTTCGCTTGAGGCGCGGCCTTCGTGCCGCTGTTGAAGATCTTCACGTACGCGAAGTCGACGCAACTGCCGTCGGGGCGGTTAATCTCATCGCACTTGCCGACGGCCGACAACGGAATGGCGACCGTGTCCGCTTCGGTGTTCAGCGTGAACGAAAGCGGGTTCTTGTCCTCTTCCGTCCAGTGAATCGCGCCCTGAAGGGGGCCTTTTTTAAGCTCCACCTGCACCGTGACCGGGTACTTGAAGTGATAGGCGGGGCTGCTCTTCAAGTTTACCGTCAGCGCGTAGTCGGCTTTTTCCGCCGGATCGAGTTTCAGCTGAATCGGGTTGTTACGCGAGCCGGGACCCGTCGAGGTCACCTCGTTCGCGCCGTTCTTCAAAGTGAAGGTCGCGGGGACCGCGTCTCCGAAGACGAAGTTGCGGCCGTTCAACGATTGCAGGATGAGTCCCCGCATCTCGCCGCTCGCGCGCACGCCCGGACGGCCCAATTCGTCGGCGAAGATCATGTGCTCGAACCAATCGCTCGCGGTAAGCGCGGGATGGTTGCGGGTAAGGCGCATGGCTTCGAGAGTAAGGTCGGTGACCTTAACTAACCCCAAACGGCCGTGACGGGCCATCGCCGCACGAAGCAGGTCGTTCATGGCGCCGCCGTAGGATTCGCCATCGTCATGCACTTCATTCGTCAAACCGAAACCCATGCTGTTGAAGATGCGAAGGTTCTCTTTACCTTCGTAAGGAGAACCGCCCGAGACGTCGTTCAAGACGAGCTGAGCGACGAAGTCCGCCATACCTTCCGACAATCCGCCCGTATCGGCGAGAGTCACGTGATCGCCCATGAGGCGGTCCATGACGCCGTGACCGAGCTCGTGCCATATGGTGGAGTTATCGCGCGCCATGTTCTGAGACATAGGCGAGTACGTCGTGAAGTTGATGGTGTCGTCCGTGTAAAACGCGTTGTCGCGGTACGAGATATCCGGATCGAAGAGGAACGCATGGAACGGACGGGTCGAGAGCTCGGGGTCCGTGAATCCGTTCGCGCGCAGCGTTTCGAACATCTGCGTGATGGACCAGTACACCTGAATCTCGTCGAAGCCGTCGTTGATGTAGGTGACCGGATCGTTATCTTTCAAGCGACGCGCCGGACGCATCAAAGCGTCGTCGAGAGAGGTGATGGGACGGCCGCGAAGCGCCGCAGTCGGAATCATCTCTTCCTGGTTGGTTCCGGCAACCGGCTTCCAAAACGGGAGATAGTGCCCCGAAGACGTCGGCGTGAACGCCAGCGGCTTGAATCTGTCAGGCGCGTCCGGATAGAGACTGACCGTCGCATAGCGGCCTTCGAGAAAAACGCCATTCGCAAAATTATTATCGGAGAGCGGCACCTGTGAGAGGAGCTGCGCCGCCAAGTTCTTCAGGAAAACGGGAGACCAGTAACCCGATTTCCGGCCCGCGGTGGTGAGACCCAGGAGCGGATCGTACATGTCGCTCACGTACTTCGCCGAGCGAAGAGATGCATACGGATCGTCTACCGGGCGGCGCACCTTCGTGTTCAGATAGCGCAACTCGGAATCGATGCGCTCCAAAATCTTGACGCCGCCTTCGCTGCCCTCGGGCTCTTCGTAAATCGGATAAATGCGGACCGGGAGGCTCGTCTCATCGGCTTGCGGAAACTCGCGGTACTGAGAATCGAGAACTTGTCCAGTGGAGTTAGCGAGCTTGATGGTGAACGTGCCGTGCTTCGCTTTTACTTTTACAAGACGGACGTAAGATTCGCCGTCCACTTGATCCTGCCAATCCACTTGGCGGAGGTGAGCGTCGTCGGCATGCGCGAGAACGACTCTGCGTACCGCCGCCATCGTGGCTTCGCTAGACAGTTTCGACCAGAGCAGGAAGTTCGTCGCGGGGGCGGCATCGATGCGCGCCTCTACCTGAATCGATTCGCCGGTGGTGAGCGACGTCCAGATGCGGATCGACTGGCCCTTGATCGGAATGCCGTTGGAAACCTGAATCAGGGTCGTGAAATGGCTGGTCGCGAGGTTGCGATCTTCGAGAGGCATGAAATCGGCGAACCCGAGGTCGATGCCCGTTTTAGCCTTAATCACGCTCAAGACGTGCATCAGGTCGGGATTGGTATCCTCGGCCCCCGTCCAGCGGACCGATTTCGGAGCCGCGAAGGCGGAAAAAGACACCAGCAAGAGCGCTAAAAAGATGGATTTCACGTTTTATCCCCCAAAAAACAAGAACCTTCATCGGATCTAGCCGCCTTTACCGCGTGAGGCAACGCGGGGGGACCACCGCCTTAACATTCGTCCACGGGACCTCCTCCGGAACCGGTTTCAGTGGCTGTTTTCAGGGGCTTGTATCGGAACCGCCAACCCGCTAAAAGAGGGCATGTCTCAGCGCGTCCAACAAAGTACTCGGGGTCGGATCGGCCATTTCGTGCCTAAAAAGGGCGAAACGCGCCTAACCTTAGGCCTTCAGCAGCACTTTCGCTGCTCTCCTAGAAGAGCCCAGGAGCTCATCGATCTGGGCGCCATCTACCGTAAGGGCCGGCGGATCCTCGAAGACACCGCCCTCACCCCGGGCGAGCATTTCACGGTGTATCTCGATCCGAAGCGCTTTCCCGTTTCGGCGGTCGATTGGAACGAGGCCATCGTTGCCGACGAGCCCACCTACCTGGTCGCTCGCAAACCTCCCGGCATCCCGGCGCACGCGACGCTCGATAACCTCATCGACAACGTTTTGTCCCAGCTCCGTTACCTGACGAACCAGCACCTCTTGGTAACCCAACGGCTCGACTTGCCCGTGGGCGGACTCATGGTGTTTGCGAAGACGGAAGCCTTTCAGCGCGATTTCAACCGGTGGCTGGAGGAGCGCAAGGTGCACAAGCTCTACCGCGCGCTCGTCGAAGTGAAGCCACCCGAAGGCCGTCACGTCCATTACATGGCGCCTTCCGATCGCACGCCAAAAACCGTCGGCACGGCTCCGCAAGAAGGCTGGCTCAAGTGCGAGCTTTCCACGACGAATAAAGGAGAGATCCCGGGGCCCGAAGGCCGGACTCTCTACGACGTCGAGGTCGAGCTTCACACCGGCCGCACTCACCAAATCCGCGCGCAGCTGGCGGCTTTGGGTAGCCCGATTCTCGGCGATAGACCTTACGGCTCGCAGATCCGCTACGCCCCCATGGGAAGCGCGGGCAAAGCGATCGGTCTTTTCTCCTCTCACGTCCGATGGACGGGACTAGACGGAAAAACGCACAGCTTCGCTTCCGAGCCGCCTTGGGTCTCGTCGCCCTCCTAGTGAACGTCGTTAAAGAGCGGGATGCGCTTGAGCACTTCGCCCTTGGGATCGACTTTCAAGAGGTAAGCGGAACTTCCGCCCATGCCGAGTTTCTGAAGCACTAAACGAAACTCCGAGGAAAGCTCGTAGAGCGTGAGGCCGTCAGCCGAGGTGAGCTCTTTCGCGTCGTACTCGTCCACGGGAAAGAGCATGCGGGTACAACCGCTGGCCCGTCCGTAGGTGTCCACGGAGCAGGTATTGGCGTCCTTTTGCAGACCGACTTTGCCCGTCTGCGGAAAGGAAACGCGGTAATTCACCTGATCTTCCACTAGATAGCCGCTTACCAGAGAGGAAACTCCCGTGAGCGGGTTAGCCCGCGCGACGAGAGACACCGCTAAGAAAAGAACCCCTGCGAAGAAACGATTCATACGACCCTCCAAGTCCCACTACTGCCAACCCCCATCAAAACTCCGAAAAATAGGTGGAGTCAAAACATCTGATCACGCCATGAGTCCGCTAGTGATTGACGTCCCGCACCAAATCGGGTGACGTCGCTGCACAGGTTTTGGAGGAAAAGAATGAAACGCTTACAACTCGTCGGTCTCTTTATTTTGGGCCTAGCCTTGGGCTGCGCGAAGCAACCCGAGCTCATATCTGGCGAAACTTACGTGCGTGCGCAGGACGGCACGGAACAGCTAGTTCCTTACGTCGCCGAAGATGGCCTCGCCGTTTTTGAGGGCGACATCGTGCTGGGTACCGTCGAAGAAGCCCAGGCGAAACTCGCCGCGGGTCCTTCCACGGAAGAAGAAGGCCATGGCGCCATCGTAAGCCGCATTCCCTGGAACCAGTGGCCGAATAAGGTCGTGCCCTACACCATCGATTCCTCGATGCCGCACCCCGAACGGGTCACGGACGCCATCACGCACTGGGAAGCGAAGACGTCCATCCGCTTCGTAAAACGCACGAATCAGTTCGGGCACGTGGCCTTCACGAACGTGAAGAGCGGTTGCTCGTCCCTCATCGGAAAGACCGGTTTCCCCCAGCAAATTCGTTTGAGCCCCAAGTGCGGGTCCGGCGCGGCCATTCACGAGATCGGCCATGCGGTCGGCCTCTGGCACGAGCAAAGCCGCGGCGACCGGGACAAGTTCATTACGATTCACTGGGAGAACATCCAGCTCCTGGCGATTCCACAATTCAGCAAGCATTGGATTCTCGGACGCGATCTCGGAGCCTACGATTTCGGCTCCATCATGCATTACGATGCGTACGCGTTCTCAAAGAACGGCTTGCCCACCATCACGCGCAAGGACGGCTCGACGGATTTCAGTCAGCGCCTGTCTTTGAGCCCGCTCGACATCGCGGCGGTGGAAGCGCTCTACCGATAATCAATCGTCCTGGCCGGGGGCTCCGCCGCGTTTGGCTTTCAAATGGCGGCGGAGACTCATGGCGGCCGAACGAGATTTACGCTTGTCCTCGGCGGCGGCCGCTTTATCGGTCTTCTTTCGGTCGGCGGACGATTCCTTCTGCAATTTGAAGAAACTCTCCAGACGATCTCTCGTCAGCGTTCCGCCTTTGACGGCGGCGGCAACGGCGCACGCGGGCTCGGTCCGATGCTGGCAGTTGCTGAAACGGCAACCGGCGGCGATGGTCTCCACTTCCGAGAACAAGGCCTGCAACCCTTCCTCGGGATCCCAAAGATGAAGCTCGCGCATGCCGGGCGTATCGATGATGAGCCCCCCTCCCGGCATCCGAAGCAGCGTGCGCGTGGTGGTGGTGTGCTTGCCCCGATCGTCGGACTCGCGCGTTTCCTGCGTGCGGATTTTTTCGCGGCCCAAAAGCTTGTTGATGATGGTCGATTTACCGACGCCGGAGGAGCCGAGAAGAACGATGGTCTTGCCGGGCAAAAGATAAGCGCGGATCGCTTCCAGATTCACGCCGGTCTTCGCGCTCAAGACGACGATGTCCACGCCAGGCGCGGCGCGCTTAATCTCGTTTAAGAGAGGCTCCGTCTCTTTCACCAGGTCGGACTTGGTGAGCAAGATGACCGGCTGCGCGCCGCCGTCCAAAACGAGCGCCACGTAACGCTCGATGCGGCGGGCGTTCAAGTCCGCGTTCAATGAGGTCACCAGAAAAGCGATGTCGACGTTGGTCGCGAGCACCTGAGGCTCTTCGCCCGTACCCGCCGCCTTACGAATGAGGCAGCTTTTGCGGGGAAGTACCTTGCGAATGAGGGTGCGGCCGTCCGAGCGGATGGGCTCGGCGAGAACCCAGTCGCCCACCGCGGGAAACTCGATGCGGGTATCGGCGTCTTTACGCCATTTCCCGGAAATCTCCCCCCAGACGACGCCGGTGCCGAGTCCTTGGACCCGCCACATGCCGCGCTCCTCGCCGATGACTCGGAAGGGCAATAACCCTTCCGTTTCGGTTTCCGCCGCGGCGAGACTCTCGAAATGAGAGTCCCAGCCTAGTTCGGCCAGGGTTTGAATGTCGGGGAGCTCAGCGGTCATCAGAGATTACTTCTACTTGAGCGGCACGACGGAGACAACCAGCCCGAAATTGGTTAGATTTCCGCCATGAAGATCCTCTTTTTGTCTTTCACTCGTGGCTCGCCATGCACAATTTTTTCCTGGAAGTCTTCAAACACTAATAAGAGGTACCTATGAATCCCACTAAAAATGATTTGCCCCAAGACGCTCGCACCAAGCTCGTCGAGTTGCTCAATATGCGGCTCGCCGAAGCCATCGATTTTCAGACCCAGTCCAAGCAAGCGCATTGGAACGTGAAGGGCCCTTCGTTTTATTCCCTGCATCTGCTCTTCGACAAAATCTCGGAAGCCTTGGAAGACGCGGTCGATGATTTAGCCGAGCGCGCGGTGGAACTGGGCGGCACGGCCATGGGCACGGTGGAAACCGTGGCCTCGAAGTCGAAGCTTCCGGATTTTCCGACGGAAATCAAAAACGGCTTGCAGTTCGTGGAAGCGCTTTCCAAAACGGCGGCGGCGTTCGGCAAGAACGTCCGTCTTTCCATCGACGAGGCCACGAAGCTCGGCGATGCCGACACGGCCGATCTCTTCACCGAGATCTCGCGCGAGTCCGATAAGTATCTGTGGATGCTCGAAGCGCATTTGCACGCGGACAAATAAGGCTCAAAGCTCGATAGGAACGGGGCTCAGGCCCGAGACGCCTTCGGGCGTGGTCTGCGCACGGTAGGCGAGTAACTCCACGCCCGCGGCCTTCGCTTGCCTCAAAGTTTCGCCGTACGCGGGATCGATCTCGTCCGCCGGAGAGAACGAAACGCCTTCCGGGCGATTGACGAAGAAGAAGATCACGCCGCGATGGCCGGCTTTGACCACTTCCATCAGCTCCCGCAAATGCTTTCGCCCGCGCTCGGTCACGGAATCGGGGAAAAGCAGGCGGTCTCCCTCGACGAGAGTCGTGTTCTTCACTTCGACGTAGGCAAGGCAATCCTCGAACTCTACCAGGAGATCGATGCGCGAGTTCTCACTGCCGTACTTCACTTCGCGCTTGAGCGTCTTGAAACCTTTTAGCTCGGCGACCGCCCCCGCGAGTAACGCGCTTTCGACGATCTGATTGGGCCGTACCGTATTGATGCCGATGAAACCACCCGTCGTTTCGGACAGCTCCCAGGAGTAAGCCAATTTTTTTCCGGGCTTTGGATCGTGCGTGAGAAAAACTTTGTCCCCGGCCTTCCAGCAGCTCTTCATGCTACCGGTGTTCGCACAATGCGCCGTGACGACGGTTCCGTCGGTAAGCTTCACGTCGGCAAGAAAACGTTTGTAGCGATGGATTAAAGTGCCGCTGACAAGTTTTTTCGGAAAGAGCCACATGATGCGGCATTTAATAGCACGAAATCACTAAACCGTATTTTTACTTGAATCTGATTCGAGCCCGGTTATTTTTCTCTGGCTGGAGCAAATTGGGGTTAGCTCCGTTATTAAACAACAATCGAGGTTACACGTGGGTTCGATGAGCAAGATTCTGGCCGCAGCTTTGTTCTTCGTAGTAGTAGCGCAAGCCGAACAGGCTCCTGCTTGCATGGACGGCAAGTCCACGCTCAATTTCAACAACGGGCAAATCTTGGATTGGAAAGTCAAAAGCCGAAGCGGCTTTCAGTCCCGGGGACACATCATCGGCCGGCTCCTCAAGCAGTACCCCGGCAAACCCGGTCACGGTCACTACCAGGTCCATATCGGTAAGAACCAAAAAGATACGATCGAGCTTATCTACAATACGGACTTCGGACCGATGCCTTCTCGCCTCACGGTCGGCATGACGGTGGAAGCTTGCGGCGATTACATCACTTCGACGCAGAAAAACGGCAACTACCCGGCGTCTCCAGACGGCGCGATTCTTCACTGGGTGCACATCAATCCCAGCCAAAAGGGCCACGAGCACGGTTACGTGATAATGGGCGATACGCTCACCGGCATCACGCCTCCACCTCGCTAGAGCCCGGCAGGCGGGACGAGCTGGCAGAGTCATCCGCGAAAGTGGGACCCAGTCTTGCATATTTAAAAATGCAGACTCTGGTACTTACCCATTTTTTGGAGGACTCACATGACTAAGCCATTACTCGTACTCCCCCTCTTCGTCGCCTTTTTGGGGGGATGCGCCAACACGACCACGAAGACCGCTGCCACGCAGCCGGATGAGACCCCTTATGAAGACGCCGTAGGCGTTCCCTTCTTGGGAATGGTGCCGGTTAGCCGCCTGAATGCCGATACGAAACCTGCAACACCCGTAGTGGTTGTGGGTGACGCCAATCGCTTCAACGTGAAACCGGTCTACTTCGAGCTCGATGAGGCGGCTCTCACTGCCGACGATATGGTTCAGGTCGTCAGATTGGAGAGCTGGATGAAGGCAAATCCCAACAGTGAGGTGAAGGTAGAAGGATTCACCGATAGCTCGGGAACCGTGGCCCACAATAAAGTTCTCGGAGCCAAGCGAGCTCAGAACTTCAAGAACAGCTTGGCGGCCCGCGGCATCAGCTCCGATCGCATTCACACCGTCAATCGCGGTGGTGAGCCCCGGGAGCGCGCCGTGGTAGTGACCGTGCTCGCCGAATAACTCGTCCTTTGAGAGGAACGCCCGGTTAAGTCTTTCCTTTACCGGGCGTTCTTTTGTTTAAAGCGGCAAGTTTTGAGTTAAAATTTTTTAAACATGGGCCCGTCGGTAAGCGTCATAATTCCCGCTTTCAACTCGGCTCGCTTCCTCCGTCACGCCGTACTGAGCGTGCTCGCCGATGTCCCCAAGGCCGAAGTGATTGTCGTAGACGACGGCTCTAGCGACGGCTGTCTCAGGACGGTGGAAGATCTGCCGATCGTTCGGTTGGCGCTCGCGAGCAACCATGGCCCCGCTTACGCGAGAAACCAGGCTCTTGCGCTCGCGCGTGGCGAGTACCTCGCCTTCTTGGATAGCGACGATAGGCTCGCCCCCCAAGGCCTCAGCTGGCGTGTCGACTGGCTTTTACAACACCCGGGCGCCGCGG
Source organism: Pseudomonadota bacterium (assembly GCA_043767805.1). Lineage (GTDB taxonomy): Bacteria > Bdellovibrionota > FAC87 > UBA2466 > UBA2466 > CAZZHG01. The sequence goes on along the minus strand of JAYUGC010000020.1, from coordinate 39 downwards.
GCGTGGTGGGCAACCTCGATAAAACGATGGATGCGGACG
>JAYUGC010000019.1:0-6884 GCA_043767805.1 Pseudomonadota bacterium | reverse complement strand
ACCAAGGCGAGTACGTCGGAATATTTATCGGAGGTGCGCAGCACGCGCCCCACCAGGCCGCTCGGGCTGATGACGCCCATGCCGGGACGAACGCCGTCGTCTTTGCCCTTATCGATGCGGATGGCGAAATAATCAGTCGAAACGTCGTGGGCCACCACGTGGGCCGCGAGCAAAGGCTCAGGAATTTTCTCGCCGAAATGCAATTGGTCGCGCAAACGGTTGTTCTCGAGCTCCACTTCCTGGAGGGCGGCCACCTTGGTTTTCAGGTAGGCCACTTCCTTGGATACCTCGTCGCGCTCTTTTTCGGCGTTTACGAGAAGCACGTAACGATCCACAATCGTACGGCTGCCTTTACTGAAATAGTAAAAGTGCTTTTGCAGTGAGGCCGCGGTCGAAATCAGCAGATTGTCGATCGTGCCTGTTTTGCCCTGGCGGTGACGGTGTATGTACAACGCGAGCACACAGATACAGACGGTGAAGAGAGCAGCTAGGGCGTATTTACGTTGTTTCGGCACGAAATTTTGTAGCCGGCCAAGCCGCGAGGCTCTCTCTTAAAGGAGAGTTAACCAACGGCTGGGGACGGATTGCTTGATTTTATTGATATTTCACCATATATGTAAACTCTTTTTGGGGTGGGCAGAATGATAGATTTCATCCGGAAGCGCAGAAAGAACATCATCACGACCCTCGTAGTGGGTGCGGTAGTGGCCGTCATGGCCATCTCCGGTATCGGCGGCAGCAAGTTCGGCGGCGCCGGAAAAGGCGGCGGCTCCGGAGCCGCGGCCTGGGTGAACGGGGACATGATTACCCAGCGCGATTTCCAGCTGGAGCTCGAGAACAAGGTCTCCCAGTTTCAAGGCCTCTTCGGCGCCCAATACGACGAGAAATTTCTCTACGAGCTGCAAATCCCTCAGCGCACTCTCGACGAGCTGATTCAGTTCAAGCTCCTCGCGCAGCAGTCCAAGCAGCTAAATATCATGGTTCCCGATGCCGAGCTGGCCGAGCACATTCGCACCCAGCCCTATTATCAGAAGAACGGGAAATTTGACGCGGAGGCTTATGCCAAGATCCCCAACGTGGGGCTCATGGAAAAAAGGCAGCGGGAACGGCTCCTTTGGGCCAAGTTCCAAACCTATTTAACCGATCGCGTTCGATTGACGCCTGACGCCATTCGCCGGGCTTACGAATTGCGCGAGACCAAGGTCGACCTCGCGGTCGGCAAGATCAACTTGGACGAAGTCGCCGCCACCAAGACGGCTTCCGCCGCGGAAGTGAAGGAGTTCTTGAAGACCGCGTCGCCTGAGACCTTCCAGACGTATTTCGATTCCCACAAGGACGATTTCGCGCAAAAGGCGTCCGTCGAGCTTCGCCAGATTCGCGTCGGCGTCCCTTATAAGGCGAACGAGACCCAAAAGGCCGAGGCCAAGAAAAAGATCGAAGCCATCGCGAAGACGGTCACCCCGGAAAATTTCGCGACCACCGCCAAGAAGCAATCCGACGACGAGTTCGCCTCCAAAGGCGGACTCGTGGGCTGGATCACGCGCGGCACCCTGGAGCCGCCTCTGGAAGCCGCCCTGGATAGTCTCGAACCGAAAAAAGTCAGCGCGCCCATCGAGACGAGCTTTGGTTACTTCATCTTGCTGGTGCAGAACAAAAAAGCCGAAGCCGTCCTGACGCTCGAGGAATCAAAGCCCAAGATCGCCGAGAAGCTCGCTTCCGAAAAGTTGCGCAAGGAGTACGCCGACACCGTCCGCAAGCAGTGGGAAACGACCCTCGCCGCCGGCAAGCCCTTGGAGCCCGAGCTCGCAAAGCTGAAAGTCGCCGTGAAAAAGACGGGGCCGTTCTCCCTCGGTCAGGGCTACGTGCCGAACATCGGTCAGTCGGAAGGGATTCTCGACGCTGTTTTCTTGCTCAGCATGAAGGACCCGGTCTCGAAAAAACTGCATTACCATCAGAACAACTACTACTACCTGAAGCTCGCTTCGGTGGAGCGGCCAAAACCTGAGGATTTCGAAAAGTCCGCCGAAGTGGTCGAAAAGAGCGTCGAGACCTCGCTGCAGTCCGAGCTGATGAGCCAATGGGTGGCGGCGCTGCGCAAGACCTCGACGATTACGCGCGAAATTCAGTTCCCTGAAGCGAAACAGAACGCCGAGTAAAACGCCGGAACCAAGTGGCCGGTCGGACTCCGGCGGCTTGAGCTATAATTTGACCACTTCATGCGCGCTACGCTTGCCGCCCTTCTGCTCATCGTTATATGTGCTTGGTTCACGTATGGCGCCGTCGGAAAAAGCCAATTCATTCTGCTCGACGATGATCTCCACATCACCCACAATCCCCACTTTCGGCCCGACGGATCGCTTTGGAACATCTGGAAAGAACCTTATCAGGGCCTCTATATTCCGGTGACCTACACGGTTTGGGCGGCGCAAAAAGCGATTTTCGATCGGTACTGGGGGACCTGGGATTCGAGGGGAACAACGGAAAACTACCGCCAGGCGAGCTCCCGCCTATACCACTCGACGAATCTGGTCCTGCACATCGCGAACACCGCGCTAGTTTTCTTTATTCTTTTGGAACTTTCAGGAGCGTCGTGGGCGGCGCTTCTGGGAGCCCTGTTCTTTTCGCTACACCCGGTGCAAGTAGAGCCCATCGCTTGGATCTCGGGACTAAAAGATCTGCTCTCCGGCTTCTTTTCGCTCGCGGCGATTCACGGTTATCTCAGCTACTCTCGCCTTTGCCAGGCGGGTAAGCATTCCTGGAAGCGATATGCCTGGGCTACCGGAAGCTATCTCCTCGCGCTCCTGTCCAAACCATCCTCAGTCGTAGTGCCCCTCATCGCCCTCGCCTTGGATAACTTAGGCCGTGGCACGTCAGTGCGCTGGGCAGGTCTGCGCCTTTTACCCTGGTTCGCGGCAGCCCTTCCCCTTGCCTGGATCGCAAAGATTAGCCAACCGGACATCCATATTACCTTCATTGCGCCCTGGCTCCTTCGCCCGGCCATTGCTTCCGATGCTCTGACGTTTTACTTCTCGAAGGTCCTGGTGCCGCTGGGACTTTCCCCCGACTACGGTCGAAATCCCCTGATGCTCAAAAGCTCTAATTGGCGGTGGATTACCTGGTTGGTACCGGTGCTGCTTTTCATCGTTTTACGTCGACAACCCTCAAAGGCCAAAGCGCCCTTCCTCGTTTTTATTTCCGCCCTCGCGCCTGTTTTGGGGTTTGTCCCTTTCTACTTTCAGGAGTTTTCCACGGTTGCCGACAGATACCTCTATCTCGCCATGGTGGGCCCTGCCGCGGGGCTTACGTGGATCGTCGCTCGCCATCCCCGGCGGCCCATCCTAATTGCCTCCGCTCTCGTCCTCTTGCTTTTGGGTGGACTCGCTCGCACTCAGACCGCGCAATGGGCCGACAGCACCACTCTGTTCACCCATGCGATCCGAGTAAATCCAAACAGCGTCCTTTGCCACAACAACTTAGGGACCTTGCGAGAAGAAAAAGGGGAATGGCTGGAGGCGCTTTATCACTATCAGGAAGTCATCCGTATCTCCCCGGAAAACCTAGCCGGACACTACAACTCTGGCCGGCTTTTCGCGCGGGTGGGGCGCTTCGATCTCGCCGAAAGGGAATTTATCTACGTCCTTAGCCGAGATCCCAACATCGCCGATGCCCAGTATGCTTATGGAATGGTTTTGCTCCGTACTAACCGTCTCGAGGAAGCGAAGACCCATCTTTTTCTCGCGCTCAACCAAAGGCCGGGACACGCCGAAACATTGTCGCAACTTGGAAATGCCTTTCGTTTGGCGGAGGATTGCCCCCAAGCCTTGCGCTATTTCGAAGCGGCCTTGCAGCGAAATCCCAATCTGCCCGAGTCAAACCACGGAAAGGGAATTTGCCTAGCGAAACAGGGAAACTCGACTTTAGCTGCCCGCTATTTTGAAAAGGCAGCCCAGCGAGAACCCGGGTGGGACGCCCCTCGGCACGCGCTAGCGTCGCTCTCAACGGCAAGAGCCACAGTTAAACGCTAACCGACTTAAAAAAGTGCGTTACGGCTTGTACTTGAAAGAGGCGGCCGCCACGGCCCCGTTAGTTGCGCTCGAAGCCGTAAAACCTATTCCTTGAATAGTCATCGCCGTATCGACGGGAAAATGACCGATAGCGCCGGTTCCGCCACCCGTCCGATCGTCGACATCCAAAATATGAACGCCTGCGCCCCAAGTCCCAGTAGCATAGGTCTTATTACTTCCCGACATCTGCGTGCCGCTAAACACCAGAGCGAAATCGGTTAACGTGTTGACGTTAGCATAAGTGGGACCCGTCCCCGAGGTGCCCAAAGCTTTTGCCTCTGGCCCCGAAGAATCCGTACTATTGAGGCTAGCCGCAAATACCAAATGATCGATCGCCGCCCCCGGATAGGTGACAACGATATTTCCGCTTTGCAAAGAGGTAACGGCCAGCCAGAACATTCCCGTTCCGGAACGGGTCCCGGCCGACCCTCCGATTCCCGCCGTGGCGAGGGTCATGGAGGTGGCCCCGAATTTAGCGCTGGCGGGGGCAACATTATTATTACTATCAGCCGCCCCCGCCACAACCACCAACATCGCGTCGTTGGTGCCGGCGGGTACCGTATAAGCTGTAGTCGTAATAGTGCGCGAACCTCCATAGTTTGCGCTCAGAGCGTTATTCACAGCGATCGAGGGATTGGCACAAGTGTTGGTGACCCAGGAAATCTGATCCTTATCAGAGATCCCGTTCCACTCCAATTCGGCAGCAATCGCCTGACTGTCGTTTTTTCGATTCCACCGCAATTCTAGGTCACGCGCACTGGCAACCGGAAGCGTCATCGTTTTGGTAATCGCAATACGCGTCCCACTCGTGCTCGAACCGACGGACTGCGCCGTCGAATTCAAAATAATGGTATTGAGAAGGGAAGCGGTACTCTCCCACCAAACGGTGAGGTAGCCGAGAGTTGTCGCCGTCAGATAAGAACTCGTCACCGACACGCGGTGCTGCGTACGATCTCCGGCCAAACAACCCGCTGTGGACGTATCGGCGGTAATCTTCTGAACGTCTCCATAATAGTTAAGGGTATCCGGAGGGAGAAAGACTTCAGGTGCAGAAACCGTAACGGGTTTGGCGCCGATACCGGGAGAGTCTGTGGAAAACACCGAGCGAGCCCCGAAGGGAATGTTGTCGAAAACAAAAAAACCGTTGGCATCCGACGTAGCGGCGGCGGTCGTCATCAGTCCAGCCGAGGCATAGACGAGGTTTACGGTGCGGTTCGGTAGCGCCGTGGCGCCGTCTTTTATCACTCCTCGTACCCGGCTCAATCTATCGGCGGTCGAAAGAATCATCACAAGATCTTGGGCATACACCGTTCCTCCCGCCGCCCCATCGCTCCCAAAGCTCGTAAGACTGGTGGTGCTAAAAACAAAGGCTCGCCCCCAAGCGTCTGTATTTATCGTGTAAGGATCGACGAATCGGGTTTGATAGTAAGGCCCCTTCCATCCAGCTCCAAATCCGTAAGTAGCCACGTAGGCCCAGGTAGGGGCTTGGGGTGCGGTAAGTTGAGTGAGTGAGGTGGGAAGCCCCCCCACATCGCCGTGATAGCCAAAATCCTTTTTTAGCCCTCCCGGATCGAGCTGGCCAGACCCTAAGACGGCTGCCCGAATAGCTTCCATTTTTTGGCGAGTGGCCTCGAATTTTTCGGCGTCGCCAGCATTTCGAAAGAGGGACGCCGCCATGGTCGCGATAATCGATAAGATTAGAATAAGAAAAACTGCTTCAAGTACGGTAAACCCCTGCCTTGTCGACGACGATTTCATTTATGGCACCGTAAACTTTATCGTGTCCTTGTCGCCAGTCGACCACTCGAAAGTGAGGACGATGTCTTGACCGGTCATGGTATCAGAAAAGGTAAAGGTGAAACCGGCGGCCGCTGCATTGGCCGGCAGTATCATGGACTGGGTGATGTTAATACGCGTTCCGCTAGGCAGAGAGGGAACCGTCTGCGTAACTCCATTAAGGCTCAAGTTGCTAAGAGTCGCTGATCCGGTCCAACGCCCGACCACGTACTTCAAGGTGCGGCTGGTTTGGTAGGTGCTTTTTACTGTGCCGGTTACCGGGTCCGGAGTAGGCGCGAAAGAAGCGAGAATAAGCACCATGCGCTTGGGACTGGCGTTCGTCCAGCCTACCGTATTCAGAGTGCGTAGCGACGTCGTTAGGATATGCCCCATGGCGGCGCCATTTCCGCTTACAAGGTGTTCCACGTCCTCCGTGTGATTGAGTCCGCTGGGATTGAGCGCCGAGGCGGCACCTTCCTGCACCGCGGACACAATCATCGCCCCCGCCGTAAAGGGCGTGATGCTGGCTAGCACATTGCCGGTGGAACTAACCCCTACCGACATGGCTTCGGGAACGTAACTCTTAGCTCGAGTCAAAGTGTAGGCGGTGATGATACGAGGTTTTAGGTTTCCCTGAAAGCGGCCGGTTATGGTTCCGTAGTAGCCAGCGGTGGCCAAAATAGAATAGAGCGCGTAGCCCGTTCGATTTCCAGACGCGCCACTCAGTCCGGAAGTCACCAGGTACATTTGGTCTCCGTCGACGTCCGCTGAATTGGGAAGGACATCTGAAGATTTATCATCCCCTCCGACGGCCACCAGAAGAAGAGGATTGGCGCCGGCATTTGCGGGCACCGTATAGGCCATCGATATGGTGTCGGAGTTACTATTGGCGCTGTTGGCATTCGCCGTCAGAATGCTCATGGGAGGCGCGGCGGCAGCGACGGAGTTTAGCGTGAGGGAGGAACGGCCGAAGAAATCCACCTGGTTGGGGAAAATAACCACGGTGGGGCGATCCACGGTTACGGCTAAGGGCCCTAGAACCGG
>JAYUGC010000018.1:0-40749 GCA_043767805.1 Pseudomonadota bacterium | reverse complement strand
CGAAGGCCGAGTTGGCCCAGTCGTAAAAGGCCCAGCTGAGCGCGCGTCGATTGAAGGGTCGGCCTGAGGGGGGACGGGTCATGAGAGTTACCTCGAAGGATAGACTTAATCATAACCCGCCCGATCCCCTAAACCGAGCTTACTTAGCGCAGGTCTCTTTGAGCGCGTTGGAAATCTTGTCCTTCATTTGCGCTTCCGAACTCATATCCCAGACGCCAGTGCCTTGGTAAACTACTTTGCCTTTGCAGTCGACGACGTAAGTCGAGGGATAGCCCAAGGTGCCGAGCTGACGGATGACCTGGCGCTTATCGTCTTTCAGCACGGGGTGGTTCGGCTTGTGCTTGGAGATCCAGTTTTTGTACACCGAGTCCATGCGGTCGATGCCGACATCGAGCACCTGCACTCGGGGCTCGTTGGCGAACGACTCCGCCATATCGTCGACATTCGGGGCGTTCTCATTGCAATAGTGGCAGCCGTCAAAGTACGCCTCGATGACAAACACACTGTCCTTGTGGGCGGCGCTGTCATAGATCGTGCCGGGCGTAGCGTGATTCATTTGCGGGAGCTGGAACGCGGAAAGGCCGAAGCTAGAAGCGCTCGTGACGAGCACGAGTAAACCGAGAATGTGTTTCATTTGGGTTCTCCAGTAGGGTGGGTTCATTCTCTAGTATCGGGGAGAGTATCACTTCGTAAGCGTTTCCGCCCCCGATCCGATTAACGGCCGTTACCACCTTCTCTTGGGGCACCGAGGCGCCATGACAGGTTGTCAAAGGTCGCGCCGATGATACCGTGGAGGGATGAAGCCTACGGAAGCGGCACTCGAAGTTCTGGAAAAGCAATCTTCTCTGCTCGATACCTCGCCTGAAGCGTTCGCGGAGTGGTGGAAAACCCTGGGCGCTTACTCGGCGTCGTTTCTCTCACGAATCGAGGACGGCCCAGCGTTTCATGGTTTGAAGCCCGTGGCCTCCGGCGCGGCCGAACCCTCGGAAAGACCCGAGGCCTTCGCCTCTGTCCTCGCCGATTACGATCGCACCGTGCTTCACAACGGCATCAGTCCCACGTCGGGCCGATTCTTTGGTTACATTCCTGGAGGAGGCATTGCTTCCGCCGCCGTGGGAGATTTCGTCGCGGCTCTCACCAATCCGTACGCGGGCGCCTATCACGCGTGTCCGGGAGCCGCGGACATAGAGAATCAAGCGGTGGGCTGGTTGCGCGACTTGCTTTCGTTTCCGGCGGAAAGCTGGGGCACCTTGCAAAGCGGCGGCTCGCTAGCGACCCTCACCGCGCTGGTGGCGGCCCGCGCCGGGCGTCCGTTTTCCGAATGGCACCGCAGCGTCGTGTATTACACCGACGAGGCTCATCACTGTTTCACCAAAGCACTGAAGATTGCGGGCCTCGAAGCGGCTCCCCGGCGCCTCATCCAGCTGGACGACGATCTTCGCCTTTCGGTTCCCGCGCTCGAGCGGCAGATCGTGCTCGATCGCAAAGCAGGGCTTTCTCCGTGGCTCGTGTGCGCGACCGCGGGCACCACCAATACGGGTGCCATCGATCCTTTGAAAGCCATCGCCGCGCTTTGTAAACGAGAGTCGCTTTGGTTTCACGTCGATGCGGCTTACGGCGGATTTTTCTATCTCACCGTTCAGGGGAAAGCGAAACTCGAGGGAATGGAGCTCGCCGATTCTCTCGTGCTCGATCCCCACAAAGGATTGTTTCAGCCTTACGGCCTGGGCGCGGTTCTCGTGCGGCAGGCGGGAGATCTCAAAGACAGCCTCAAGTTCGATGCGAACTATCTGAGAGACGTGGCGGATTCCGATCTTCGCTCTCCCAACGACTATTCCCCCGAGCTCACCCGGCATTTTCGGGCGGCACGGCTCTGGTTCTCGCTGAAGATCCACGGTCTCGCCCGCTTCCGAGCCGCGCTGGAAGAAAAGCTCACGCTCGCCAGTTACGCTCACGAGAAGCTAAAGGCGATCCCGGGAATCGTCGTGGGCCCCGCGCCCCAGCTTTCCATCGCGACGTTTCGGGTAGCGGGAGAGGGAGACGCCGCGGATACCGCTACCGATCGCCTGATGGGACAGCTACTCAAACGGGGAAGGGTGCATCTCTCTTCCACGAAGTTGCGCGGACAAGTGCACTTACGCCTTTGCGTACTTTGCTTTCGATCCCATCGAAAAGAAGTCGACGAAGCGCTCGCCGAAATCCAGAGCCAGCTCTAAGGCTTCTTCTTCGCTTTCAAGTCGGCGAGCTGCGTGAACGTATTGGTGTCTCCGAGACGGCCGGCGATGGCGTCCCAGACGTAGATGTTGTTCGTGTCGAACTTGATGGAGTCCGCGATGTTCTCGAGACGGCCGTACTCGTGCAGGATCGTGCCCGCGCGGGTCTCGGCGGTGTCGGCGAAATATTCGTCACAGATGTTGATGGTGGAGTGAACAAAGCCGAGGGTGACTTTCACGAACGCGACCGTGTCTCGCTCGGTGGCGCAGCGGCCGTGCATGCGAAAGAGAATCTTGCCGGCAGTGCAAGCCTGATAGCGATTGGCCAAGTGCTTACGGTAGAACTCGCGGTTCTTATAGAGGACGGGGAAGTTCGCTCCCATGCTGCCCATCAGCTCCTGAATTTCAGGGTAGTAGCTTTCGATGGCGAAGAGCGCTCGGTGCGTGAGGCGGCAGGCTTGGATGGCCTCCGCTTTGAGGGCTTCCACATTGGAAGCGCTCTGGACCTTCTGATTCGAAATCTCGATCTTCCCGAAGTAGGGGAAGTTCGCGGCCGGAAAGGGCACCGTGGCCCAGCTGGAAACCGCGCCTAGAACCAAGGACAGTAAGGTAATGCGATACATGGAACTCTCCCCCCAAATAGTTGGCCAGACGTTAATCTGGACGCACCGTATAATCCACCCCCCTCACAAGATAGCGTTAACTAGGCGATCTCTGCGGGATGAGCCTTTTTCCAGGGGGACGTCGCTTCCCTAGGTAAGGAAGTCAGGCAGGGTACGGGAGGGGGCTCCCGACCCGAAAATTAAGGGCGTTTCGGCCGGTCTCACTGGGTGGTGGGACCGGCCGAATCATTTTGTGCCTACGGCAGGCTGGCCTTTCCCTTGCACAGCTTGGCAGCGGAGATGAGTGAGGGAAATGGCCGATAAGCACCCTAAAAGACGGAGATTACGAGAAGAGTCGCTCCTTGAGGAGCTACTCGATAGGGAGGGTCACTGGACCCGGGAATTCCCTTCTAGGGGCATTATTTGGCCCTTGGTCGAGCATTGGGCTGCCGAAAATGGGTACCACCTGGTCGCTTTGCGCTCCAACCGCCGCCTCTACCAATTAGGGGAGGAAGGGAATGCTTTCGTCACCTATTTCGAGCTTCGCCAGGACGGCACCCGGGTCCGGGTGAAGGCCTGGTCCACAGCTAACTTCCGTGCCCGTGCGTTGCGCGCTTTCTTGCTCCCGGCCGAAGTGCCTATCGACCCCCGGGGTTGGGTGGGGCTCCGTTACCGCCGTTTCATTTGCCGGACGCTGAATTCGTTTCTGGTACGTTGCGGCCAGCCTCCGATTTTGCACAGCCAAAACTTTCATCTGGCCGACCTGGACGCCACGACTTTGGGTCTGGGGACGTCTTTGGTTTGGTCGGTTTGTCTCTTGGCGTACCGTTCGGCGCTCGTGTTTCAGTTGCCGCCCTTTCCGTGGAAGATTGAAACGGTCGACGCCATGGTGACGCCACTTGCTTTGCCCGCCGCCGGAGTGGCTTTGTTTTGCGCAATCCTCGTCGGTATCCATCATTTCGTCGCCGTCCGGCGCTTCGGCCAGCTCACGGCCAAATGGGGCTCGCTCGCGTTGGGGCTCGCGCTCGTTCTTGGAGTGACGCTCGGTGTTTCTCGCGTTACCGGCCCCCGGGTCCTGGTCCGCCGGGTTACCACCGAATGTTTTCCGACTTACGATGATGCGATCTGCTCTCGTCTGGTGGAATCGCTCTCGTCCGAACAGCGCATCGTCTTCGCGGCCCGACTTCGGACGCTGCACAATGAACTCGTCCGTCACTGAGTCAAATAAAATTCCAAAATATAATTAAATAGTTAACTAAGTTCTCCCGGGCTCTGCCACGCTTGCTGCCTTGCCCACACCCCTCACCGGTATTATCTTAAAGGTGGCGGTAGGGCATCACTATGGGCGACGACGAAAAAAAACAGCGGGAGCTCGAACGAGAGGGCGGCACTCAAACGCTCATTCGTCCTTCTCAAGAAACGAAGTCCCCAACTTTATATAAAGTCGTCATCTTGAATGACGACTTCACGCCGCGCGAGTTCGTCGTGCATGTTCTCAAGCGCTTCTTCGCAAAGAACGATTCGGATGCCACCGCTCTGATGATGCAGGTCCATACTCGGGGAGCCGGAATCGCCGGAGTTTTCACTCACGAGATTGCCGAGACCAAAGCCTTTCAGGTGAACAGTTACGCGCGAGCGAATCAGTATCCCCTGAAAACCATTGTCGAGGAGGCCTAGTATGGCGACGGGATTTACGCCCGCTGTGAAGACGAGCCTGGACAGGGCCGTCCGTTACGCAGCCGATAGGGGCCACGAGTTCGTAACCCTGGAGCACGTATTGCTCTCGCTTACTTCCGACGCGGATGTGCTGGAAGTGCTCGAAGCCTGCGGCGGCGACACGACGAAACTGAAGAAAAGACTCGAAACGTTTTTGGAAGAGAACATTCCCGTCGTCAATTTCGGTGAAGAGGGCAATCCCTCCCGCGACGATTGGAAGCCGGAGGTGACGCTCGCTTTTCAGCGGCTCATCCAGCGGGCGGTGGTGCAAGTGCACAGCGCCGACCGCGATGAAGTGACGACGGCGTCGCTTCTCATTGCGCTCTTTCCCGAAGCGCAGTCCCATGCCGTACACTTTTTGGCGGAGCTCGGGGTCACCCGTTTCGACGTCATCAATTACGTTTCGCATGGGATTCCGAAAGACTCCGAATCGGTCGTTCCGGGAGAATCGCAGGAGGAAGCCGGCGAAGAGGGCGCGCAACCCGGAGAAGGGGCCGGCTCCAAGGGCGATCCGCTCGAAGCTTTCACCGTCCATTTGAACGCCCGGGCCAAAGAGGGGAAGATCGATCCCCTCATCGGCCGGGAAGACATCATCGAGCGAGTCATCCAGATCTTGTGCCGCCGTACTAAGAATAATCCGCTTTTGGTCGGCGATCCCGGCGTGGGAAAGACCGCCATTGCCGATGGCTTGGCGCTCGGTATCGTCAATGGCACCGTTCCGGACGTGCTCAAAGACGCCGAGATCTACTCCCTCGACATGGGAGGCTTACTCGCGGGCACGAAATATCGCGGGGATTTCGAGCAGCGGCTGAAAGCCGTGGTCAAAGCGCTCGAGAAGAAAAAGCACGCCATCCTTTTCGTCGACGAGATTCATACCCTCATCGGCGCGGGCGCCACCAGCGGCGGCTCGATGGATGCGTCTAATCTGCTCAAGCCCGCCTTGGCCAATCGCACGCTCACGTGCCTTGGGTCGACGACGCACAAAGAGTTTCACGCGTATCTCGAAAAAGATCGTGCGTTCATTCGCCGGTTCCAGCGCATCGACATCAAGGAACCCTCTCTTGAGGAAGCGGGCCTCATTTTGGAAGGGCTGCGCGCCCGTTACGAAGAGTTTCACGACGTGACTTTCGATAAGGGCGCCGTGCAAGCGGCGGTCGATCTCTCCGCGCGCTATATTCACGGCCGCCCCCTTCCGGACAAAGCCATCGACGTCATGGACGAAGCGGCGGCGCGCATCAAGATCAAGAAGGGTAAGAAAACCGTTTCCATCGACGATATCGAAGCGGTCGTCGCCTCCATTTCGAAAGTGCCGCCGAAGAGCGTGTCGACGAACGACAAGTCTCAGCTGAAGACCCTCGAAGCGGACTTGAAGGCGGTCATCTTCGGTCAAGACGAGGCCATCGGAAAGCTCGCCACCGCCATCAAGCTCTCGCGAAGCGGACTCAGAAATCCGAATAAGCCCATCGGCTGTTATCTTTTCACCGGGCCCACGGGCGTCGGAAAGACGGAAGTCTCCAAACAACTCGCCCGCATCATGGGGGTCGAGCTCACGCGCTTCGACATGAGCGAGTATATGGAGAAGCATTCCGTGGCTCGCTTGGTAGGAGCGCCTCCGGGCTATGTCGGGTACGACGAAGGCGGTCTGTTGACCGAGGCGGTCTCGAAAAATCCTTACACCGTGCTCCTTCTCGATGAGATGGAAAAAGCCCACCAGGATATCGGCAACGTCCTACTCCAAGTCATGGATAGTGGCCGATTGACTGACAGCACCGGTAAGCTCGTCGACTTTAGAAACGTCATTTTGATTCTCACTTCGAATGCGGGAGCCCGCGAGCTCGGTAAGCCCGGCATCGGCATCCGCCCCGACACGGAAGGCGGCCGATCGCTCGAAGCTGTGAAGCGGGCTTTTCCCCCTGAGTTCATCAACCGCCTCGATGCGGTGGTGTCCTTCAAGGGACTGGAAGAGCCCGTCCTGCTCCTGGTGGTCGATAAGTTCATCAAGGAACTCGCCGATCAGCTGAAAGAACAGAAGGTCGTTCTCGACGTCACTTTGCCGGCGCGCAAGTGGATCATCTCCAAGGGCTATGACCCCGCGTACGGCGCGCGCCCCTTGGCCCGCACCATCGACGAGCACGTGAAGAAGCCGCTGGTCGACGAGCTTCTCTTCGGAAAAGTCTCCGAAGGTGGTTCCATCAAGGTGGGCGAGTCGGGCGGCAAGCTCACTTTCGATTACAAGAAAGCCTGAACACACTCAAAGCACCTGTCCAATAGTAAGACAGTGTGAAATGCGTAGTGCACCCGAATGCTTACGGTGCGCACTCCTGTGGATCGATCACGGTGTCAGGATTCGTCCCGCGCGGCTCGTGCCTGAAAGGGCTGGCACCGCCCTTGCTCTTCTAACAGTCATAGTTTTGCAACAGTGAACCACCAGCAAGGGGTTAACATCGTGTTTGGCTTATACCGAGTCGCTCTTTCTTTGCTTCTTCTCTTCACCGCCATCGCCGCGCATGCGGAAGACCCGTTCGCCGCTGTTTTCGGCGGCGGCTTCGGTGCGGGTGTGCCGAGCGGATATCGACCTCAAGGGCAATACGGGGCTCCCGATGGCTACGGCCAAGGCGGGTATGGCGGAAGCCGGCCTGGTTTCCCGGGCACTATAGATCCCTGCGAGCCCGATCCTTCTAAAACCGACGGCGAACGGCTAGCCCTCTGCGGCTGTAACATCAAATGCGACGAAGATCGCACGGCCTCGGCCGCGGCGGCTTATCAAAATCGCAACATCCAAACCTCGCAATCCACGGCGGGCTCCGGCGCGACGGCCTCCGTTTCCACGGGCGCGGCGACGACTTGCGATCCTCGTTATGCTTCCATGGACCCCTCGACTCTCGCCGCGCTTCGCGCGGATCCGGTCGTTGGTCCTGCGATTCAACAAGCGATGGCCGGTTGCAGTAACCCGGTCGCCTCGGGCGGCTCGGCCGCCCCCGCGTTCTTCGAAAAAGGCCAATGCGTTCAAACTTGCATGGCGCCCCTACAGGCTAAGTATGGCGGCGATCCCAAGAGCAAAATCGATCCTCAAATGTTGATGTTCATGCTCCAGCAAGGGCAGGGCGGCGACAGCAACCAAGAGCCGACGCCTCCTTCCGAGTATGGCGATACCAGCAATGGTAGCCGCGGGGGCACGGACGAGGATTTCTGGTCGCGTGCGGTAGCCGCGGCCAAGGCCAACCCGCTTCCCACTCCCACGCCGGCTCCTTCGGGAGATTGAGCTAACGCGCGGGGTAAGCCTCCGGATCTCCCTGGGGATTTGCGCGAAATCGACCGCGAAATCCAAGCTTGGGAGCTAGCCTGAATCTTCCGATAGGTTTCCGTGCTGCACTCACTGGATAAAGCCCTCGGAAGCTTACGTTTTTTACAAGGTCTCGCGGCCGCGCTCCGGCGTCCGCTCCGAGGCACAGTTGCCTCCGTTCAACGTCTAGGAGAAGAGCTCACCCGTCTGGCGAATCAACTAGGGAAACAGCTGAAAGAAGATACTTGGCCCCTTTCGCTGGACCTGGAGCACGGATAAGTGAGCGGCTTTCCTACCGAAGCGCCTTCGAACGAAAAAAGACCGGACGACATCCTAATGAATCGCGAGAGGTTTCAAATATCTCCTGCCCGTCCAGGACCAGTGTAAGGGGCCAGGTATTGAAAGAAGGGGCCCGTCCGAACAAAGGCTTGGAGGTCGCTTGAAAAAGGATCGCCTTTACGCTTAAGAGAGGGCGGGGCCCCAAGAGAGAGTTATGGACAAGCACGGTACCGACGAAGCTATGAAGAACGCGAAGACGAAAACCTCCGCCGAGCCACGGCGTTTGCCGTTCACCGCGAGAGACGCCTGGCGCCTCCGCCGCCAAGACATGGAACGGCGGGAAGTAAAGTCCCACCCTCGCATGCAGAAGCCGCGCCGCTGGGATCTGCTCGGCAAGTTCCTGAGGATTGTGGCGATATTTCTGAAGGTCACGCGTCTTGGGAAAGTCGCCCGGCGCACCGCTACCCATATCGAACTGACCCGGATGGATCTTTTCTTCCCGGCGCTTCCCGAGGCGTTCGAAGGGTACACGGTCCTTCACATCACCGATCCGCACTTCGACATGGTGCCGGAAGTCGTGGCGAGCTCGCTCGCCGTCTTGCCGAGAGAAGAAGTGGATCTCGCCGTTCTGACCGGCGACTACCGCGAAAAGACCACGGGCGAGTACCGGCAAATCATGGATCCCATGGCGCAGCTCTGCCGCGCCATCCGCGCGAAGGATGGCATTTTCGTCACCTTGGGCAATCACGACACGGTCGACATGGTGCCGGGCTTCGAGTCGATGGGCCTTCGCGTGCTTGCCAACGAGAGCGTGTCGATTGCGAGAGGAGACCACTCCATTGCCGTCACCGGTTTGGACGACGTGCATTACTATTATACCGAGCAGGCCATCGAGGCGCTGACTCGTCCCAAGGCCGAGTTCAAGATTGCCCTCGTGCACAGCAACGAAGTGGCCAATGAAGCCGCGGCGCTTGGTTACTCTCTGTACTTGAGCGGGCATACCCACGGTGGACAGGTTTGCTTGCCTAACGGGATGCCGGTGTTTACTCATACGGATACTCCCCGGTCGATGGCCAAGGGGCTTTGGCGGGTAGGGGAGCTTCTCGGGTACACCAGCCGGGGCGCGGGCGTCGTTGCCTTGCCGATTCGACTTTTCTCCCGGGGAGAAATCGTTCTATTCACTTTGCGCCGAGGTTCCCCGCGTGTTTAAGGCCCTTCTGGTTCTGGTAGCTCTGACAGGACTCTCCGGTTGCGACTGGTTCTCCCGTAGCGGGCCACCCGCTCAGCAAAAGTACGAGCGGGAGGAGATCTACGCGCATCACCATGAGAACGGTGTGTATCACTGCACGAAGTGCGGGGCGGTGCTGTTTGGGTCGGAGAAGAAGCTGGACGAGGCGGGGACGCGTTGGCCAGTGTTTTCGGAGGGTGAGGCGGGGGCGGTGCGGGCGCCGGTGACGGCGATGACGAGTGAGGATAGAGCGAAAGTAGTTTGCGCTCACTGTAATTTGACCGTGGGTCAATTTTGCCGGAGTGGAGAGCTGCTTACCGACACGGCCATTCTCGACGGAGCGCCGATTTGTGCGCTTTCGTCGTCGCTACGGTTTGAAGCCGCTGCGAAGTAGCAGACCCTCAAGCGAGAGGAGCTGGACCGGTACGTGAAAGCGGAGAATCCGAAAGCGCATGTGAATCAGCGCGTCCGGCCCGTGGCGAAAGATATCTCGGAGCTTAAATGTCCCGTCGATTCCGAGACTGAGGCGAACCTTAAAGCGCGCACTGAAATTCTTTCGCAGAAGCTTCAGAAGCCGGCGACCTTGGCTGACGTCGTTGCTTGATTGGCTCGGGATATGAGAAAAAGGCATGAGCCTCTGAAGAAAGCCGAAAGGCCTAAGAAAGTTTCCTCAGGAAATCCGCCGAAGCCTGGGCGGCGTCCTCTGTCAGCTTCTGTGACTCATTCCGTTCAGGTTCGAGATCAGAATCAGTGCGCCTTCGTTGGACCTGGCGGAATCCGTTGCGAGCAAAAGCGGTGGCTTCAGTTTCATCACCTTAAAGAAGTCGTTCGCGGTGGTTTGAATACCGTGGCGAATCTTCGGGTGCTTTGTCGGGCGCACCGGTTAAGTCATCGAGAACTTGTCGGTCGCGGCTACCAGAGCTTTTGCGATTCCGGGCTCGAAAGCGGAATGGCCGGCGTCCGGGGCCAGGATGAACTCGGCTTCGGGCCAAGCGCGATGTAGGGCCCAGGCGCTGTCCATGGGGCAAACGACGTCGTAACGTCCTTGTACTATGACCGCGGGAATCTTTTTTAGCTTTGCGGCGTTTTCGATGAGGAAATTATCGGAGGTGAAGAAGCCCTTGTTCATGAAGTAGTGGCACTCGATGCGGGCGAAGGCGAGGGCGAACTCTTCCTCGCCGAAGTTCTCGATGAAACCACTATCGGGAAAGAGCTTGCTGGTGCTTGCTTCCCAAACACTCCAGGCCCGAGCCGCTTCGATCTGAACCTTGCGATCGGGCGAGGTGAGCCGGCGGTGATACGCCGAAAGCAAATCGGAACGCTCCGCTACCGGAATCGGCTTCAGATAATCCTCCCACGTGTCCGGGAAAAGCTCGTTCGCCCCGTGCTGATAGAACCAAGTGATCTCCTTCTTTCTCAAAAGAAAGATCCCTCGCAGGACCAGCTCAGTCACCGCTTCGGGGTGAGTCTGCGCGTAAGCCAGCGACAACGTGCTTCCCCAAGACCCGCCGAACACGAGCCACCGGGAAATGCCGAGGTGCTCACGCAAACGCTCCATGTCGGAGACGAGAGCCCAAGTCGTATTGTCCTCGAGACAAGCATGCGGCGTGCTCTTGCCGCACCCCCGCTGATCGAAAAGAACGATGCGATATTTATCCGGATCGAAAAACGTCCGGTGCTTGGGATCCGTTCCGCCGCCGGGCCCTCCGTGCACGAAGACCACCGGTTTACCCTTTGGGTTCCCCGACTCCTCATAGTAGAGCTCATGCACCGGGGACACGCGCAAGCGGTCCATGCGGTAGGGCTCGATCTTCGGGTACAACCAGGTGAAGGGGTCTCGTTTTGCCATGAGGAGCATTTTGGCGCACCGGTTGCCGTTCGTCCAGCCGTGGCTGAGATCGAAATCGCGACGATCTTTTGGCCGGCACAATTGGAAATACGGTGCTTAAGTCCTTGGGGCAACGAGGGAAACTAGGGGGTCATAAAGGGGAAATCGGCGCTTGTCGAAGTTTCGGGCTACTCAAGTCACCCAAAGCGCTCCGAAATCCCAGAGAGGTTTTTTAGATAGAAAAAAGTTGGTCGGGCGCCCACGCCATAGACGGGTGTTAGCAAAGTCGACGACCGAAAGAGTTTTGCCAGTCCCGATGAGGTCTTAGCTCCGGCGGAAGGAAAAGGGGCATATGGGTTGCAACAATATTTCGTTAACCGACACCAGCTATAGAAATCCCCAGCCCTCACCCCACGGCATGTTCGTCAGTAGTTTGCCCCTGTGACCTAGACTTCCGTATCGACTGCGCTCCGCTCCGAGTAGGAGGAAGGAAGCCATGCGATCCACTATTGCCCTTACCTGTTTTTGTTTGAGCCTTTGCGCCTGCACGATTCAAGATGAAATGAACCAGCGGATCTCGAAAGGGATATCGTTGCCCAATTTCTCCTTGGGTCTCATGGGCCGAATGCTTCCCGAGTTTCCGAAGCGAGCCGCCGCCGAGGACACGAGTAAGACGCGTCTCGTGCTTTGCTTGAAGGAGGTTCAGTTTCTGCCCTCGATCCCACCGTCGTTTCCGGTGCGAATCCCCATCGGCGAAGGGCAAGTCGCAATCGGCGCCGAACGCTACGAGTTCGCGGGCATTCGAGTGCCTCGCGGCGAGTACTACGCCGTGACCTTGCTCACCTCGAACGGCTGTGGCCCGGAAAGCGGCGTCGTCGAGAACGCGAAAGGCCGGTTCCCCTTTAAAGGCGAAGTCGAGTTCACCTGGCGAATCCCCGTCACGGTCGGCGATACGCAGACCGGAATCTGGCTACCGACCCGATCGTTACTCACGGCCGCGTCTCGAGTCCGACAAGCGGAATTGGCGGTCAAGGCGCTTCAGCTCTCGCTGAAAATCCTGGAAGAGGAGATTCGCCTCGCTCGGGCGAAACGGGAAGCTCGCGATCCCGTACGAGCCGGTG
Source organism: Pseudomonadota bacterium (assembly GCA_043767805.1). GTDB lineage: Bacteria > Bdellovibrionota > FAC87 > UBA2466 > UBA2466 > CAZZHG01. Next base: position 28,479 of record JAYUGC010000018.1, on the reverse strand, counting down.
CGGGTTTCCCCACGCTCTCTACCGATGTGGACAAAGATTCTCGATGAGCTGAATCACGTTCGGCGTCTGTCTGCCCTGTCGCTCGATGCGCCGAGCTCCGTCGTAAAAGAGACGGATGCGCGCGGAAGGCGTGCCGTCGGAGCCCACCGCGTACCCGAAGTAATACACATGCGGATTGGCTTCCCGGTTATGGGGAAGGCCCGTCTCTTTTTCCTTTTCGGCGGCGACCAAGACCGCCGAAACCTGGCGGATGTACGCCGCGGTCATGTTGAGCGGCGTCGCGTAGGAATCGCCTTTGCCCGTGGAAGCATCGTAGGTCTGAATCACGGCTTGATTCGGGTACACGAAGCAGCGCTTGGAAACGCCCGGCAAAGTCTCTCCGTTCTCGCCGACGCCGCCGATGACTCTTCCCAGAAGAGGAAGCGGAGCGGGGCTCACCGCCATCGCCGGTCCCGTCATCGCCAATAAGGTTAAACCTACTAATAAAGCTCGCATGGTCGTTCCTCCCAAAGGTCTCGACCCGACTTTGCGTCGGAGGAGGTACAGTGGCAAGAGTCCCGTGTGACGCCACGCATCCTAAGGCGCTTCCGCGCCGGATACCATGAAACATGCCTGCCAGAAACGCCGGTGCGCCCGCGACCGGAATGCCCAGCTGGTGCTTCGTGCGCCCTCTTGTCGACCTTTGCCTCGCGGGCGGGCTTACGCTTGCCACCTTCGCGCTGGCGCTCGCCTTTGGTCCCTCGGAAGTGCCGACCTCCGTGTACGCGTTCGCCGGGTGGGTGCAATGGGTCATCAACTGGCCTCATTTCGCGGCGACTAACTAACTTCTGTCGCGTTTCACGCGACAGAAGTTAGTTAACGGAGAAAGTCAGCGGGTAGCGGATGATGATAGAGCCGCCTTGCGGTTTCGGGAACGCCGTCTTGGAGACTTCTTGAACGATGCAGCTATGGAGCTCGGCGTTGTCCAGCTGGGAGTTTTCGATGAGCACGCCTTCTGCTTCGCCTTCTTTGGAAACCGTCCAACGCAAAAGCAATTTTCCCGCGAGGGCTGGGTTTTCCAAAAGCGCGGCCTGATAGCAGTTCTGCATCTGGGTGCGCCGTCGATTCAAAGCTTTCTCCACGGCGGAGCGGTCCACTTCGCCTTTGCCGCCGAGGACGAAGTCGCCCGTAGTCACGGTTCCCGTGCCGGAAGAGGCGCCGCCGCGTCTCGGTTTGCTCGTGCCGACCCCCGTGCTGGTCAAGCCGGGCCCAAGGTCGGATTTCTCTTCGTCCGATTCGCCAGGAAGAGCTTCGACGGGCCCGTCCAGAATGGCGTCGAGATTGCTCGGGGCGAGAGAGCCCGTGCCGAGAGGCCTGCGTCTCGGCTTCACTTCGATTTCGCTCTCGGGATCCAGGAGCGCGCGCGGGGCGGGCTCCCTCTCCACCGGTTTGACGACGGCAAGCGGGCTCGGATCGGAGGCGGCCATTTTTTGAAGAACGGCGCGCAGCCTCACCGCATCGAAGTCGGAGGAGGGACTCGTTTCGGGCCTCGAGGTGACGCAGATATAAAAGATGAGGAGCGCGAAAACGTTCAATATCGCCGTGAGCCTCAGCGCCGTCGATTCCGGTCGCGGGCGAAATTGCCAGTGAAAGCCCATCTCATTGCCCTCCCGCGGGAAGCAGAACCAGGGGCGTCGCCTTGCCTTGAGCAGAGGGGGGCACCTGGAGAGCACCGACGAGCGCGTTGAGCTCATCGCTGGATAGGTCGGGGCCCGGCTTCACGAGAACGGCTTCGAGCGAGGCGTACTTGCGCTGCACTCGCTTGAGCTCCTGGCCGAGCAAACCCGGAGCCGTCGGGCCGGGAATGAGGTGCAGGCTCGACAGGCGCCGTCCCGTCGCTTCTTCGACGAGCTCCGCCAAATGATCGTGCCCGGAAAGGGTCACGTGAAAAATGACCGAGTCTCTAGAAGGGAAGGACGCTCCGGTACGGGACTCCGTGAACGCTTTCTTTCCGATAAGGACGGCGAGCAGCAGAAACATCAAACTCGCCACGGGCAAGAAGGCCTCGGCCTTTTCCGGTCTCCGTAGGTAGCGCTTTTTGGAAGTGAAGGCTCGCATCAGTAAAAGGGATCACCCGCCGCATTGAGCTTGATGCCAGGCGAAGCGGCGACCTCGCCCTCGACTTGACCCACGAAGTGCACCACTTCGTTCAGCGTCGCTTCGTAATTGAGCAGAATGTGATTCTCCTGACTCGTGATAACGGTGTAGCCGACGATACAGGGAATCGCCGCGATCAAACCAAAAGACGTGGTGTTCATGGCGGCGGTCAGCGCCCGCGCGAGGAGGTCAGCCTTGGCCGCGCCCGTAGCGCCACTTAGGGAAGCGAAAGAAACGATGAGCCCCTGGATCGTGCCGAGCAGTCCCAGGAGCGTGGTGACGCTCGCGAACATATTGATGTAGGCGGAGCGCTTTTGGATTTTGGGCACCAGCTTTTGAAACTCGATGGAGACGCCTTCCGCCAAGATTTCTTTTTTCTCGCCGCGGTATTTCAAGACGTTCGCGATGAGACGCGCTAGAGGGTGATTGGTGCGATAACAAAGCGCGTAAGCGCGCTCGAAATCATTGCTGCGGATGAGCGACAGAATGCTTTGGAAAAACCCCTCGTCGAACTGGTAGTAGAAATTCAGCGCATAGAGTTTCTCGGCAATGACGAGAGCCGCGAGCACGGAAACGCCGAAAATGGCGTAACTGTACTGGCCTCCGCCCTGAAGAAAGTCCATTAGGAATTTCGGGGTTTCCACGCCCTCTTATCGGCATTTTCCCGTCGATCCTTGACGCTCCGCAAATGTGCCCAAAACTCCTTTTTGCGCCGACGAATCCGCCATCTTTGCCGCCGATGATGAATAGGGGAGAGTCCATGACCCGTGCTGTAATCCTATTAGCCTGCCTCTTGCTCTTAGCCTTGGCCGACACGGCCTTCGGCTTGCCGCCCAAAGCAAAGGCTCGCCCGAAACTAGCCGGCATGGGCGTTTCGGTTCCCTCCCGCACCGATCCCACGATCCGTTACGTCAGCGTCAACGGCGCCATCGTGTGGCGGCAAGGCCAGATCACGAGTCCCCGCCTTTCGGTGGGCGACTTGGTAGCACTTACCGGATCGAATTTCGGGGAAGGCCCCGACAGCGATTACGCGAAACTTTTGATCGGCAATGTCCGCGCGCTCGAAAGGGACCTGCCGACCTTTGAAGGCGGAGTGCGCCTCATCAAGCAGCTCTTTTTCGAGACGTCCAAAACCACCGACGTTTGGAAGAAGGACATCCAAAGCTGGACGAGCTCGGAAATCGTGTTTCGGATGCCCCTGACCGCTTCGCGAGGGCCCATCGTGGTGGCCATTCAGGAAAGAATCGGAGCCGTGGAGTCCGCGGGGCGCGCCGGCACTCCCCACTTGGTTTCCGATCCGATCACCGCGCGCGCCGAAGGCGTTACCGCCTCGAAGTTCCCCGTCTCTCGTTTGGGAGCCGCCATCGAGAGCAACGCGGTTCCGATCGAAGTCGATAATCCCGGTTTCGAGGAGGAGGCTCGCGCGGGCGAAGCGGCGTTCTGGGCGTTTGATTACAACTTGGGTCTTTTGCACTCCTCGCGGGGACTCGATTGGCGCACGGTGCTTCGCGGAAAAGCTTTGGACCCCATCACGGGAGAAGCGGCCGATCCGCAAAAACTCTTCGGCGCGATTCCCATCCGGCGAGGCGAAGTGCCCGACGTCGCGGTCGCCTCTCACGAGTTCGATCCGTATCCCATGGCGATGCCTTTAAAGCCGCTCCTCCGGCAGCCGCTTCGCTCCGGAAAAACGGCGCCCACGGGCTGGGTCGGCTTCGTTTACGCCCAAGGCGTCAGCGTCATGAGCCAGCGTCAGGGCAACTGGATTGGGTACAACTGCGCGTCCTGCCACGCTCAGCGCATCGTCTACGAGGAGAAGCCGGGAAGCCTTCGGGCGAAAGTGTTTCCGGGACTTCCCAATACGCATTGGTCGATGAAGTGGAACGTTCTGGGGCCCATGAAAGGCGTGAAGACCGCCGCTCAGGATAAAACCCGTTTGCTTTACGCCATGCCCGAAGGCACGAGCGATGCCACCTTGGTCCGCGATACGGCGGACGGCGGCGAGTGGGCGGACGATGCCTTCTTCTCTCCTGCGGCGATTCCCGTCATTACGCGCCACACGCCGGTGCGCCGAGCTCTCTCCCAAACGGAAGCGGTCGCTGGGTTCGAGGGCTCTTACGTCCACGCCCAAGAGGCGGAAGGCTCCATGGGAACGATGGGCATCAAATCCCTGCGCCAGCTGACGTCGTATGTATCGACCTTGGACGGCGATGATTTGCTGCTCGAGCGGCTCGCGGTGTATCGACAGCTCAAAAAAACGAAATCTCTTTCCGAGATCGACGGCATCAGCGAAGGGCAGTTCGTGCAAACCGGAAAGGACTCGTTCCCGAAACTCGTCAACCGGCTCGAGCACGGACGGCACGTTTTCACCCGGGACTGCCAGTCCTGCCATCAAAGCAACTTCGGTACCAACTCCGACGAGGATATGCTTCCTTTCTCCGAGGTCGGGACTTACTTTTCGCCGACCGCGTATCAGAGAAAGCATCAATCCATCCGCACCGCCTTGCTTCGTAATCTCCACTGGGCCGAGCCGCGGGGGCTGCTCCACGACGGGCACGTGAAGTCTTTGGAAGATCTCGTCGCGCCGGAGCGTTGCGACGAGAAGACCGAGCTCTATCGCAAGTACTACGTGCTGGGGCCTTCCACCTTCCACGTTCCCAAAGGCAGCCCCGCGCAGGAAGCGGCCACGCGTAAGCAGAATTACTTCGTCGACGTTCCCTGGGACGACAAGAATCTCTACTGGGACTATCAGGGGATGCGCGCGAAGTTCGGCACCCGAGAGCTGGGGGCTCCCGTCGTGCTACCGGCGGCGCCTCATCCCTGGTGCGCCGCGAGCGCCGCCGATATCGTTGACCTCGTGCTCTTTCTCGTCACCCTTTAAGCGTGTCGCCAATGGTCTTTCTCAGCCAAAGCTGAGCGGTCTCTTGGTGCGTTCTCTCGTGCCAGAGCAAGCGGAACGAAAGTGAAGGCAGCGTCACCGGAAGATTTACGATGGCGAGGGGATAGTTCTTCTCGAATGACTGCGCAAGCCGGCGAGGGAGGGTGACCACGTAGTCGGATGACGCCACGATGGCCGGCGCGACGAGAAAGTGCGTAAGTGAGACGAATACCGTGCGCGAGACGCCGGCCTCGGCCAGCGCCGCATCGAGCGTGCCGACGATACCTCCCCAGGGACTTACGATCACGTGCCGGAGGGAGGTGAACTTCGCGAGTGTCATCTTTCCTTTCGCGTGCGTGGAGTTTTGAGACATGACGGCGACGAAGTCTTCCCGGAAGAGCTCTCGCTGATACAAATTCTCCGGAGGGTCGGGGAAAAATCCCAGCGCGAGATCGATCTCTCCGCGCTCAAGCCCGCGCGCCGGAACTTTTTCGGTAAGCGCGCTGACCTCGAGCCGCACGTGGGGCGCTTCGGCGACGAGTTTCGCGCAAAGGTCCGGCAAACAAATCCACGCGGCGTAATCCGTGGCGGCGACTTGAAAGCGGGTGTCCGCGGAAGAGGGCTGGAAGGCGGGGGCGGGAGCAAAGGCGGCTCTGAGTCCATCCATGGCGGTTCGAATAGGGCCTACGAGGCTAACTGCCCGGGAGGTGGGCACCATGCCCTGGCTCGTCCGGACCAGGAGCGGGTCACCTAGCCACTTCCTGAGCCTCGCCAGGGTATTGCTGACCGCGGGCTGGCTCAAACCTACCCTACGGGCAGCCCGGGTGACGTTGCGCTCAGCCACTAGGGCTTCCAGAACTTCTAATGATTTCAAATCGATGTCAGTTATATTCACGATACAAATATAACAAATTTACGATATCTATTTCAGAAATATGTGGGGCACGCGTATTCTTGAAAGATAGGGACAAGGGACACGTCAGGAGGACTCGATGAAGTACGTTACTTTTCTAAAGGCCAGCCCCCGAGCTCACAATGCGAGTGAGACTCGCAGTTGGATCTACCTAATGGTCGTGGTTCAAATTCTCTGCTTTCTTCAGATCGTAGATCTCATCGGAAATTTCTGAACTTCTTTCCGTCCGGTGCGGGACGAGGCGGTCGCTTGGGGTGCATAGGGAAGCGGCCGTCTCGTCCCGTACGTTTTTTCAGCTCGCGCGCGATTGCGCCCTCTTGTTGATCTCAAGATACTTCTCACAGCGTTCGGGCACGCCATCCAGATAAAGCTCACTTGCCATTTCCTCACACAGCTGAATCCAAACGAGATCGGGATTCGAGCGCAGTTTCCTGATGTAATACGAGTGCATGACCAGGCAGCGCCCGGGGCTCATGTGCAAGCCGAGTAACTGATCCTTCCAGTCCACTTCCTTCCAAGTACAGAATCTAAAACCTTCCTGGACTACTTTCATCGCGTTGGCGTTCAGCTCGGACAGATCGCCGAGTGCCAGCACATTAGAAAACTCGCTCAAGAAAGTGGCGACGGCATCGGCGTTGTCATCGCTGGCGTGGCTTTCGTGTTCGGAGCCGAAGCAGGGTGTCAAGGTGAGACCAGCCAAGAGCAAAAGAGCGAGTTTCATTTTAGATCCTTCGTTAACGGGAAAAGCCCGATGTTCAAGCTGTAGACCGAGTCTCTTTTCTTTCCGCCGGAGAGGAGGCGCGATAGGTCTCTTCGAAAAATGGTGATGAGCTCGCGGGCGGCGTCGAGCTGGCTCGAGTCCACCGTCATGGTCATGGTGGAATGAGTGCGCTTTTCGATGGGGATTTCCTTGAGCGCCGCTTTCGACTTATCGAGGTAGCTCGCCTGCAGCTCGCGCCGGGCTTCCGTGCTCTTTAAGGGATCGCCGAGAGACGTCGTCTTGCCCGAGGTGCCGTCCCTCCATTCGCCCGCCGGGGTAATGAGGAGTAGGCCGAGCCTCGTCAAGCGGTTGACCGCGATGCTTACTTCACTTCGGCCGAGGCCTAGCCGCCGCGCGATCCATTCCACGTCCGGTTTGAAATCGTCGGTGGTGAGAAGCGACAAAATTGCGAAGTAATGCCAATGGGAGAGGGCGGCGAAAAGATCTTCCTCGAGACGAGTCGCTACCGTGTATCCGGGCTCAGGAAAGGCCTGACCCGAGAGCGGGGCCATGCGGGCTTGATAGAAGCGAACCGTTTCGATCTCCGCGTCCGACCAGCCGAGCTTTCCGCCGACTCTTTTCACCAGCCGCGATCCCGCCACTCTCTGGCTTCTCAGAATTTTACTGAGCTCCGAGGCATCCATCTCGAGCTGGCGAGCAAACGCGCGCAACGAGAACGCGGGGTTCTTGTTTTGGCGGCGCTGGAACTCGGCCTTCAATCGGCTCGAGAACGCAATGTTTTCGGAAGCAGTAGCCACTTCACGCAAGTACCAGATTGCTCGGGGCTGGAGCAACGAGATCTCGGCGTGGTGTGGGGACTTGGGCCCTACGAAACCTTGCTGCAAGGATTGACTGTGATTGCGCTGCTAGCAGGGAAAGATGTTTTGGTAGAGCGTGATTCGGTTCAACGGACTCGGGGTGTGCCTGAGATCGTTTTTACGGATATTTTTTCGGAGGTTTTCATGACTCGGTTCTTGGTTCTCGCTGGGCTCGGCCTGGCTTTAGCGGGTAGCGCCCATGCTGCCAAAGTTCGCATCGGTTTCGTGGAGAGCGCCTATCCCGTGGTCGATAAAACTTCCAGTTTCACTGGATTGCAGGCCGAAGCGGCTCGCGCTTTCGTCGCGCGCTACGGCGCGGAGAATGGTTATCTCGCGCTTACGACCGGAGCGGATTCCGCGATGATCGCGGTAGTGACCTACCATAAGAAATACACACGAGCGATCTGGACGAAGATGCTGCGAAACGGCGACGCGAGCGTCGAAGGCGGCATCGGCTATTTCCATTTCAAGGCCACCAACGAAGTTCTGACCTCTTACTATTACATGGGAACCATCCACGAGCTCGGTCAGGGGGGCACGGGCTATCTCCATTTCCTACGGCCCGGTACTCTCAAGCTTTACATGGTCGAAGTCCATCAGGATTGCTCGGTCGCGGACAGCGTCATCATCAAGTTGGATCCGGACACGAAAGTGAAAGCGACGGAGCTCACCCGAACTGAAAAAGTCGGAAATAAGTTCCGTTACCACTACTCAGTGAACGGTGGACTTGGCACTAAAGTCACGGCCATCCGTTTGACCTACGGTGGGGGTGGTTTCATTGAGACCTATTGTGACGCCTCCATCTACCAGGAGCGCACTGGCGATTCGGGCGAGGCCGCCGCTTCCCCGGTTCCGCGTCCCTAACCCTTCGAAGCGCCCGCCCTACCTGGGGCGGACGCTCTCTTTCTTGACCCCGCCCCGCGCGCACTAGTAGGTTCCCCGCCCAAGGGGTCCATTTGAAGTTGGTGCTTTGGATTTGTGCGTTCGCGTTAGCAGGTAATTGGAGGACCGCTCTCGGCCCCAAGGCCGCGGACTTTCCCCATGTTCCCTTGGAAGCTTATTCCGAGCGCCTACCGCCTCCTCGCGCGGGGCAACTTCCCTATGGCCCTCGCCTTGGGGATAAGGGAGAGAACCCGTTTCGAAAGCCCGGCTCCCCCGACGTTTTTTGGGTGAGTCAGTCCGATGACCTCAAAATTATTCGGCCCGGCGTCGAGCAGGCGGCCCGGGGCTGGCTCGAAAAGACGGAGACGGCGAAGCCCGTGCCGGCGATTTTCGCGATTTCCCTTTCGCAAACTCAAGACGATTGGGGGAAGACGCCCTGGACCCTTTACGGTGGCGCGGATCCTGAGACCGAGTTTTGGAAAAATTTTCCGGCGGGACGAGGCTTCTCCGAGTGGTTATGTCCGTTCCTCGCTCGCGCCGACATCGCTTGCGAGCAAGTGCGGGTCTTCGGAAAGATTAAAATATTTTCCACCGAGGATAGCCCGAAGGTCCTTTTTACCTTCGAGCCCCGCGAACGGTGGAAACTCAAGTGGCGCGAAGCGTATGATGGCGGAAAGCTCGTCGTCATACCGCATCCTTCCACGCTCGAACCTTTCCAATCCAAACTGGCTGAAGCTCTGCCCTTCAGCGAGCAAATTGCCCTGGGCGAGATTTTCTCGCGCACGCCGGTTGATTCCGGTTTGCGGGTTCTCAAAGTTGCCGACTTACCTCGCAAGGAAGCTGGGCCCATTACCGTTCTGCGGCAAATTTTCGATCCGGCGCCCGAGGTCATCGAGCTAGTGGGCAGACCGCTTGCGCGGAACGTGCAGATCTGGGGAAGCGCGGGACCGAGCTTAGGGCAGTGGTTCATGGATGGCTCGTCCAAGGATTTCCGAGCCATCGCCCGTGCTCGAAAAACTATAGAGGAAGCCCCTGAAGGTTCCGCGTTTCGTTATCGCGAGTATTTCCCGCCACTCGAGATCGAAGGCAATCAGGTGGAGTGGCGCCGCCCCGTCGCCGGCTGGTACTTTCCCGCGACGCGGAAATTCGAGACCCCTTGGGAATGGCCCGGCCGAGTGCTGCTTTCGAAACGCCGAAAGCAAGTCGAGTTGCGAGTGGCGATGGGCGAGCTCGAAGAAAACGCGGACGAGACGAAGCAACGCGCGCTCACTCCAAAAACTTGGGACCTAACGGTGAACGAAGCCTTCGAGCATTCCTACTGGGACAAGCTCGTGGAGCTGACCGAGGGAGAGTATCGGCACAAGAACAATGTGGATTGTCCTCCCGCGACCTTGAGTGGGGGCTGCGCCGCCAACGATTTGCCTCGCCTCATCGAAAATTACTTCCTGCCCTATTACCGCTCCCTCGATTTGGCCGCTCATCGCCATGTCTTTCCCTGGCTCTCGGCGTTCGAATGGACTTGGTGGGGTGGACGAAAGCTCCCGCAGAATAATCTCATCGTGGTGGTCCCCGGTCTCAGACACGACGAGGCCGTGGTGATGGCCGATCACTTCGACACGGCTTACATGAAAGATATTTTCAAGAATGAGGGGCTTCGTCAGGCGGCCCGCGGGGCCGATGACAACGCGTCGGCCACCGCCGCTCTGCTCGAGGCTGCGCGGGTGCTCAAAGCCAAGCGTCTCAAGCGAGACGTTTGGCTCGTCCATCTGACGGGAGAAGAGTTTCCGGCGGATTGTTTGGGGGCTCGCGCTTTTGCGGACGCTTTGGTGACGGGGAAGCGTCTCATTGCGGGGAAAGAAAATCCTAAGATCGTGGGTCTCTACGTGCTCGACATGATCGGTCACAGCGTCGACCGGGATGGAGCGGCGGAGGCGCCTTCCGTTTTTCAGATTGCCACGGGCCAAGGCGCGAGAGCCGTTCGGCTTGGGCAAATCGCCGCCGACGTCACGCGAGCTTGGAACGCCTCAGTCGGGACTTGGAACGAAACCTCCGGGCGAAAACAGAAGGCTAGGCGTATCCGGTTCGGCGAAGGAGGCGTCGCCATCCCTCGCCCTCCCACCTTTTTCTTACCGGTCTTCCAGGGAGAGGTGCGGCCACACCGGCATCCGAAAAGCGCTTTGTACAATACGGATGGAATCATCTTCTCTGACAGCGGTATTCCCGCCGTCCTTTTGATGGAAAACTACGATCGGCTCCGCCGGGGGTATCACGACACCGAGGACACCCTAGAGAACCTCGATTTGGACTATGCGGCCGGAATGGCCCGAATCGCCATCGAGGCGGTGGCCCAAGCGGCGGACGAGTGATACAAGGGACGGGAGGTAGGCTCCATGGATGAGATTTTAAAGAAACGGGACGGCGATTTACTTTGGGTTACCCTGAACCGCCCGTCGCGCGCGAACTCGTTAAACGAGGCGCTTCTAGAGCAGCTGGTAGAAGTCATTTACGAAGTCCAAAAGGACACCAAGCTTAAAGGCCTGGTCCTCACGGGCGAGGGCGATCGGTTTTTTTGTACGGGCGCGGATCTAGGCGACGTCGGTGACAAGACGCAGAACCTCGATCGTCTCTTTGCTCTCTTCAACGAGGCCATCGAGTCGCTCTCGCGCCTTAGCATTTTTACGGCGTCCTTCGTCAATGGCGATTGTGTCGGAGGCGGTCTCGGCATCGCGCTTTGTACGGATTTCGTGCTCGCCGCGGGTCACGCGCGGTTCGGAACGCCGGAGATCACCAAGGGCCTCTTTCCTTACGTAATCTCAGGCCCGCTGCTCGCGAAACTCGGCGAGCAAAGAGCCAAGGCGCTTTGCTTTGGCGGCCGCCTCTGGACGGCGTCCGAAGCTTTGCAATACGGCGTCGTTTCGGAGCTCGTGGGAACACTCCAGTTCTCGGGGCGAAGCTTCGAGCTCACTAAGCTTTGGAATCGGGTGGCCGATATGAATCTCAAGCGAGGTAAAGAAGCCCTTGATATGAACCGCCGCCCGAGCGGAACCACCCTCGTGCAATATATCCGCGACGCCGTCGACCTCTACCGCAAGCAAGTTTGATCGGGGGGCCGTCATTCTCCCGACTTCGTCCGTTTCCCAGACAGGGAACGCAACTCGCCGAGGAGACTTAAGGAAATAGGGAGTGCCACCCGTGTTGCCTTCCGGGGGGCTTTCGCTTGAGCAAAGCAGGTGCCGAAAAACGGCACTTGCCTACGCGTTGAGAGGTGGCTCGTGCCTGCCCGCGGCGGTACGGGCGTTGCACTACCAGACCCTAGAGGTGCGTATGCGTTTTGTTGCCATGGTTCTTGCGATCGGATTTTTCTCGAGCACGGGCGTCGTCCACGCGGCGGGTAACGCTCCCAAGACCGAGAAGACGGACGTCGCCGCTGATTTACACCGCTCTTGCACGGGCTCGTACTCGGTTTGCGTAGCCTCGTGCGGCCCCTCCGCGAAGCGCGAGTGCGTTTCCGAATGCGCGGACGACTGCGAAGTGTGCGCCCTGGATTTCGGCGAAGAGCCCGCGGAATCTTGCCGCCGCTAGTTAGATTTTGGCTCGATTCGCGAAGCGAATCGCGCCAAAGTCTAATTACCCGGCACGGGCTCGTTGATGGCGATCTCCGCCAGGCCTGGATAATCGTCCAGCGGGAAGAGCTGCTTCCAGTACGCCTCGACGAGGGTCGCCGCGAGCACCTCGGAATAGAAATTTCTACCCGCGAAGCCCAGCTCCGCGTCGTCGGCACCGAGAATCATGTCCACGCCATTTCGGTGGCGATCGATGAGCTTCGAGACGCGCCCTATGCCGGAGTTATAGGACGTCACCGTGGACGCCCAGTCGGGTAAAGCCTTCCGATAACGACGCAACAGTCTCGCCGCCGCTCTGGTTTGCTGGGCCGGGTCTCTCCATTTGCGGCGGTCCGAGCGATGGATCATCTCCCTGGCGGTCGGCGGTACGAACTGCCAAAGGCCCATGGCACCTATTTTCGAAAGCGCATGCGGATTGAAAGAAGATTCCACGAAAGGAATGCGCGCGAGACTCCGCGGCAATCCGTGCTCGGTGAACACTTTTTCCATGCGGGGCAGGAGATCTTTCGCCCGCCCGATGGCTTCCTGAAAAGCGTTGCTCTGCCCCGTCTGCGTTCTGACATTTTTTGCGAGGTTTTCGATGGCGTTTCTGCCCCGGAAGCCGCGGTCGTTCAAGTAGCGCGCGAAGCCTTCCTCGTAGGCGCCGTCGAGCGGGCTTGCCGCGAGCGCCGCCACCCCCAGGATGGCTCCCTGCAATCTCAGCAGAATGGTTTTTTCGATGCGCTCGGCTTGAATCGACGCGCCCATGACGGACTGCTTTTCATAAAGCGGCGCGAAGTCAATGTAGCCGTACACGAGAGACGGATCGCCTCGGTCGTGAATGATTTTCGTGCGGGAATCAAAACGAGAATAGATGGCCGCCCAGAAAAGCACGCGCGGGCGAAGCTCGTCCGGTATTTGGAAGGGGGCTTCAATCCGGTTTTTCGGATCGCGGGAAAGCCGGCGAAGCGCCGCCGCGCCAAAGCGGTCCATTCCCCCAGGCATCCACGCTGGATGAAAGTATCCCCAAATGGGAAGGCTCAAGCCCAAAGCGGTAGGGGCGTGGGCCTCCTCCGCGGCGATGTACGAAGGCATGCCGAAGCGATCGGAGCTTACGGTGGGAACCGTAAGTCCAAGCAGGAAAATGAGGTGCGGTATCCGAAAACGTACCACGCGTGAACGCTCCTCTTTGCTTTACGTCGCTTAATCATGATTGGGGGGTCGAAGTTGAATAAGAGTCGATGGCCAGTCCCGCGCGCCATAACTGCGCACAAGGCTATCCAGGGGCAATGCTTGAGCCTTCATGGTAAGACAAGAAGGTGTCTCAAATATGTAAGCGATTTTGCTAGAGGAATCCGGGCTTTAGCGGGTCGTTTTCGGGTCGAGGCTCAGGATCCAGTCCCGCACGAGATCGAGCTCTATGTCGGTGAGCAGTCTGAGGGGCGGGATGCGCCGGCTAGGGGGCATCTCTTTCCACTCCACCATATTGTAGAGAAGGCTCTCCGTGGGGTTACCCGGGGTAATGGCGGCCATGGCGGCGCTCTCGGTGGAGAGGTCGAGACCCGCCTTTCCCATCTCGGCGTTATGGCATTCGAGGCAGAGGGGTACTAGAATCTGCTCGCGAACCTCGGCGTAAGTTACCTTTTTCGTGGGCTCTCCCGTCTGCGGCTCGGTGCCCGGGTCCCTCGGATTTTTCATGTCGCGGTACTGGCATCCCAATAGGATAGTCGCGGCCATGAGAAAGGAAGCTAAACGCATGTTTAGCGTTTAACTGTTTAGCCGGTCCCGAATCAAGAGACGAATTACGCCGGCCGCCGCCGCCATCTTAAAAGGGTAGAGCTGGTCGGCTTTGATTTGCGCTTCGGCAAGCGTCGGCTCACTCATACGGAAAATTTACCACGTTTAGTTTGTCCCAAAACGAAAAAGGGGGGAGGCCCAAAGGCCTCCCCCCTTCTAACGCTGAAGTACCGAGGCGGTTTAGCCCTTGTACTCGATTTTGATTACGTCGCCCGGCTTGATCGTCGTCATGTCGATCAGGTGCCAGCGGATTACGACCTCGTTTTTCGCGGGGTCGTAGAACCACTTGTCCTGAGCGCTGCCCGTATTGCCCGGGATGACCACGTTGCCGATGGACAACTTGATTTGCGCCGGGTCGGAGGGCTTCTTGCTGAGCGGGATCCGGTTCTTCGCGTGGACGTAAGCGCGGAAGATGACCTTCTGTGCGTAGTCCGCGAGGATCTTCTCCATCTTGATGTTGCAGTCGAACGCGTAGTACGAGCCGTTGGTCTTCTTGACCAGCGTCTGGTACGGGTTCTCTCCCGCTTTCGCCAAGGGCTGAGAGTCTTTGTCTTCCGGATAGGGATCCAGAAGCTTCGGACATTCGGGCGCTAAGGCGCTGATGCGGTACGGCTGCTTCTCGTTCTGCTCGAACTTGACGAACGAGTCCGCGAACTCCGGCGCGTTCCAGCTCGCCTGAGGCGTGCCCTTGGTGAAATTGCGGTAGTAGTCTTGCGTCTTCGTCAGGATGAACACGTCGTTCGGGACGCTCTCTTCGAAGAACTCGTTGTGATAGAGCGGAAGCTGCGGCGCCATCTTGTAGAACGAGAACAACGACCAGATCGGAGAGTTGTAGCACTTCGTGGTGTGAGTGGCATCGAGACGCTCGCCGAAGCTCCTGACCTTATCCGCGTCTTTCCAGTTGATGAGCACATCGCCGCTCTTACCGGCAATGGGCGCGCCCTTCCACTGTTTCGCATCCGAGGAGAGATACACGTCGTTGTAGTGAATCTGGGCCGCGTCGAGAGCATCGAAGAAGATGCCGATCTTCGCTTTCAGCTCGTTGATGAGCCAGTTCTGACCTAGCCACGGCCAGGAGTTGTCGATGACCCAGACGTTCTCCGACGGGGCTCCCGGACGAGCTTCGTCGACCACGACTTTATCCTCGATGGGCGCCGCCGGTTTGACCCGGACGATCATCCGCACGTCGGCTTCCGCCGTGCCGTTCGACGCGGTGACGACGAAGTTATTGTCGCCGATGTTCGCGGTGAGCGGGGTACCGGAGATTTTTCCGGTGCCGGCGATGGTGAGCCAGCCCGGTCCCGATTTCTTCGTGAAGGTCAGCGGCAAGTTCGCCGGATCCTGAACGAAGGGCACCAGATCTTGCGAGAAGAGCTCGTTCACGTTCGTCTCGAAGACGATCGGATCTTGCAGCCACTTGGGCGGTTCCGTGTCTTTGAGCACGCGGACGAACATCTGTCCTTCGCTGGACGCTCCCTTGCTGTCGGTGACGCGCACGTTGTACGTGTGGTCGCCGACATGTTCGTGCCGCGGCGAAAGCACCAGGTTGCCCTGAGCGCTCAAGGTGATCCAATCGACCGATTCGATAAGCTCGAAGGTGATCGGGTCGCCTTCCGGATCGATGACGTACTTGGGCTTGTTGATGTCCACCGTGAGTACGGTGCGCTCCTTCACGATGAAAGAAAGCGCTTCCGGCTGGATCTCCGGCGGCTTGTTGGTGCCGTCGATGACCTTGCCGAACGCGTCCACGCGATCCGACGCTTTACCGTCGGAGACCTCAAAGACCGCCGTGAAAGGACCGATGTCCTTTAACCGCGGCGTACCGGAAATCATCCCGGCCGTCGAGACGAGCATCCAAGTAGGACCACTGACCATCTTGAAGGTTAGCGGATCGTTGTCTTGATCCTTAACCTGCTTCGTCAGGTCGAAGGAGAAGTTCGCGTCGATCCGGACGCTGCCCAAGCTGAGGGGCTTTGTGATCCACTCGGGAGCGTGGTTGTTGTTGCCTCCCGCATCGACCACGATTTGCACCGTCGCGTCCGCGAACGCATTGTGCGGATCCTTCACTCGCACGGTGAGGGTGTTCACGCCCCCGTCGGCGGCCGTCGGCGTGCCGATGACCAAACCGCTGGTGGTGAGGAACGCCCAAGCCGGGCCGGAGACTTTTTCGAACGTGAGCCGCTCGTTTTCGGGGTCTTTGGCAAACGGAGCGACGCTCGAAGAGTACGTCACGCCGGCCTTCGCGTCGGGAAGCGCAATCGGGTCTTGCGTCCAGAAGGGAGGCTTATTGTCGGAGACCACGGTGACGATAACCTGAGCATCGGCGCCGAGAGAGCTATTGGCCACGGTGACGACGTAAGTGTTCTCGCCGAGGTCGACGTCTTGTGGCGTGCCCGAGAGCGAGCCGCCGGGGCCGATGGTGAGCCAAGCCGGACCGGACTTCTTGGTGAAGGTGACCGCCAGGCCGTCGGGATCTTTGACCTTGTCGGCGAGGGTCGCCGAGAAAGACTGACGGACCGTCGCCTGGAATCTCACCGGATTCTGAAGCCAAGTCGGAGGCTGCGGATCGGCGATGACTTTCACGCTGAGGGTGCCGTTCATTGACAGCTTTCCGTCGGACACTTTGAACTTCAAGACGTGATCGCCCAGCTGTCCGTGGAGCGGCTTCAAGGACAACTCTCCCGCGCTGGACAGAGAAGACCAGCCGTTCGTGTCGAGTAGCGTGAAGGTCAGCGGATCGCCGTCGGGATCGGTGACCATGCCCGGGGCATTGATATTCACGATCCGGACTTCGCGTTCCTTCACCGTGAAGGCGAGGTTCGTTTGATTGATGACCGGCGGATCGTTCTTTCTGAGCACGCGGCCCACGCCGCCCGCTTGAACGCTGAGCTTACCGTCCGAGACCTCGAAGACCGCCGTGTAGTCGCCGATGTCGGCGGCTTTGGGCGTTCCCGTAATCGTGCCGTCGACTGCGACGGCCATCCAGCTCGGTCCGTTGATGAGCTTGAAGGTGAGGATGTCGGCATCGTCGTCGATGGCTTTGCTGGAAAGCGAGAAGGTAAACGCTTTGTCCGAGCTTGTATCCCCGAGCTGCACCGGATCCTGGAGCCAGCGCGGCGGCCGGTTCGGTTTCTCGACCGTGATTTTCACCGTCGCATCCGCGAAGGCGCCGTCTGGATCGCTCGCGCGCACCACGAAGGAGTTGGCGCCGACTTGGGTCGCGTCCGGCGTGCCGATGACTTGGCCCGTACCCGAGACGTTCAGCCAATCGGGACCGGAGATCTTGGTGAAGGTCAGCGGCTGATTGTCCGGATCGACCGCGAAGCTCGATACGTTTTGGTTGTAAGGACGGCTCGCCGTCGCATTGGGCAAGAGAACCGGATTCTGAGTCCAGTACGGATCCTTATTGCCTTGGAGTACGGTGATGATCAGCTGGACATCCGCTCCGCTGGAGAGGTTCGTCGCCGTGACCACGAAGGTATTGGTGCCGATGTCGGCGTCTTTCGGCGTACCGCTGATCGTTCCCAAGGGGCCGACCGTGAGCCATGCCGGGCCGGATTTCTTCAAGAGAACGATGGGATCGCCATCGACGTCGGAAACCTGGTCCATGATGTTCTTGGAGAACGGTTTTCTCGCCACCGTCGTGTAGTTGATCGGATTTTGCGACCAAACCGGCGGCTTCGGATCGCGCACGACCGAAATGTTCAAGAGCGCTTCGATGGGCTCCTTGCCGTCCGTGACCCGGAACTTCAGGGCAACCACGCCGATGTCCTTGTGGGTCGGGTTCAGGAAGAGATCGCCGTTCGACGACAGTGTCACGAAGCTTTTGTTGTCGATGAGCGTGAAGACGAGGTTATCCGAATCGAGATCCTTGATGTACTTCGGATCGTTCAGCTTCACGGTGAGCGTCGTGCGCTCTTTCACGCTGAAGGCCAGGTTCGCCTGATTGATGTCGGGCGGATGGTTCTTCGCGGTGACCGCGACGATGACGGTGACGTCCGCGGAGGCCGCGTCGTTTCTAGCTGTTACGATAAATGTATTGTCGCCCACTTCGGCGTCCGTCGGCGTGCCGCTCAAAATACCGGCATTCGAGACGGTGAGCCACGAGGGGCCCGACTTCTTGGTGAAGGTGAGGGGCATGTTGTCCGGGTCCTTCACCTTGTCCGCGACGGTGTTCGAGAACGGAGTGCGCGCGGGAGTGGTGAAGCGGATCGGATTTTGATTCCAGCTGGGCGGCAAAGCGTCGCGGATCACTTTCACCGCGATGGTGCCCGGCGTGACGAGCTTGCCGTCGCTGACCGAGAACCGGAACGTGCTATCGCCCAGATGCTTGTGCTGGGGATTGATGAAGAGATCTCCGTTCGAAGAAAGCTGGACCCAATCACTGCTGTCGATGAGCGTGAAGATGAGTGTGTCGCCGTTCTTGTCGGTGACGTACTTCGGGTCGTTCAGCTTTTCCGTGAAATTCTGGCGCTCTTTCACCGTGAAGGTGAGAGCCGCCTGATTGATTTCCGGCGCGTAGTTTCTCATGGCGACCGAGCCGTTCGCTTTGGTGCGAGCGGTGGCCTTGCCGTCGGAAACTTCGAGCTCGGCGCTGAAGGAACCCACATCGGCGAGCCGGGGCGTTCCCGTGAGCTTGCCGTCGGCCGAGACTTTCAGCCACGAGGGGCCGCTGACGAGGGAGAAAACCAAAATGTCCTGATCGTCGTCGATCGCAAAGGCTGCGACTGACGTCGAGTAGGGAGAGTCTTCGACCGCCGCGGAAAGCGAGATCGGATTCTGCGTCCAGCGAGGCGCGATGTTCACCTTGTCGACGGTGATCTTCACGTCGACGTCGGCAGTCAGTCCGCCCAAGTCGCGGACGCGCACCCGGATGGTATTGACGCCGACATCCGCCCGCTGGGGCGTGCCGGTGACCGCGCCGAGCGTGCTAATGGTGGCCCAGGTGGGGCCCGAAATCTTGGTGAAGGTGAGCGAGTCACCCGGATCCGGATCTTTGGCGAAAGGCGCGAGATCGGCAGTGTATTGAGATTTCTCGGGGCCATTCAGCAAGAGGACGGGGTTTACCGTCCAAAAAGGAGGATCGTTGATGTTGGTGACGTTGATGAAGACGTCGACGTCGGCCGTGCCACCGTTCTGATCGTCGACGCGCACGACGACTTTATTGTCGCCCAAGGCTTCCGCCGGCGCGGTCCCCGAGAGAGCGCCCGCGGCGGACAGGTTCACCCACGACGGGCCGGAAAGCTTGAAGAAGCGGAGCTGGTCGCCCGCGTCCTGATCGGTTGCTTTGTCGGCAATGCTTTTGGTGAAGGCGGTCCTTTCGGCGACCGTGAACCGGACCGGGTTCTCGGTCCACTTGGGAGCGTGATTCACGGCCTCGACGAAGATCTGAACGTCGGCCGTCGCTTCGCCGCCGAACCCGTCGGAGACTTTGACGGAGAACGTATTGAGGCCGCGGTTCGCCCCGCGAGGCGTGCCGGTGACCGTGCCGTCGGCGCCGATGGACGCCCAAGCCGGGCCGGTGAGCTTGATGAAGTTCAAGGTGTCGTTGTCCGGATCGACCGCGAGACCGGCGAGACTCTTACCGTAGGCGGAATCTTCCTTCGCGTTGCCCAGCACCGTCGGGTTGGCGAGCCAGCGGGGGGATTGGTTGACCTTGATGACCTCGCCTTTGACCGTCGCTTTGGACTGCCCGCCACCCAGTTGCGCGGTGGCCACGAACTTAAAGCCGCTGAGCACGCCGATGTCCGAGCGTTGAGGTGTGCCCGAGAGAATGCCCGCGGGAGTCAGGGTCATCCACGCCGGCATCGAGCCTTCGACCGTGAAGATGACGTTGCCCGTTCCGGCAAATTGCACGAAGGCGCGGATGTCTTTCGAGTAGGGCTGGCGCTCGGGAATTTGGCCGAGATCCAAAGGATCCTGCGACCAGACCGGAACCACCACTACGTTTAAATTGATCTGAGTGAGCGCGCCCGAATCGGCGTCTTGTACCGCGAGGCGGAAGCTTTTTGCTCCGGCGTCACCGATGGCGGGAGTTCCGGATAGCGTTTCGGCCGCGTTGTTTAGCACGAGCCAAGTGGGCAGGGTATCCAGCGTGCTCCAAGTGAGGTTGCCGCTGCCGATGCTACTAAGGAGGGATCGCAGCGCCACCGAGAAGGGCTTGGTGGCTTCCGCCGTGAGCGGAGTGGGGTTTGTTTTGAACTGAACCCCGCGCACTCGCGGTTTCGGCGCCGCACCCTCCGCGAAGTTGCCGACAAACATCAGCGCCAACAAACCGAGACATGCCTTACGCACGAACATTGTAATCCCCCTGAGACCCTACTAAAGCCCTTCGGTTTCCCGTCATCCCCAACCCTGGGAATCTCGTCGTCACCGAAGGGGAATCATCCCTTTTGGCGTGACTACTGGGAACCTTAAAAAGGCACTCGCGGATCTGTACTATTGTGCCAGGGGGGGTCTGCCAACGGAAATTCCAACCGTTCCCTCGCGAACACCCGTTAAGCCTTGGTATTTGTAAGAGACAACGCGTCGTTTCTCGATGTCATCGGCGGCAAAATGATGCGGCGATCAGGTTCTCGAATGGGATGTCCCGCTTCGCCCTGCGGCAAGCATCGGACTTCGCGAGCTTTCTCCCTACTAGCGACTCGTTTCCTGCCAGAGGATTTTTCCCTCGAGGACTTTCTTGCCGAGTCGGTACGCCGCGGCATCGTGGTTGCAGCAGACTTCACGAAAAGCGGCGCGAACGCGGGCTCGCGCGTCTCTACAAAAAAGAGAGGCCGATTCCACGGCGTTCGGAAATTTGTCTCGTTGTTTGTCCTTGGCCCGGGCGTACCCGATGATCGCGGCCATGGCGTACAGATCCATCGCGATGTGCACGAGCCGGCCGAGCTGCCGCTGCTTTTTTTCGAGCTTGGGGCCGTTCAGGGCCATCTGATGAAACGTGGTGCGCGCCAAACGGTGAGTCATGCGGTTCACGAAACGCATGTGACAACCTAAGGGCCCAAGCGAGGAGAACCGCGGCCAGAAACTAAAATGCAACCACTGGCGCGGATACCAAAGCGCGTAGAAGCAACCCGCTTTGAGCGCGGCCACGAGCCGTCGGCCGAAAGGCAGGCGGCTATCCATGACGTCGCCAGCTATTTTCAAATGCTGATCGAGCGCTTCTCGCGAGAGAAACAGCGTCATGATCTCGTTCGTGCCCTCGACGATCTGATTGATGCGGGAATCGCGGTACCAGCGCTCGATGGGGACGGGCTCTTCGCCGCGAGCTTTCAAGGAGTCGGCCGTTTCGTACCCGCGTCCGCCTTTGAGCTGCAGGCAGTTGTCGACCATGTCGTGGCCGTGAAGACTCGCGAAGTACTTCGCCATGGCCGCTTCCATGCGGACGTCTTGGGTTTTTCGGTCGACCCAGGCGGCGGCAAGCCAGGTGATGGCCTCGATGGCCATGAGAGCGGAGCTAAAACGGGCGAGCTTCGCCGCGCCAGCTTCGTGCTTGCCGACGGGAGCGCCCCATTGCACGCGTTTGTTGCCCCATTCGCGGGATTTTTCGAGGACGGCGCGTCCTCCGCCGATGGCGATGGCCGGAAGGCTCAAGCGGCCCGCGTTTAGCGTGACGAGAGCGAGCTTCAAGCCTTTCCCCGCACCCCAGATGATGTTTTCTTTGGGAACTTTGACGTCCTTGAACTCGAGCAGCGCGTTCTGGATGCCGTTCAGCCCCATGAACTTGCAACGGTGGAGGACCTTGAACCCGGGGCTATTGGTCTCGACGATAAACGCGGTGATCTGCTTCTTCTCTTTGCCGCGCACCACGATAGGTGGCGTCTCCGCCATCACCACGATGAGCTCCGCGATAGCACCGTTGGTGCACCAGAGTTTTTTGCCGTTCAAAACGTAGTGGCTTCCGCCGTCGACCGCGGTGGCTTTCGTGCTGAGGCGTGCCGGATCCGAGCCGACTTCGGGCTCGGTCAGGGCAAACGCCGAGATCGCTCCTTTGGCGAGGCGCGGAAGATACGCTTTCTTCTGCTCGTCGGTTCCGAAGAGGAGAAGCGGCTGGGGAACGCCGATGCTTTGATGGGCGGAGAGCATTCCCGCCGTCGAGCCGCAATAGGAGCCGATGATGGCGAGGGCTCTCAGGTAATTCACCTGGGAGAGGCCGACGCCGCCGTACTCTTTCGGGATTTTCATGCCGAACGCGCCGAGCTCGGCGAGGCCCTTCATGACGGAGTCCGGGATTTGGCTGTCGCGGTTGATCTGATCCGGATCGACTTTGGTTTTAAAGAAGGCCTCGACCCTCGCGCAATAGGCATCGCCAGTCTTGCGGTCGGCTTCCGACTGTTCGGGGAAGGGCAGCACCATGGAGGTACGCAGCTTTCCCATGAACAAGTCCGCGACGAAGCTCGGGTGATCCCAGCTTTGCTCTCGCGAGGCTTCGGCGACTTCCATCGCCTCGATTTCTTCTTTGTTCCGGTTTTTTTCGTCGATGATTACGTTGGCCATCGCGCCAAACTTTATCGGACTAAAGGGGGGAACTCAACCGCCTCAAGGCGCGGTCTTTGAAACCTTGTCATCGAAATCGATAATGTAGCCGTCGGGAGCTTCCGATTGAGAAATAGAAGTGCCGCCAACCGCCCCGCCCGCGCAGCCGACGATGGCTTGGTAGCACTTCTGCGTGCATTCGCCGTTGCCGGCACAGGTCTTAATGCATTTGTTTTGCTCGGCGCCGCAATCGACGAGCGAGCCGCCGCTTCGGCCGTCGTTGGCGGAGGGCGCGTTGTACCATTGGGCTGGAACCGCCGCGCCGTTTTGCTGAGTGCTTTGCGCGTAAGCGTCTTCCTCGCTACCGGCGGTAAGCCGAGCTTTCGAGAACTCCTCGCTCTGACAGACCTGGAGCTTCAGTCCTGTGAGCTCCTTACACGCTTCGTATTTCTTCGTCGCGAGATCGGACTCACCCTTCGCCACTACCGTGGCGCCGAGAGCTATGAAAATGAGAACGAGCCAACGCATATGGGAGAGATAAAGCAACGGCCGTGCCGCGATTGGGACCCCATCTCTCTGAATTTATGAACGTAAATAGGGGCCTTTCAGGTGAGGTTTGACTGGGCTTTGGGCGGTCCGCTGACTCGGCGAGGATAAGAAGGCGCAATAAATAGAGTTCCTATGGGTGTTTAAGACTTAGGCTCTTTTGGCGAGGTGACGCCGCTATTTCGGCCAGGCTTCGTGGTCCGCTAGAGGTCGCGTCGCGTGGAGCTGGGGAATTTCAAGACGAAGTCGGCGCCAAAAGCGCCAGCGGGAGTCCACGCGCCGGGGCCTGGGCGGCCCGACACGATTTCCTTGGCGATGGCTACCGCCGACAAAGCGGTGAAGCTATAGCCTTCGATGATTTCCAAATTAGCTTCCACCGACTCGCCACTCTTCCGGCTCGCCTTGCCCCAGAGGTACATGCGGCTTTTCGCGCGCTGGGCTTCGTCGGGGCCTTGGACGTTTTTCTCGATCCATTTTTTCAAGAACTTTTGCACTGGCTTCGTCGATAAAATCGGCGCAAAAAACTTCATGTAGCCCATCATTGCGGGGACGGTCGTGTAAGTGGCGACGTTCGGAATGCCCGTGGTGTGATAGGCGGTGGCGACATCTCCCCAAGGGATCGTGGTGACTTTGCGCACTTGAGTCCCGACCAGAACCGATCTCGACTTGTAAGCGCTGGGTACCGTTACTATCTTGCCGTCTTTCCGGATTTTTCCCCCCGTGTGCAGATTCTCGACCATGGTCTTCATGGTGCCGGGACTGATGGCGGAACTTCCGGTGAAGGCGAGCTCCAGCTCGTCCGCTTTAGGTAGCCGATTGGATAAATGTTTCGCGAGGCAATCCGAAGGAACGACGTCAAAGCCCGCTCCGGACAGGAGCGTGACCCCGGCTTGTTTGGCGCGCGTTCCCTGCTGATAAATCCATTCGAGCACGTCGATCTCGCCCGTGATGTCGAGATAATGAGTGCCGGTCGCGAGACACGCTTCCACCATGGGATGCGCTGTTGCCGAAAAAGGACCGGCGCAGTGAAGGACCACGGCCACGTCTTTGAGGGCGGCTTGAGCCTCTTTGAGATCGAACGCGCGATGGGAAAGTCCCAAGGGCTCGGCGAGCTTGCGAATGATGTCGGCGTTTCGTCCGGCCAGAATCGGGCGGATCCCTGCTTTGAGAGCTTCCTTGGTGACCAGAACACCCGTGTAACCATTCGCGCCGTAAATGAGCCACTGAGTTTTCACTCTGGTTTTCCTTGGGTGAGTAGCCGAAAGATTTGCTCGGCCTGATTGAAAGCTTGTTTGTGAAGGGCGACTTCGACGTCTTTGTCGCTTTGAAGCGGGGTGAGCCCGAGATTGCGCTTTTGCCAAGCGAGGGTCGCCGCTCCCGATCGTACGCCGGATTTAAGGTTGCGGGCGATCTGCGCGAGGCTTTTCGCACGCCGGTGATCGGTGGGGCTTAAATTCTTGCTGTCCCGCACGTGGTCTAAAACCGTGCTGAGCCAATCGGTCGCGAGCTCCACGACCATGAGGGGGAAGGCGTGGAGTACGATGCGGTCGTCGGGGGCGCCTTGCCCTTTTATTTTGAAGTCGACCTGCGGGACTTGAAAGCCGACGGCGAATCCGCCCAGAAAAGAAATGAGGTAGAGGACGACCGCTACCACGTACTCGGCTTTGTCTTGAGCCGAAGGGAGCTTTAAAAAGTAATCGCGGCTCGCCTCGAGGGAGGCTTGGATTTTGGCGGGTGCGGTGGTGGCTAATTTAACCCCGGCCTTGGCGGTGGAAAGGCCGTCGAGCGCAAACTGCGCGACCCCTTTTTCCCGGGCTTTGGCGGCGAGGAGCTTGGCCGATTTAAATAGAGACCGTGCCGCTTCCGCGGGAGGCGGGACATGGGATGCTCTGTCCTTAAGTAGCCGGGAGAATAGAGCAGGGCCCGTGTACTGCATGGCCCCGAGAATGGCGTCCGCTAGAGGGACCACCGTACGGGCTGAACTTGCCACGATTGGGTTCTGCTTCACGAGAGAGGTCTTACCATAGATCGGGCTGGCTTTTGAGGTTGGGAGTTGACCGGCTTGGCACTATTATTCGCCCGTGCCGGCAGATACAGGATTCTTACTAGTTAACCTTGGAACTCCCGATAGCCCCGCTCCTAAGGATGTCGGGCGCTATCTTAAACAGTTCTTAATGGACCCGTTCGTCATCGACATCCCGTGGCCTGCCCGCTTCTTTCTCGTCCACGCCCTCATCGTCCCCGGCCGGTCGAAAAGCTCCGGAAAACTCTACGAAAAAGTCTGGTCCCGGGATGGCTCGCCGCTCTTGAAGTTAAGCCGGGACTTGGAGCAAAGCGTTCGTGCGCGCCTTTTCGATGTCCCCGTGGAGTTGGGCATGCGCTACGGCAATCCCTCCCTAGACGAGAGTTTTGTTCGTCTCAGACTTGCCAAGGCGCCGCTCAAAAAACTCGTAGTCCTGTCCCTATATCCTCAGTACTCGCTGGCGGCCTCCGCCTCCTGCGAAGCGGAAGTCAGAGCGGCGGCTAAACGCGCCGTCTTTACCGCGGAATTGAAGTTCATCCGGCCTTTTTACGACGACTCGATGTTTTTGGACGCCTTCGCCGATCGCATCGGCCGTACCTTGAGCGAAGGGCCGTGGGACAAACTCGTGTTCAGTTACCACGGCCTGCCCGAGCGCCAGGTGAAACGGACCGCGCCCGCCGCTTGTGAGTTCTCCGACGCTTGCTGCGCGGCCATTACCGATAAGAACCGGGACTGCTATCGGGCGCAATGTTTTGAAACCTCTCGTCGGCTGGCTTCGCTTCTGGGGGTCCCGGGGGAAAAACACACCACCGCTTTCCAGTCCCGATTGGGACGGACGCCGTGGATCAAACCGCATTCCGATGTGCTATACACCGAGCTTCCCAAGCAGGGAGTTAAGCGTTTGGTCGTGGCTTCGCCGTCCTTCGTGGCGGATTGCCTAGAAACCCTCGAAGAGATCGCGATCCGCGGTAAGGAGAGTTTCTTGGAAAGCGGGGGAGAGTCGCTTCGCTTGGTGCCTTCGCTTAACGCCTCGCCTAAATGGGTGGACGCCGTGGTCGGTCTTTACCAAAAGGAATGTGAGGCATGAAAACCTACATTGTCCTTCTAATTTTGGCTTTATCGGGACTAGCCCGCGCGAGTGGCATTTCGGTGCTCTCCGCCCGCGCGGGTCTTCCGGGTTATTCGGTTCAGGATCGACACGACGAGCTGGCCATTGCCCTGATCGATGTGCTCGGCGAAATCGAGATCGTTCGGGTCGATACTCCCATGAAAAAAATCCGCCTGGCTCGCCTGGAGTCGTCTGGGGGATCGGTTCCGCCGGCGACAATCAAGGAAGCTCGCTGGGAAATCGAAGCGGACGAAGTGCGCGAGAATGGGCGGGCTCAGCATGCGGACTCTCTTCGGCAGAAAATGGCTTCTCTCGAAGCGCTGGCCGCCGGGAAAACGGACGACTTCTTGAATGCCGATTTACGTAGCAATGAAGCGACGCTGCACTACTTCGAAGCGGAGCTCGAAGCCGCGAAGCTCGATGAGACCTACTGGGGCCAGCGTTACGCGCAGCTGCAAGCGCTTTCCCTCACTGGCTCCTCTTCGCCCGCTATCGCGCACGAAGCGCACCGTGAGCTGAAGAAAAGCCGGGTCATGACCGCCACCTGGATTGCCAAGTGCGACGAGCAAACTAGGCAGCTCGCCGCGTCCCGCGCGGAGCTGGCTGCCCCGAGAAAGCCCTAGATTATTTCCGATTTCGAAACGGAAGCCGACGAAACGATTCTTTTTCTCTCGCCTCGGTCTCGGTATCTCTCTTAGGGAACTAAACCCTCTAAGGAGAAGACATGAAATCCAACGTTCGTTCCGGCATTCACTTTGCGGTAAATGGCGCTCTTGCGATAGCCTCTCTCGCGGCCCCCGGCGCGCTGGCTCTCGAGAATGGCGTTCCCTCCGAGCAAAAGACGGCGCAAATCAATCAGGCTTCGCTCACTTCCGTCAAGCAGAGCTACCTGAACATCCCCCGGATGTGCAAAGCGCGCAACGCGGCCTTCGATCCTGTCGTGGTCGGCGTTGAAGCGGTGAGCGCGTCGGCTCGCGCCATTCACGCGGCCCTCGATCTTCAGGCGGTGGCGTGACTCGTCTCGTTCCTTACGAGCTGTCCCCTGAGGACCTTCGGGTTCTCAGGTGCCGGCTCGCCCGGAGCCCGGAGATCGTTTCCCTCCGAGACGAGCCCGAGCTTGCCGCGTTGGTGGCGAGCCTCGGGATCTGCCGCGAAGTGGGGACGCTCAACGACGAGATGGCCCGCTTCGTCTTCGATGGAGAGAGCGGCGAGCTCGTGGCTCCCGACTCGCTGAAAGCCGAGCTAGTGAAATACGGCTCGACGGTAGGCGTGCGCATCTGGGCCGAAGGGCACGCGACCCTCGAGCTTCGGTTCCGGGGGCTGCAAGCGCTGCTTCACCCGCGCTTCTCCTTTGACGATGAGGGAAGGCTCCGTCAATGCGTTTTCTTTCCCGTAAGTATTGCGCGCATTTTGGAGCTGGACGAAGCGGAGCTCGTGCTCGTACGCCCTTGGGGGCTCAATACCATCTTCGGTGGCTTCGATCCCGCGAAGCATTACTACCAGACCAACGCTCTGTCGTCGAAACCTTGAGCGCGGAGCTGCTGAACCATTCGGTGTTACTCGACGGAAGAGCTTAGAAGAGCCTGTTCAACCAGCCTATGGCTTTAGGATTACGAGCCACCAGCTTAACTTTTTGAGTGCAGGAGTACGGGCACCCCGAGACTTTGAGTAGCTCCACCTCTAGCCCCTCGCAGAAGTAGCTGGGAAGGTAAGCCAACGCCTTGCCGGTGACGAGGAGCTCTTCTAAAATCCGTAAGCTCGAAGTGAGGTACTCCACGCGACGCGGGAACTCATCGTCGCGCCAGCCATCTAAGGACTGCTTGAGGCCCACTCTGCCCAGAAGCGGATGGCTCGGGCTCACAAAAGGATGAATCAGCACTTCCTGAACCGTGATGGTTTTCCCGGCTTTTGCTTTGCGGTAGAGGGGGTGTCCGGGCCCAGCGTAGGTTTGGAATTTCGCGTCGCCGATGGGTTTGGAATGGAGCTGCCTTCGTGCGGGAACGTCTTCCGTGATGAGAGCGAGATGCGCCTCTCCCCGAGCCACTTCCTCGAGGGCTCCCGCGTCGTCGGTAGCGTGGAACTCGAACGAGGCGCGGGGATGGTGTTTTCTAATCTCTTCCGTGAGAGAAAGGCCCATCTTGGTGAGCAGCACTTCAGGGCCCGCGAGGACCGCGTGCAGCGCGCCCGCGTGCCCGGCCACCTCAGCGCGCGCGGCCTCTTCGAGTTGCACGAGCTGTGAGGCGCGGCTTTGCAGCAGCCGGCCGTGATCGGTGAGCCGGATGTTGCGTCCCTCGCGGTGAAACAGCTTAATCGAAAGCTCGTCTTCCAGACGGCTTATGGCCTTGCTTAGCGAGCCCGGAGAGACCCTTAGCGTCTCCGAGGCCCGGTGCAGGTTTTCTTCTCTGGCCACGCCCAAGAAATAGCGCAATTCAAATATTTCCATAATCGAAACATATATGTCCGAACTGTTTCTTTTTCAATACCGGTCAAAGGCCTAAGGTAGGGGAATGGAAACGACACGTTTTACCCCGCTCGCACTCCGGG
>JAYUGC010000017.1:0-40841 GCA_043767805.1 Pseudomonadota bacterium | reverse complement strand
CTCGCTTTAACGCGGAGGGTTTGCCGGGAACCGCCGCGTCTGCCTTACTTTCTCCAAATTTCGGAGAAAAACTAAATGCGCTTCCTCTTTGCTCTACTTCTTGCGGTTGGTGTTACGGCTCGTGCAGCGGATGTCCCCGGTTCCTACATGCGAACGGCGACGCAGCTTCCGGTCAATAGTTACGAGATGATGATTAGCCCGAGTTACGTCATGAGCGAGAAGGGCAGCGCTTACATGAGCGCGGAGCTCCGCTACCAGCCTTACGAAGCGTTCGGCGCGGGATTCGGTTTCGGAGCCGGAGAGCTTGGTTTCAACTTCGGAATGCAGGGCGTTTGGAGCGTGCTGCCCCAGCTGAAGCTTGTGCCGCAAGTCGCGGTCTTGGGCGGGATGTACTTCAACCGCGTCGAGGGCGCGAACTACTTCGTCGTTAAGGTCGCTCCGACCATCAGCCATACGTTTCAGGCGGAGTGGGGCGATATCACTCCTTATGGAGCCCTTTCGCTCGCGCCTTCCTTCCGGCTGGTGGAAGTGGCGGCCAATCAGTTTTCCATGAAGACTTCAATTGGCGCGCAGTTCAGCCCCAAAGGCACCGACGGACTTCGGATCATGACGGAGCTTTCGGTCGGTCTGGTGAAGAGCACCTCCGAAATCGGCATCGGGATCACGTATCCCTTCGCCGCGCTATAGTTACCGTACTTTGAAGCAATCAAAAAGGGCGTCTAAAAGTGCCAGTGACCTTTTAGTTGGGTTGGGGCTCGGGCGGGGCTTCGGTGACCTCGAGGGCGCACTCGCTTTTGGGCTCGCTTCCGGGGACGAAGTAATCGACGACGGTGTCCGTGCACGGAGGAGCAACGCCCACGCCCCGATCGATGCGGACCGCGACCAGCCCGTCGGGCGCTTTGAAATCTTCCTGGCCGACGAACATCCGCGCGTTTTTCAAAAAGCTCGTCCACAAAGGAAGGGCCGCCGCCGCGCCCGGGATGCCGAGCTTTTCTTTTTCGTCGTAGCCTACCCACACCAGTACGAGAAAATCCGGAGAGAAGCCGACGAACCAGGCGTCCCGCGCGTCGTTGGTCGTGCCGGTCTTACCGGCGAAGTTGGCGAGCGGAAAGCCCGCGCTTTGGGTCGATCTCGCCGAGCCGTGAGTTAGAACGCCCTTCAAGATATTGACTACCTGAAAGGTCGGCGCGGGCGGGAACACCGCCGTCTTGACGAGCTTCGTTTCTTCCTGCTGCTGCCCGTTCTCGTCGTAAACGGCGAGGTAAGGACGAAGCTCGCAAGTCTCCCCTAAGTTCGCGAACGTAGTGTACGCCTGCGCGAGCTCGAGCGGGGTCACTTCCGCGGAGCCCAAGGTGATGGAAGGCACCTTCGGAATGGGCGAGGTGAAGCCCGCTTTGAGCATCGTCTCGTGCACTTTATCGAGACCCACGGCTTGAGCGAGTTTCGCGGTGGGAACGTTGAGCGAGTTCTCGAGGCCATGGCGGAGCGACACCGGCCCGCGAAACTTATTGTCGTAATTGCGGGGGCTCCACGACTGCTTCTCGTACTTCCATTCCATGGGCGCGTCGTCGACTTCCGTCATGGGCGTGAAGGGAGTCGCTTCCGAGTAGTTCAAGAACGCCGAGAGATAAACGAAAGGCTTGAAGAGAGAGCCGGGTTGCCGCTTGCCCTGCACCACGCGGTTGAATTGGGTCGCGCGGTAGCTGCTTCCCCCTTGGAGAGCGAGCACGGTGCAATCTTTCACGTTGACGGCGATGAGCGCGCTTTGCAGGTGAATGCCGGCCTTCTCTTTCTTAGTGACCTCCATCGACATCGCCTTGATGCGATCGAGGTTCTCGGAAAGCGCTTTGCTCGCGAGCGACTGAAGGTACGGATTTATCGACGCGTAGATCGTGTAAGGTTCGGAATCCATGCGGGTGCGAATCGCTTCGGGCAACCGCTGAATGACGAGGTCCAGCGCATAGTAAACGTCGGAGAGCGTACGCTCCTTGGGCACTACTCCTAGCGGTTCTTTGGAAGCCTCATTGAACTCGTCTTGCGAGATGAAATCGGCTTCCTTCATGAGCTTCAGGGCGAGATTGCGGCGCAAAAGCGTGCGATCGGGAAATTTGTGCGGGTGGATGATGCCGGGACCCTGAACGACCGCGGCGAGCATCGCGCTCTGAGAAAGAGAAAGCTGGGAAATGGGACGGTTGAAGTAGTAGCGCGCTCCTTCGGCAAAGCCATGCAGCTCGTGGGTGCCGGCTTGCCCGAGATAAACCTCGTTCAAGTACGCCTCGAGAATATCCTCTTTAGAGTAGCGGCTCTCCGTGACGAGCGCGTAGAACGCTTCCTTCAGCTTCCGGGACAGGCTTTTTTCCGCGCTGAAATAGAGGTTCTTCATCAGCTGCTGGGTCAGCGTGCTGCCGCCTTCCTTCGCTTTCATGTGGCGAAGATCTTTAAAAAGCGCGCGCAAGGTGCTCCGCACGCTGACGCCGGAGTGATCGAGAAAATGAACGTCCTCAAGCGCCATGATCGCAAGGCGCGCGGATGCCGGAATTTCAGAAAGGGGCGCCGTATCCTGGGTGCGCGGCCTTCCGCCGTAAAAAGCGCCGAGACGCTGAGGCAAATTATCGAAAGCTTCGAGAGCCGTTCCCGTATCGGACCGCTGAATGCTCTTAATCGTGAGCGAGCCCTTCTCGACGTGAATTGTGAGCTTCGCCTGCAAACGGTCGAGCGGCATTCCGGGCGCTTGAAACGGCGGCCGAAAAATTTCCAGGGCGAGCGTGTCGCCCGATTTCTTCCAGCGAAATTGCCGCGGCTCCAGCGGTGTGTCCGATACCGCTTCGAGATAGCCCTGGTCGAAAAGCAAAGTTCTCAGCTCGAGCTCGGAGAGAGATTGTCCTAGGCGAAAGGAAGGATAGGGCGCGTAGAATTGCGTCGCGCGGGCATGCTTGATCTGGTCCATGCGGCGATCGATGGTGCGCGCGACCAAGCCGGCATAGGTGGCCACGATCACCAGGGCGATTAGCATCACCCCCAAGGTGCCCAGTACCACGAAGCCCGCGGCGCGTTTCCATTGCCGCCGCTTATCGTTGCCCATTGAAAACTCTCCGAACCGCCGTTACTGTCTGCGGATGCGCCTTAAGGAAAGCCAGGTCAAGTTCATCTGTCAAAACGTACTTTTGACTCTGCGCTCAAAGCAACTGATTACATTGAATAAAACCGACTCCCAGATTCTATCAAAGATGGAGTCGATTTTCCTCGCCGAACTCCGCATCGAAGACGAGATAAACAAGGAAGCGGAGCGTCTATTGGATCAGGTAGCCCAGCAGGGGGGGCCGAATCTCGATAAAGAGAAAATGTTTCAGCTCATTAAGAAGCAGCTGATGAAGGATAAGAAGGTGGTCTCGTGATCTCCGACGATAAAATGAGCCACTGCATGCATCTGATGCTCGACGGTCTCGAAAGAGCCGGTCTGGCTCGGTTCCCAAAAAAAGATGAAGCGCTGCGTGAAGCCAAGAAAGTCGGTAACCGTTACCTGGTTAGCCTGACCGAGGCCGACGAAGCCGCCCGCAAACGGATTTCCTCTCAGAAAAACGCGCCCCCCGAGTTCAGCCCTCAGTACCAGGTGCTCTATCAAAAGTACCACGAGGAAGAGATCAAGAAACGCGGCGGCGGCATCGTCGAGTAAAGGCCGCCCCCTTCCGGCATCGTCGAATAACGGCGTCTTCCCTCACTTTCCGCTTTTCTAGCCCTCCGTCAGGCGGTAGAACCGTTCGTAATTATGAAAAGATTTCTAGTCTTGACCCTGTTCTGGGGAGCTTCCGGTTTTGGCGTTACTATGAATTTCACCGGGTCTTTCCGGGCGGAGGGAAACCTCCTCGATAGACCGACGCTGCTATCGAACGGAGTTTCCAAAAAATACCTCTCCGGCCGCGCCTTACTCGCTCCGAACTTGGTGATCGACGACCACTTCAGCGTCAAGTCGCAGTGGTCTCTGCTCACATCGCCGACCTTCACGCCGAATGCGACCACGGGGCTCGGCACCGGCCAGGGCGGATATATTTTCGGCGACAATGCGACCAATGGCTTGGTCCTCAATCGCGTGTGGCTCGAGTGGACTTCCGATTTCGGCGTGTTCCGCTTGGGACGCATGCCGGTGGCCTGGGGTTACGGACTTTTGTGGGACGCGGGCAACCGCGTGTGGGACGACTACCAAACCACGCAAGATCGTCTCGAGTACCGCCTGCACTTGGGTAACGTCGTCGGTGCCTTGGCCTATTCCAAGATGCACAAGGTCACCCTTCTCGGCGACGCCAACGATCAAGAGTTCTATACGATCTTCCTTCAGTACAATAATCCGGAGCTCGACGTAGAGGGCGGTATCCTTTTCGAAAAGCAGGCTCGCTCTTCCGGGCAGCAGGCGGATCTCAACGGAACGGCGGGTCCTTACTCTCCGACGTTGACCAACGTACCCCATCCTTTGTCGAACAACGTGGTCGACGTTTATCTTAAGAAAAAGATCAGCTACTTCACCTTCGGTGGCGAAGTGGGCTGGCTCACGGGCGACGCGACGGATTTCAACGGCGACGGAAAGCTGGACTCGTTGAACGCGGTCGGCGCGGTCTTGAGCTCCACCTTCGAGTACCACTCGCTCAAAGCCTTCATCGAGCTCCTCTACGCGAGCGGAGATTCCAATACCAAGGGCGGCCACTTGAATGGCTTCGTCCTTCTCCACCGCAATCGTCGTCCGGGCATCATCATCGGGCGTCAGCTCCTCGGCACGGCTTTGACGGGTGAGACCGCCGGCCAAGGCAGCATGGTGGTTTACGGACAGCCGGCGAGCACATTCTCGGGCACCATTTACGGTCGTCCCGGCGTACGCTTCGATTGGTCTCGCAACATCGCTTCGGGCATCGAGCTCATCATTGCGCGCAAGGCTTCGGTCGGCGCGGGTGAGGCGGCGAACCTCGGCGTCGAGCTCGACGTGGGCACGGACTACGCCGTTTATAAGAACTTCGATCTCGGCATAACCATCGGTTATCTTTTTTCGGGCGCGGGTTTGAACGTGCCTAATCCCAAAGGGGTTTTCGGGCTCCAGATGACGGCGGCGCTGAAGTTCTAGGAGTCTTTTGAGACGCCTGACATGCATCCTTCTCGTGGGTTCCAGCTTCGCTCTCGCGAAGCCCGATCCTTTATCGGCTTCCGCCGAGTACTATTTTGCTCGCCACGACTATCAGCAGGCCCTTCGCCTTTGGAATGAAGTGCTGACGAAAGATCCCACCAACGATGCCGTGGCGCTAAAGGTAGCCGATCTTCAATTCTTCTTCGACGGACGGCAGGTTGCGCGCGAAGGCCTCGCTCACCACTTGAGTCTGCGAGGGGAAGCTCTGTCCCGGGAAAATCGGCGCGCGCTCTTAGATAGGTGGCGAGCGTTGGAGACCTCCTTTCTTACGGAGGAGGGGCAATCGCTTTATCTTCAAGCCAAGGAGCGCGAGGCGCAAGGGGATTGCCCTGGGGCGATTGGGCTTTTGACTCGGGCAATCGCCGCCGAAAAAGGAAATCTCGATCTCTTGAAAGCGCGCGCCCGGTGCGAGTTTCAGACGGAAAACTTCTCCGGTCATTACGAATCCCTCAAGCAGGCCTTTGCCGAGTTTCCTTACGACGTGGCTCTTCAGGAGGAGCTCGCCGAAGCACACCTTCGCTTTCAGCAGCCGCAGAGAATCGTGGAGATGTGGCAGAAGGATACCGAAGCACCTTCTGCCAGAAAGCGGCTCGCTTTGATTTTCGCTTACCTTGATACTGGGGACGAGTCCAAGGCGGCTACCTTACTAGTGCGTCCGAGCGACGCCAAAGGGCTCGACCCGTCCTGGAATTTTCTCTTTGGAGCGCTAGCGGCCCGCCGCGAGAGTATTCCCGAGGCGCTCAGCTATTGGCAGACCTTCCTGGAGCAGCTCGAAAAGGGTCCCGTCTCCGCCTCCGACCCCTACCGCCTCAGTCAGCGCGTGGAAGAAGTGCGTGCGTGGCTCGTGCGTAAGGCGCCCCCGAAAAGCGTCCCCCCAGTGACAAAAAACGTCTCCTGATTCTCCTTAAAATCCAATATCTTACTGGTTCGCCTTCCATGCTGTCGGAATCCCTATCTTTTTACGGGCTAGGGTCTGAGCGCGAAAGGGGGTGGCGTCCGTCTTGCACAGGAAGTCATGTGGTTTGGTGTGGTGTTGTGAATATTACTTCTAAAATAAAGGCGGATTCGAATCGTATGTGGAGACTTGGATTTGCCGTCGGATTGGTTCTGTCCTTGTTGCTTGTAAGCTGCCGGGGCGATGACCAGTTCATCTTGTCGGCGGCCAGCGAGTTCTTCACCGTGGACTACAACCCGGCTTACGTGGACGTGCTCTGGGTGGTCGACGATCGCTCTCCCATGTCCAATATGAAGGCGCAGCTCGTTGCTGAAGCCAGCAAATTTTTCGAGCGTCTCGATGCCAATACTTCGAACTATCGCATGGGTATCATCAGCGCGGACTCTCAATACGCTCAAGGGCGCTTGAAGCCCGATGGGGGCGGCGTCATTCTCACTAAGAATTACGGAACCGTCCAGCAGCGCTCTCAGAGCTTCGGCTCGATTCTTTCGCAAGTGATTAACCTTCATACCGGCGCTTCCGCGAACGGCTTGCAGGCGTCCTTGCAGGCGCTGGGCTCCACCTTTATTCCGGTTACCGGCGCGCCTCTAGTCGTCGTTTATGTTTCCGACGGCGAAGACCACTCGGAAATCTCCGGGCAGGACGCGGTCGACTACTACGCGAGCGAACTGACCAAGATCAAGGGCGGCAATAAAGCTTTGCTCCGCGTGTACTCCATCAACTTGAAAGCATTGGCGGGCGCCGCGAAGAGCTCCGCGAATCGCTGCACGACTCTCGATCAAGCCGAGATCGACGTGCTTAGCCACTTCGGCGCCAGCCAGCCTACTTTTGAAGACCGTTACTTCCGTTTGGCCGATAAGCTCGGCGGGGAAAAAGCGGATCTGTGCGGCCCGTTCGCGAGCCGCATCAGCCTCGACGCGCTGAAATTGAAAGAGCTTCCCAGCCGCTTCAAGCTGAAGAGTCAGCCGAAGAGCACGTCTCTCAAGGTCACCCTCTTCCGGGGAGAGACCGAGCTTGCGGTGCCCGCGTGGCGCTATGAGCCAGCGACCAACGAGATCGTCTTCGCCGCGGCTCCCGAAGCCGGTTCGACGATCTACGTCTCCTACGATCAATCAGGCGTTTGAGCTCTGCGACCGTTTCAGCTGACGGAGCGTCTGGCTCCAGAGCGAAAGGTTGGGGATGAGCGCGTACTCGATCCGATCGGCGATGCCGATGGTGTCGTTGTTTTCCTGACACGCCAGAATCGAACGCAGGATGTTCTCCATCTGCGTCTCAATCTTTCCGAGGGTGAAGCCTTCCACCGCGGCCGTCTCGGCCGTGAGCTTCAAGACGTTGCGGGTAATGAGCATCGACTCGGTGAAGCGCTCGAGGCCTTCCATGCATTGGGC
The DNA here is from genome assembly GCA_043767805.1 of Pseudomonadota bacterium. Lineage (GTDB taxonomy): Bacteria > Bdellovibrionota > FAC87 > UBA2466 > UBA2466 > CAZZHG01. The sequence continues at coordinate 33,331 of JAYUGC010000017.1, read as the reverse complement.
GAAGAGGCGGTAAGCCGCCGCCGCCTTCTCCTCGTGGAACCATTGCGCGGCCCGGACGAGGGTGCGCTGAACAGGCTCTATGCAGGCAAGGGCGATGTCGATGCCGGTGGCCGCCCAAATTTCCGGATGCGGCGAGAAGCTGGTTTCCTCAGCGACGTCGGACGAGTGGTTGAGGATGAACGTAGATTCGCGCAGGGCCGTCTCGGGCATCGGGGACCTCCAAATTGGCAAACAAGATCCTGACGGCCGAAGAGCCGCCGGACTTTCGGGGCGAAACTTAAGGCTTCTTCTTAAGACCGACTAGCTGAGCTTTGAGCCTTGTGGCTCGCTCGTGCAGGGGATCGTTCTCTAGCGCCTTATCGAGGCGCTTTTCACAGGAGCCCCAGTCCGATTCCCGAAACTGAATCGCCGCGAGGGCGTAATTCATCTCGGCGTCGGTGGGGTGCGCTTCCAAATAGGAAGCTAGGCGTTCTTTGGCTTTGGAGTAGCTCTCCAAGTGGTGGGCGATGTCGACGAGCTGGAGGAGGGCGATGCGGTTGGGCGGTTCGTTCTCGAGGGCTTTTTCGAAATGGCGCTCGGCTTCCACCGTGGCGCTTTTGGCGCGAGCAAGGATGCCGAGGCCGCAATGAGCGCGGCCGTTACGGCCGTCGGCTTCGAGGGCTTTTTCGAAGTGGGCGCGGGCGGCGTCCAGATTGCCTCTTTGAATCTCGAGGGTGCCGAGATTGGCTTCGATTTGCGTCGATTCGGGGCGGAGTTTCAGCGCCTTGGAATAGGCCGCCACCGCCATGTCGAAGCGGGAAGCGCGGGTCAGGCAGTTGCCTAAATCCTTGTAATAGAAATAGCGGGCTTCCTCGGGAAGGACGTCGGGCTTTCCGATGCGCTCCATGTGCTCGAGAGCCAAGGTGTCGTCGCCTTCCTTGAGGTAGGTCGCGGCGATCCAGTAGAGCGCTTCTTCACTGCGGAATTGTTCCCACACGGCGCGGAAGCACTTGCGGGCGGAGTCGCTTTCGCCGAGGTGAAGCAGGCAGATGCCGAGCCCCTTCAGCGCTTCGCTGTCCTTGAGATTCTCTTTTAGAAGAAAGGAGTAAATGTTGCGGGCGAGAACGTAATCCTCGCCGGTAACGAGAGTCGCCGCGCTTTGGAGCAGGTAAGCGCGATCCGTCGGAATTTCCGCCGGAACGGTTTCTGCTTCGGGCTCTTTGCGCTTACGCACCCGAACCACGAACGCGCGCTCGCCGTTTTCATCGTCGTCGGAACCGCGCAGGAAGCGGTCGATCGACGACAGAATGCGCTGCTTGTTTTGAAGGGACACTTCCCGGACCTCAATGTCTTCGGCCGTATTGAGGAGGTCCAGGAGTGAGCTGGTTTTTTCAGGAGATAGATTTGGCATGGAGCGGGACTATAGAGAGCAATCCCCATGCCACGGTAGAGGCTGCAGATCGTGAGGCGCAGCGCCGCGTCCTAACGTCAAAACGCGGGCAAGGAGTCAAAGGCTTGACTGGCTCGCCGCATAGATTTCAGTGAATTGGCGCGGCCTGCGAGGCGAAAAAACTTCTCCCAAACCGTACTTTTGAGGCGCTTGGGTGTAGTACACCTGCGCCTCGGGCAAGTGCTGGCTCAAAGCACTGATTCGGTTCTCGGGGTTTGGGTGGGTGGAGAGAAATTCCGGCATCTTGCTGGAGCTCTTCGCGAAGGTTTGCCAAAGTGTGACGGCGGCGCTTGGGTCATATCCCGCTTGAGCCATGTACACTTCGCCGATCTGGTCGGACTCGGCTTCCTGGGATCGGCCAAAGGGTAAGACGGCCCCGATGGCGGCACCCACTCCCAGGGCTTGCATTAGGATCTTCTTGCCGAGCGTGTCCGTTCCTCCCATTAACGCCGCCAGGCCCGCAAAACCCGCTTCCTCTCCAAACTGCAAAGTGATGCGTTGGCCGGCATGTCTCGCGGTGGCGTGGGCGACTTCATGGCCCAGAACCGCGGCGAGCTCCGCCTCATTACTCAATATTTCGAACATACCGGTGTAGACCGCGATTTTTCCGCCAGGCAAACAAAACGCGTTTTTCTCCGCCGACTCGATGAGCTTGAACTCCCACTCGTATTCGGACTTGTTCGAAGCCTTGGCAATCCTTCCGGCCGCCCGGTTGACTACTTCAGTCCACCCGCGATTCGTCGATAGTTTCGATTTCGCGAGTATCTCCTGATACGCCTGCCGGCCCAGCTCGGCTTCCTCCGCCTCGGAGGTTAGAATGAAGACTTGTTTGCCGGTGACTGGCGTCTTCGCGCAAGCGATGACGATGAGAACTAACATCACGAAGAGCCCGGTACGTTTAAGCATAGAAACCCCGCCTTTCTGACTCTGAGACAAGCAATGGACATGCCACTAGCCTTGCCTTAAAGACGAGCCAGCTCGGAATTTCGTGCCGTTAGACGGCAAGTTGTCGGGGAGGCCGGTGTGACGGGCTTCTCTTTGCAGAAAGAGGGTGGGATCTTTTTCCGCGTCGGCACGTTGCTCGGCATCCAAGATGATCTCGACTCCAGTCGAGCGCACGCCCAAGTTTCGCCACCTACGCACGATGGAGCCACCGCCGCAGCCGATGTCAGCCACGTCTTTCCCCTCGAGGTCGCGCATGTCGGTCCAGGGCGCCGGCCAATCGCGAATGATTTGTTTCAGGTTCCGATCGCTGCGCCGGTAGTCGCCGGTCTCAACCCCGTATTGGTAGATGCGCACCCCTCCCTTATCCAAAGTCACCGACACACCGGTGTCATATTCAGCGCGCAGCTGCGGGCCGAGCCAAGCCATCGCCGCGGGGCAAGCCGGAGCCGGTTTCTCGAACCACCAGCCCGCATCCGCGGACAAAGCTGGGCCTATGAGTGCCGCGAGGGCACCTAGCAGTAGGGCACGAATAGGTGACATGGGGATTGGAAGGAGGACTAAGCGCTTTTGTAGGGCTTGCGGTGGCGGGGAACCATGGTTACCGCGTTGAAGGTCTCGACGTGGTTATTGGTCTCCACGGTCTTTTTCAGATCGCGGATGGTTTCCGTCTTCATATCATCGATGCGGGAGATGAGCTCCAAGTCGACGTCGACGATGCGTTTGGCGAGCTCTTGGCGGCGATCGAGGAGCGCTTTCACCCGGGGGCGGTACAGGGTGAGGTCCAGCGCGGTCGGATCGATCTCTTCGAAGAGTTTCGCGATCTTGAAATCAAAAGAGCGAATGATGTTTAACACGCGCTCCCGGTTATCCACGAAGAAGGACAGATCGTCCCATTGGTTATTGTAGGTGGCCGACAGGTACTTCGCGGACATGGAGCAGAACTTTTCGTAGTACTGGTTCTTGAGCTCGAGATAGTGCAGGATCTCTTCCATTGATCATCCCTCTTTTTGTTTCCTGAGCGAGGCCACTGCCTCTTCCCACGCATTGTGAAGTGTTTCGAGCACCTTGAGAGCCTCTCTCAAGTGATCGGAATTATGTTCGATGGTCGCGGTGACGAGCCGAGACGTTACGAAAGCGTAAAGGCGATCGAGCTCGGTGGCGATGGTGCCGCCGATCTTGAAATCGAGTACGGAGCGAAGCTCGCTGACGATACTCTGGGTCCTGGAGACGAGGCGATTTCTCTCCGCCAGGTCCTTTCTTTCCGCGGCTTCCAGCGCCCCTTTTAAGAAGCGAATCGCGCCGGCATAGAGCATGAGGAGCACGGTCTCACGGCTAGCCGTGGTGACCGCGGTCTTGCGGTAGCTGTCGATGCCGGTAGTTTTAGGCTTGGGATTCATGGGTTAATCAGCCGAGGGGAGGCCCGCCTCCGCCGCCCATGGTTTGAGCAAAGTGGCCGGCTTGGCCTTGCATCTTGGCAATGGCCGCTTGGGCTTTGGCGAGCTTGTCCTTTAAGTTCACCAGTCTCGTCTCGGAGCGCTTCTCCTTGAGCTCGATGTCCTGGTTCATTTTGTTTACTTGAGTCGTGTAGTTCTTCTTTTGCGAGGTCAGAAGGCCGTCGGGACCGCCCGAGATCGAGCGAAGGGCGTTGCTTAGCTTCGGGATGATGCCGGTGTTGACCCCGTCTCCGGTGAGCAGGGTGGTGACGCCTTCGAAATTATTGGTGAGGGCGAACTGAAATTTCTTCTCGTCGAAATGGAGCATGCCCTTCTTGTCGAACTGAATCCCCATGTCGGTCAGAGTCTGGACGCTGGACGGAGACTCGTTGAAAATCAGGTTTTCCCGCAGGGCGGCCTTCAGGCGATCTTCGGCCATGCGGATGCCGTAGTCGCCGCCCAGGGTGTTGGCCGTCTTCGAGTTCTCGTCGAGGGTGTTTTGCTGCTGCACGAACTGGAAGACGTTATTCAAATTGTCGACGAGGTCTTTCACTTTGAGGGTCGTCTTGGGCAGGTCCTGCTCGACGGTGACCGTAACCGGGCGCCCGTCGATGGTGGTTCCCTTGATGTCGAGGGTGACCCCGCGGATGAGATCTTTGACTTCGTTCGTCGGGCTTTCGATGTCGAAGCCCTGGTAACGGATGCGGGCGTTGGAAGCATCCTTGGTCTCTTCCACGAAGAAATCGGACTCGCCGTCGATGAAATAGAACTCAGGGAACTCCACGTTCTCGCCCGCGCCCGTTTTCTCCGAGCTCAGGATGAGGCGGAAGGGAAGCTCCGGATCGCTTTGGTCACGTACCACGGAGGATTTCACTCCCATGCCCGCCTGATTGATGATGCGGGATACGCCTTCGAGGGTGGAGTTCTCATTGTCGATGTAGATGTCTTTGGTCTCTCCGTCCGCGCCGGTGAACGTGAAATAGCCAGAGCCGATCCGGGTCTCGTTCGCGTCGGCGAAACGATTGGAAAGGGCGCTCGCGGTTTTCGCGAGCTGAAGCACTTCCAGCTGATGTTTACCGGGCTCGGCTTCATTTTTGTCCGCCGCGCCGGTGAGGATATGTTCGTCACCGGTGGAAAACGCCATTTCCCGAAGCGCGAGCGGTGAGTTCAAAGAGGGCAAAAGCGCACGCACGCCCTCGACGCGTCCGATGACGTCGTCCAAAAGCTTCACTTTTTCCTGCACGCCCCCACGGCGCTCTTCGATTTTCGTGATCGGTTTGCGCTCCGCCTTCGCGGACGCCTGGTAGGCGCGCTGAAGCTCGGGGCTCAAATTCGATATCGAATCCAGCGAGACTTCTGCCACTGTTTCGCCTCGAGAAAAGGAATCTAAAGTGTAAGGGATAGGAGGAGGCCGAAGAGCCGCTCCCTGTATTGATTATAGGAGAACGCGCCCGGATCCCGCAACGCGGTTATGCCGATTTATCGAGCTTTTTACCGTCGGAATTCCGACGGTCGCGGCTGGCTTTGGGTGCGGGCTTGGAGAGGAAACGAGCTTGAGGATTGGGTAAAGGGCGGTGCGAAAGCAGTTCGATCACGGTGGAACTGTCAACGATTTGACTGGAGGCGAGGTCGGGCGCGGAAGAAGTCGGGGCCGGCGCCGCTTCGGCGGATGGGGCGGCCCTTTCTTTGGAGGGACCCTTACGGACGCCACGATCGCGGTTGCGCTCGCGGTTCTGTGACTCTGCGGCGGCAGCGACGTTGTAGCTGTCTAGTTTGGGAATCGAGTCCGTGGCCATTTGGCCCTCCGATCTCTTTATCGGTCGGAGGGCCAAATGTCCTTATTGTCTATTCCAGTAGCCGCAGCGCGAGGGAGGGCAGGGTGTTGGCTTGCGCCATGACGGCGGTGCCGGCTTTCACCCGCACCTGATTGCGAAATGACTCGGAAGCTTCTTGGGCCATGTCCGCGTCGAGAATCCGCGACTTGGCGGCGCCTAACGTTTCTTGCTGGCTAGCCAGTGTGCGGGTAATCGAGTGCATCCTTTCCTGGATGGCGCCTAGCTGCGCTCTCGGTTTTCCGATGCGCTGAAGCGCGTTGTCCAGACTTTCAATGGCGCCTTGGGCGTCATCGCGGCTCGACAGGTCCACGGAATCGATCCCCAAGGTGCCGGGCCGCAAATCAATTTGCGAAGCCGAGTAGGAGATGCGGTTGTTCTCGTTGTTATCGGGGCCAATCTGGAAGACGAAGTCCTGGCCTTGGCCGTTCAAAAGGTTCGTGCCGAGGTACTTCGTGCTGTCCGCTAACCGGCCGAGCTCCGCGTGCAGTTCTTTCGTCTCGATTTGAAGCAGCTCGCGCTCTTTGTCGCCCACCGTATCACTCGCGGATTGAATCGCTAGCTCTCGCATGCGCAGGATGATGTTGCTCACTTCGTTCATGCCGCCTTCGGCGACTTGAGCGAGGGAGACGGCGTCGAGCGTATTTCGTTCGGCCTGGGCCATGCTGCGGATTCTCGATTCGAGGGTGTCCGAGATGGCGAGGCCCGCGGCATCGTCGCCCGCGTGGTTGATGCGCTTGCCGGAAGAAAGGCGCTCCAGCGCTCTTCCCAGGCTTTCGTTCGCTTCTTCCACGTTGCGCTTAGCCGACAAAGCGGTCGTATTCGTCAGTAAAGAAATTGGCATAGTCCTACCCCAAGTTTAAAAGGACATGGTGTTTCCTGGTGGCTTTATGACATTGTGCATCAAGCCATTCAGGGTATTTATCGGTACCGCGTCATAGCGCTTTAGGGTTTTTTATGCAAAGCGGCAAACAAAGCGATTCCAATAGGTTACATAGGTCTATTTTGGTGACCGAGTGTTTGGAAGCGCTGAAAGTAACGCAAGGCGGCACCTACCTGGACCTCACTTTCGGAGAGGGCGGCCACACGGAAGCCATCCTCGCGGCGGGGGCGGGCAGGGTCATCGCTTTCGATCAGGACGACCTCACGCTCGCGAAGTACAAAGCCCAAGGGGCCTTGAAGGACGATCCGAGGCTGACACTCATTCACTCTCGTTTTTCCGAGATTGGCGTCTTCGTTGCCAAGGATTCCGTGGACGGGATCTTGATCGATTTGGGCGTGAGCACGCGCCAGCTCCTCATGGCGGAGCGCGGATTTTCGTTTAGCGCCGAAGGCCCGCTCGACATGCGCATGGATCCCACTCGCGGTCTTCCGCTGTCGGCGTGGCTCGAGAAGCTTTCCGTCGACGAGCTCGCGCAGCAACTCGATCGCAATACGGACATGAAGGGCGCCTGGCCCGCGGCTAAACGCATTCACACTTCGTTTCACCAGGGCCGGTTGAAGACGACCAAAGATCTCGGCGCGATTTTCGATAGACCCGGAACGAAAACACACGCGGGCACCGTGGTTTTCCTAGGGCTTCGCATGATGGTGAACGACGAGATGGGGGAGGCCGAGAGAGTCATCCCGCAGGCGCTCGACGCTCTCAAAGTCGGTGGACGGCTCGCCATCATCACGTTTCATTCGACCGAGGATCGCCTGGTCAAACAGGCCACCAAGATCCTCGCGGGGCGTTGTATTTGCGAAAAGCCGCTCTGCCGGTGTCCCCGGGTGCGCCGCGCGGAGCTAATCTTCAGAAAGCCCGTGGTCCCTAGCGAAAGCGAGCTCAGGGCTAACCCCAGGTCGCGCAGCGCCAAGCTCCGGTGCATTGAAAAAGTCGACGCCTGACCTTACCATTAAGGGAGAGATAGTTAGTCCTCCCCTTATCCCTTCTATTTATGGCAACCAAAGCGCGATTTCGAGTAGAGCTCGTATTTTGGCTCGTATTGGTGTGTGCGCTCGCCGTCGGCGTCATTTGGATTCGTACCGCCACGGTCAAGGCGACGTACCTCTACGCCCAGCAAGAGAAGGAGTTTCGCAAAGAGCAGAGCCGCATTCAGCGCGCGCGCGTGAACTGGTTGCGTCTCACGGCGCCGGCGCGCCTCGATCAGCTCGCGAGAAACCTCCGTCTGTTCCCTGCCAAGGCCGATCAGGTGCTGAAATATGAAAAATAGCGAGGTGGTGGCCAAGAAGCCCACCCGCTTGCAGTCCGCCGTGCGTTTCCGGCTCGCTGTGATTTTCGCGGGCGTGGTGGTGGGCTTTGCCCTCGTCAGCCTCCGCCTCGTCCAGCTTCAGGTCATGGGCAATCAGGCGCTTCAAGATCTGGCCAAGCGCCAGTTCATGAAGAACGCGAAGACCGCGCCTTATCGCCTGCCCATTTTCGATCGCAACGGCGAGGAGCTCGCGGCGAGCATCCCGTCGAGTTCCGCCTACGCCCGGCCCAAGCTCATTCGCAATAAGTATGGCGTCGCGAAAAGTCTCGCACGCGTTTTGGGCGGCAATCACCGGATGTGGCTCTCGAAGCTCCGCGGGGAGCGGCCCTTCGTCTGGCTCAAGCGGCAAATGGACTCAAATACCTCCCGCCGGATCGCGGCTCTCAATCTAGAGGGCATTTTCCTCGAGCAGGAGAACCGCCGCGTTTATCCGAACGGCTCTCTCGCCGCGCACATTCTCGGCTTCACCGATATAGACGGCCACGGCATCGCGGGCGTGGAGATGAGCTTGAACCAGGAGCTCATCGTGGAGTCCGACATCACTGAAGCCATGAAGGACGGGCACGGAAAGCCGTCCTACATCGCGAGCAAATCTCCCAAGCAGGAAGAGCGCGCCGGCATCTTTCTGACCATCGATCGCCGCATTCAGCACGTGGTGGAAGAAGAGCTCGAACAAACCCTCCAAGCGACGGGCGCCAAATCCGCCATGGGCATCGTGCTCGATCCTTTCACGGGCGAGCTTCTCGCTCTCGGCCAAACGCCCTCGTTCGATCCGAACGAAGTCGGCCGGGCCAACGACGCCAATCTCGTGAACCGGCTGGTCAGTCACCGTTTCGAGCCCGGCTCGACGATAAAAGTGCTCTTCGCTGCCGAAGCCATTCAAGACGGCATCATGAGCGCGAACACGCCCGTCGATTGCGAGGGCGGAAAGCTCAAGATTGGAAACGTCACCATCACCGAAGCCGAAACGGATCATCACTACGGCGTCATTCCGCTCCGCCGGGTCATTCGCCACTCGAGTAACGTCGGCGCGGTGAAAGTCGCGCAAGCGCTTGGCGCCGAGCGCATGATTTCCACCATGAACCGCTTCGGACTGACCACGAAGACGAATGTCGGCGTGCCGGGAGAGAACTCGGCGCTCGCCAAGCCCGCCAGCTGGTTTAAGTCGGTGAATCTCGCTAGCGCCGGATTCGGGCAAGGTATCTCCACGACGCCGCTACAAATGGCGGCGTCCTACGCGCCTTTCGCCAACGGCGGTTTCTGGGTTCGCCCGAAGCTTCTGCTCGACGAGACCGCTCCCAAGAAAGAAGAAGCGCGGCTCGACATCCGCCGCGTGCTCTCTCTGAAAACCGTGGAAGTGATGCGCTCCATGCTTACGGAAGTGACGGAAGAAGAGGGCGGTACGGGTAAGGAAGCCAAAGTGCCGGGGATCCGGGTCGCCGGCAAAACGGGCACCGCCCAAAAGTACGAGCCCGGAGTCGGTTACAAGGCGGGCACTTACTATTCTTCCTTCATCGGGTTCTTACCGGCCGATAGGCCTCAGTTTCTCATCGCGGTCATGGTGGACGAGCCGAAGAAGCCTTTCTATGCGAGCGTGGTCGCGGCCCCGCTCTTTCGCCGCATCGCCGAGCGTTCCTTACAGATCCTCGGAAAGACGCCGAGAAAAGCCGTCGCGCAAAGTAATCCCGAGACGGCGGTTACGGTGCTTCCCTCCGCCCCCGCGCCTACCTTGGAAGGTGGCGAGGACGGAAAATGGATCATGCCCAACCTCGCCGGCGTTTCGCTGCGCGAAGCGATGAGCCTCGTCGGTCCGCATGTCTCGAACTTCACGATCCAGGGCTCGGGCTATCTCACTGGACAATCACCGGACGCGGGCACCGTCATCACGAGCCAAACCGCGGTGCGCTTGAGCTTTTCGCCCTCGGTGGCGCGCTCGCCGTAAAGCGGCGCCAATGTCCCGTGCCCGAAACGAGGACCCACCAAAAGGGGTCAAGCGAAGGCTTCCTTACTTGGTTCCGGGCCGGGCGGCCGCCAAATTTTTCAAGTAGGCGTCGAGCTTTGCCCGGCTCGCGGGTTGCCCCGTGCACGTGCCCGGGTCCTGGCTTTTGATCCATTGTAGGCGAGTCTCCAGGGCATCGCCTTGCCGCCATCTTCCCGCGAGTCTCAAATCCCAATCGACGTGGTCCTTGGCCTTAGCGGTCAGTGCCGGCTGGCAGGACTCGATCGCGAGCGCCAGAAGAAAGCCCGGGACAACTCCCTGGGGAGAATGATCGACGAAGCCGGGCTTGAGAGTGCAGTTATGAGCCGCGCCTTTGTCGTCGGTAATCTTGAAACTAGGCTTGCCCTCGGATGGCAGCACCAAAGCCGCTTTCATCCGGCCCGTTTTCACCGAGCAGCGAAGTAACTCCTCGGCGTGCGTTTGAGAAGAGGCGAATAGAATGAGAGTCAGAGAAAGAGCTTTCACTGGCAAAACCTCATGGTGTGGGTGGCGCAATGGACGTTTCCGCTTCCTAAATGAGCGTAGTAATAATCATCGGCGAAACGGCTTTCGGCCCCCATCTCTTTCATCGCGTTCTGCATATACTCGCGGAAGGCTTTGTTATGAGGGAAGGGACTGATGAGCGAATTTCCGGAGCCGACCCCATTCACCATATTGGGCAGCCACGCGCGGACCGCGCCCTTGGGTAGGACGTAGCGTTTCTCCACCGGATCCCCGGGCTTGCCGTCAGTAAGCTCGATTGGCTTGAACATCGGCTGGTAGAGCACCGGCACTTCCACGACTTTGATCTTGTCTCGGCAAGCGGGAATCTTTTCCGTAATGCGCGAGACCGCCGCGTCGCGGATGCCGTCGAGCCTTTGCTGGGTCAGCTCGTAGGTCACGCTGAATTGCGGAAATTGCTTGATGACGTCGACGACCTCACCGGTATTCATCCCACTGCACTTTTTGAGAAAGGCCGCTTCCTCGTCGTAAGTCATCTCGGGCTTGCCCGCTACCTTGAGCCGCTCGTTCTGGTAGTTCGTCCACGGATTACATAGCCACCACAGACTAAACTTGTTGCGGTACGAACTCTCTTCTTCGAGAGTCACGACTTTCGATCCAGCCGGTGCCTCGACGAAAGGCAGCGCTCTCTGTTTCTCATCGCTCAGTAGCTCCATCGCTTTTCGCGGACTGGCGACGGCAATGGCGAAGTTGCAAGGTGCCTCGCCCCTGGGATTGGCGATGGTGTTGATGACCTCGTCGGCGTGGCCGACGTAAAGCCAATCCGTTTCGATACCGACGAGGTTGTCTTTGCCACCCGAGTACTGATGAGCAAAGGCGGGGCTATGGTTGTTGCTTCGGGTGACCAGTCCTCCGGGAAGCCCCACGATGTTGCCGCCGGCATGGCCATCCCCTTGAGTTTCGCCGCTCGCCAGAGTGATGGGGGAGCCGAGCCGGATCAGCGGACAGGCTTTGTTGGCTTCTTCCGCGAAAGCCTCGACGGTGAAAGGCTCGTCGATCTTGTTCTTTAGATGGGAAGGAATGGGGCGCAACTCCACCGTGCCGGGTGTTTGGCCGCGTACGGCCTTCATGGGATCCTGGAGGTAAACGTAGGGCGAGCTCTTCATGGGAACGAGAGCGCCGAGCCAGCGTTTTCGTTTTCCGGAGTCACCTTTTGTAGCTTCCCCGATGGCCTCACGAATGAGCTTCAGGGTGGTCTCGTGTACCGGCAGATAAAAAAGCGGTGTCTTGGGATCCGAGGATTTCAGCGCGTTCAGCGTAAACTCAACCGCCATCTTCGATTTGATCTCAGTCCAGTAAGGAACGTTGGGGTGCGGCGCCCAGTTTCCGTAATGCGGATTGAAATCATCGGACACCACGTGCGCCAGGGCCGGATACGTATCTGGAAGGACGGTGCTTCCCTTCGGGCAAGGCGGAGCGGCGTCTTTTTCCTTGGCCCAAGCGGGGCAGCGATCGGGGGCCGCGGCTGCTTCTTCAGTAGCAGCTCCCGGGGCGCCGGACGTTTCATGATCGGCACGCCCAACGGAGATCCACAAGCAAAGGGCCAAAACGAAATAGCGCATGCCGAGATTCTACCCCGTCTCTTAAAAGGTAGTAAGCTAAGTACCTTTTAAGACAAAGCTGTTTCGGGTAGGACTTTGGCATGACTTTGCGTGATCTGTTTTTGCCGGAAGAGATTCTCGCCTCCAAGGTAACGGGCGATCCGGAAGTCGCCGGACTCACTCAAAACTCTTCCGCGGTGCTTCCTGGCTCGGTTTTCTTTGCCGTCCGGGGCCACCGCGCGGACGGCCACGCTTTCGCCGAATCGGCGCTCGCCAAAGGAGCAGCCGTGGTTGTCGTCGAGCGGGAAGACGTCCATCAGGCCCACCCGCGTACCCTTCTGGTAAAAAGCACGCGGCGTCAGGTCGGGCTATCGGCCGCTCGCTGGTTCGGCCGTCCGACGGAAAAGCTGAAGCTCGTCGGTATCACCGGCACCAACGGGAAAACCACCACGAGTTATCTCCTTCGGGAGCTTTGGGATCGTGCCGGGATCGTGTCCGGCATGCTGGGGACTGTGGAATACCTCGTCGGCAATGAAGTGATTCCCTCGAATCTGACCACGCCGGACGCGCTGTCCCTTCAGGAGCTCTTTCATCGCATGGGAACGGCGAAGGTCACCCACGCCGCCATGGAAGTATCCTCCATCGCGCTCGATCAAGCGCGCACCGCGGGTTGCGCGTTCGACACGGCGGTTTTCACCAACTTGACCCAGGACCATCTCGATTATCACCACACCATGGAGGCGTATTACCTCGCCAAGCTTCGGCTCTTTAACGAAGCTCCCTTGAAGACCGCGGTGATCAATGAAGACGACCCTTGGGGCGCGCGCTTACTCAAAGAGACGACGGCGCCACACCGTTTTGGTTTTTCGCTCCTCGACCCCAAAGCCTCGTTTTACGTACACTCGATTCGGTTCGAAAAAGCTGGCACTCGCGCGCGGCTACGCACGCCAGTGGGCGAGCTCGATCTCTCCCTCGCTCTCATCGGGCGGCACAATCTTTACAACGTCACCGGAACGCTTGCCGCCGCTCACGCGCTGGGGATGGATCTCAAAGTCTCCGCGGCGGCGCTCGCCACGGCGCACGGTGCCCCGGGCCGCTTGGAAAGAGTGATGCACGGCGAGAGCTATCCTCATATTTTCGTCGATTACGCCCACACTGACGATGCGTTGCGCAACCTCCTCAGTGCGGTTCGCGACTTGCGCGGTACCGGGCCCGGCCGGATCGTGACCGTCTTTGGCTGTGGCGGCGATAGGGACCGCACCAAGCGGCCGAAGATGGCGGAAGCCGCGTCCACCTTGAGTGACGTGACGATTGCGACCTCCGATAATCCCAGAACGGAAGACCCGGAAAAGATCGTCGATGACGTCGAAGTGGGCATCGAGCGATCCCAAACCGAGTACCACCGCGTCGTGAACCGGCGGGAGGCGATCCACATGGCGCTTAAGTTAGCCACTCCCGAGGATATCGTCGTCATCGCCGGCAAAGGGCACGAGACCTACCAAATAGTCGGTACCGAGAAGTTCCCTTTTGACGATAGGGAAGTGGTTCGGGAATACTACCGTTCATAATGTACTCCTGGGTAACGCTCGATCACTTAGTCCGCTGGACCGGCGGAAAAGCGTCCGCCACTTTTCCCTCCAAAAAAACGGTTTCGGTGATTTCAACCGACTCGCGCTCGATTAAGCCCGGCGAGGTCTTCGTCGCGCTTCGGGGCGAGGCTTTCGACGGCCACGACTTCTTGAAGGAAGTCGCGGCGAAGGGGGCCTTGGCCCTAATCGTCGATAAAGCGGCGAAGGTCGACTGCGCGCAAATCGTGGTGCCGGATACTTTGAAAGCGATGGTCGCCATTGCCGAGGCCATCCGCGCGGAGTTCAAGGGCCAAGTTTGCTGTGTCACGGGGAGCGCCGGTAAATCGTCCACCAAGGACATGATAGCGACGCTGCTCGGAGCCGATACGGTCTCCTCGCCGGCGAGCTTTAATAACCTTTTGGGAGTTTCCAAGACGATGTACCTCGTCGGAGACTCCACCAAACGGCTCGTACTGGAAATGGGTATGAACGCCCCGGGAGAGCTCGCCGAGATGTGCCGCCACTTCAAGCCGCAGGCGGCGTGCATCACTAACATCGGCGACGCTCACATCGGAAAACTGGGCGGCCAGAGAAATATTCAGCTCGCGAAAAAGGAAGTTTTCGATCACATCTCCCATTTGGGCGCGGAGTCCATCGGCGTCGTGGTCAACATCGATGACCGGCTCGTGCGCGAAGCCTTCGATGAGGCGTTTCCGGCGAAGCCCCGTTTCCTGACCTATTCCGACCAGGGCCTTCCCGCCGACGTGCGCATCGTTTCCAAGTCCATCGATCCGGATACCGGCTTTCTTTCGCTGAAGCTTGAAGTGCAGGGGAAAATTCTCCAGGAGAAGATTCCCATTTTCGGAAGCCACCAGAGCCAGAACATCGCCTCCGCCGCCGCGATGGTGACGCTACTCGGCGCGTCGCTCGACGATATCCGGTCGCGCCTGCCCTTGGTCAGGCCGGCTTCCCACCGGGGGGAAGTGCATCGTCTGGCCCAGGAAGTGTTTTTGATCGACGAGTCCTACAATTCGAACCCCACGGCGCTGCTCTCGGCTCTCACCACGCTCTTCGGGCTCGCGGTGGATCGCCGCCGCGTTCTGGTGCTCGGAGAGATGCTGGAGCTCGGGGACTTCGGCGATCGCCTACACCGCGAAGTCGGCGAAGCGGTGGTCCGGCTTCAAGGCAGGTCTTCCGCTCCTTTGGTCGTCATCGGCGTGGGCGCAGCGGTGGGAAGTCTCCTTGGACCCATCAAAAAAGTGCTTTCCGAAGCCGATTGCGTGCAGGTCGCCAACTGGGAAGAGGCGGTGAGCGCCGTGAAAAAACGCCTGCGGGCCCGAGACACTTTGTTCGTCAAAGGTTCCCGAGGAAACAAACTCGATAAACTCGTCGCCCATTTTTTAAGCCCAAATTGACTCAGGCTGGCGGGACTTACGGGAAGTCCAAAGCTGTGGTATTTCTTAATCATACTAATAGGTTGAAAGTTTATGCTTGTTCTCAGGTGAGAACTTGATTAAACCCACGGCCGGGAGAGGACATTGCTATATCAACTGCTTTTCTCGCTGCATGACAAGCTGGCGGGATTCAATGCATTTCGGGTATTTCGGTACATCACGTTCCGAGCCCTTTGCGCGGGTTTAACGGCCCTCGTTTTGAGTTTAGCGCTCGGTCCCGTTTTCATTCGCATGCTGAGCCGTAAACAATACGGTCAGCAGGTCCGGGACGACGGCCCCCAGTCCCATCTCAAGAAGAGCGGCACGCCCACCATGGGTGGCATTCTCATTCTCTTTACGGTCACCTGCTCGACGTTACTCTGGGCGGACCTCAGCAATCCTTACATCTGGCTCGTCCTTGGCGTGATGATCGCCTTTGGCTTCATCGGCTGGCTCGACGACTACAAGAAGATCAAGGAAGCGAACTCCAAAGGACTCTCGGAGCGCGGCAAACTTTTCCTGCAAACGGTCAGCGCGTTCGTCGCCGTCTATCTCGTCTTTTTCAAGTTCGGTCTCGACACGACGTTGCACGTGCCGTTCATTCGCTCGCTCAGCTACGACATCGGCTGGGTCGGGTACTCGATTTTCGCCTGGTTCGTCATCGTCGGCACGTCCAATGCGGTGAACCTCACCGACGGTTTGGATGGCTTGGCCATCGGCCCCATCATCACCAACTCGATGACGTTCGCCATCTTGGCGTACCTTGCCGGTCATGTGGCGTTGTCCCAGTATCTTTTCATCCCGTACGTGAAGGAAGTCGGCGAGCTTGCCATCCTTTGCACTTCCATCGTGTGCGCGGGGATGGGCTTTCTTTGGTTCAATACTTATCCGGCACAAGTTTTCATGGGTGACGTCGGGGCTTTGGCGCTCGGCGCGGCCATCGGCACCGTGGCTCTCGTCACAAAGAACGAGCTTCTGCTCGTCATTGTAGGCGGGATCTTCGTGATGGAAGCCGTATCGGTCATCACCCAGCGTATCTCTTACAAGATGACAAAGAAGAGGGTGTTCCGCATGGCTCCCATCCACCACCATTTCGAATTGTCCGGGTGGGCGGAGCCTCAAGTTACTGTGCGTTTTTGGATCATATCGGTCGTGCTGGCAATGTTAGGGCTGGCAACCTTGAAGTTAAGATAGCGAGGAAATGCGATGATCAAGATTAAAAAAGGAATGAAGGCGCTAGTTGTCGGTCTCGGCAAAGGCGGCGTCTCCGTAACCAAACTGCTCTGTAAGAAGGGCATCAAGGTAACGGTAACGGACGAACTGAATAAGAGTGACCTCCGGGAATCTCTCGAAGCCCTTGAAGGGTTCAAGTACAAGGCGGAGCTCGGAAAGCACGTCCTCAAGACCTTCTGCGATCAGGATTTCATCGTCGTCAGTCCCGGCGTGAACCTCGAGATTAAGCCCCTTCAGCAAGCCCGGAAGCTCAAGCTTCCGATCTTGAGCGAAATTGAAGTCGCCTCACAGTTCATCACCACCCCCATCATCGCGGTCACCGGCACGAACGGTAAGACCACGGTCGTGAATATGATCGCGCAGATGTTAGAGGCGGGTGGCAAGACGGTTTACATGGGCGGCAACCAAGCCACCCCGCTCAGCGATTATCCGCTCCGCCGGGACCGCGCCGATTACGTCGTCGCCGAAGTCTCGAGCTTTCAGCTCGACACGACGTACTCGCTGAAACCCGCCATCGCGCTTTTCCTGAATGTCGCCCCCGACCATCTCGATCGTTATCCGACCTTCGACGACTACGTCGGCGCGAAGATGCGTCTCAAGGAATTGATGGACGAGAACGATCACGTCATCGTCAACCTGCGCGACGCGAAGCTCATGCAGCTGCTCTCCGGCGCGAAGCCCAAGGTGTTGTACTTCACCTCGAACTCGCTGAAAGACACTCCCACCCCGTACGTCGAGAAGTTCCAAGGCGTGTTCCTCGATCCCGTCACCGAGATTCAGCTCAAAACCGGCCGCTGGAAGGATCACACCTACAGCGTCGACGGCGTGAAGCTCCGCGGTCTCCACAATAAAGAGAATATGATGGCCTCCGTCCTAGCGGCGAAGCTCGTCGGTGTCTCGAACGAGGCGATTCAGAAAGTGCTCCTCAATTTCGAGCCGCTTCCGCATCGCATGGAGTACGTTGGCAGGAAGAACCGCGTGGACTTCTACAACGATTCGAAGGGAACGAACGTTTTTTCCCTCATGCGGTCGCTGGAAAGCTTCCAGGAGCCGGTCATTCTCATCGCCGGTGGCAAGGACAAGGGCGAGGACTACGGTACTCTCGGCCCCGTCATTCGCCGCCGTGTGAAGAACCTCATCTTGATCGGTGAGGCCAAAGAGAAGATCAACCGCGCCGTCGGTGATTTCACCGAGACATTCCTCGTCGGTACTTTCGAAGAAGCCATTTACGTGGCTTACCAGAAGTCCCGCTCGGGAGACGTGGTGCTCTTGTCGCCGGGCTGCGCGAGCCACGACATGTTCCCCAGCTACGAAGAACGGGGAAACCATTTCAAGAAAATCGTGAACATGTTCCGCTAGGTTTTTGAGCCTAGGACAATCGTTCTGCGTTTAGTGCTGAAAAGCTCGATGTAGCGGCCGAAAACTTTGTCGCTCATTTGCTTTAACGGGTCGATGAGCGCGGGCGTCTGCTTGCGGATGCCGTCGGCGATGGTATCACCGCCCATGGCTTTCATCTCAGCGATGTTCTCCGGAATTTGAAGCCAGCGCGAGACCATTGGCTCGTCCACTTCGAGGTGGAACTGAAGGCCGTAGACCTTGTCGCCATAGCGAAAGGCTTGATTCGCGCACGCTTCCGATTTGGCGAGCCACGTGCCGCCATACGGGATGTCGAAGGTGTCGCCGTGCCACTGGAAAATCTTTTTGGTGCCACCGATGCCACTTAAGACCGGATCTTTCTTGCCCTCGTCGGTGAGGGAGACGTCGTACCAGCCGATTTCTTTTTTTTCGTTCTTATAAACTTTGGCTCCGAGCGCCGCCGCGATGAGCTGTGAGCCCAAGCAGATGCCGAGGACGGGCTTATCGTGCTGGATGGCGTCCCGGATGGCTCTGATCTCTTGGGTGAGGTGAGGGTGCTTGTCAGCGTCGCACACTCCCATGGGACCGCCGAGGACGACGAGGCCGTCGTACTTTGACATGTCCACTTGAGGCTCGGGTTGCCTGCCGAAGTTCGCATAGCGGATGCGAAAGCCGGCGTTCTTCAAGAGAGGATGAAAGGTTCCCAAGATCTCGTAGGGCACGTGCTGGAAAACCAAGATGCGCTTCATTTGAATCTCCCGCTCGGATCCTGTCGATAAAAGCCCTTCAGGAGATCATAAAGCTCAGGGTGGTGCTCTTTCAACTGGCGCGGACTTTCGAAAAAAGTCTCGGTGAGGACGGCGAAAAATTCCGCCGGGTCTTCGGCGCCGTACTCGTCCATGACCGTGGGGCGGTGGCGTTCCACGTCCTCAATCAGCTGGTGGTACTCGCGGCCCAAGACTTTCGCCCACGCGCGGTAGCCTTCGCTCGGAAGGCGAGGCACGCCGTTTGCTTCCCCGTCCTCGTTATCTAATTGGTGGGCAAACTCGTGGAGGACCAAGTTTTCCCCGTCGTCGATTTCGGACGCTCCATAGAGAACGTCTTCCCAGGAAAGCACGACGGTGCCCATCCCCCAAGACTCTCCGAGCCGCACTTCTTCGCCTTCGGTGTGGACGTAGCCGTCTAGGGAATGGCGCACGGGGGCGAGAAAGGCGCTGGGATAAACCACGACGGAATGAAGCCCGGGATAATAATCCGTCTCGCGGTTCAAAAGCAGGAGGCACGCCTGCGCGGCGATGGTGAGGCGGATCTGATCGGTCATCTTCAGTCCGCCGCAGCCCTCGAAGTTCTTCTCGGCGAGAAAAACCTGGATGGCGCGCCGTAGCTGCGCCTGCTCGTCCTTCGAGAGCCGGGAATAATAGGCGACGTTTCGCTTGAGGATCTGAAGCCACGTGTCCGGGAAGGGCCGGGCCGCTATCTTTTCTCGCCGCCGCCGTTTGAAAAACCCAAACACTACGCGTACAGCTGGCGAATGGCGTCGTTATACTTGGTGGTGACGATACGGCGCTTGAGCTTGAGGGAAGGCGTCAGCTCGCCCGTCTCGACGGTAAAATCCTTCGCGAGGAGCTTAATCTTTTTGATGGTCTCGTAGTTCGCAAGCGTCGAGTTCATGGTTTTCACTTCCGCTTCCACCGCCGTCACCATGGCCGGGTTGGTGATGATCGCGTCGATGGAACTATCCGTGATGCCGTTCGCTTTCGCCCAACGCTTGCACTCTTCTTCGTTCGCCGTCACGAGCGCGACCAGGTATTTCTCGCGATCCCCGTAAACCATGGCGTTACTGACGAACCGGATGTTCTTCAGCATGTTCTCGAGCTTCTGCGGCGCCACGTTCTTGCCGCCCGAAGTGACGATGAGCTCTTTCTTGCGGTCGGTGATTTTGAGCATGCCCCGCTGGGTGAACTCGCCGATGTCGCCCGTGTGGAACCAACCGCCTTCGCTGAACGCCTCTTTGGTCGCTTCCGGGTTATTGTAATAACCCGAAAAGACCACGGGGCCGCGCACGAGAATCTCGCCGTCATCGGCGAGACGGAACTCGGTGCCACCGAAGGGTTTGCCGACGGTGAAGAACTGGTAATCGTCGGGCCGGTTCACCGCGATGGCGGCGGAGGTCTCAGTGAGGCCGTAGCCTTCAAGCACCTTGATGCCGCAGGCGTGGAAGAACTCGCAAAGCTCGCCGGAAAGAGGCGCGCCACCCGAGACGGTGAAACGGATATTGCCGCCCATGCGCTGCCGCACTTTGGAAAGCACCAGCTTATCGGCGAGCAGGAACTGCAGCATGACGAGCGGGCTCGCCGTCTCTCGGTTCGCGCGGGCGCGGGCCACTTGGCGGCCGATGTCCACCGCCCAATTGAAAAGCTTTTTCTTCGCCGGAGGGCCACCTTCGACGCCGGACTGAATGCGCGCGAATACTTTTTCGTAAATGCGGGGCACGCTGAGGAGCATCGTGGGATGCACTTCCATGAGGTTCGCCGCCACGGTATTGATGTTCTCGGCAAACGCCATCTGCAGGCCGGCGAAAATCGGAGCGTAGCTTTCCACCCGGCCGAAGATATGGGCGAAAGGGAGGAAAGTGAGCATGATGTCGTCTGAGCGGAACTTGAACTCTTCGCAAACGGCTCTGAGCTCGCCGACGAAATTCGCTTGGGAGAGCATCACGCCTTTGGGACGTCCCGTGGTGCCGGAGGTGTAGACGATGGCGGAAAGATCGGTCGGCTTCACCGTCTCGACGGAGGTATCGAAAGCGGCTTGGTGCTTCTCCGCATTCGGGCGGTCTAAGATCGGATCGAGCGCTTCGATCTTCAGCGTTTGGATTTTCGGGATATCATGGCCGAAAATTACGACCGGCACGGAAGCCGCTTTGGCCCCCAAGGCCTCTTTGAGCTTCAAGCACTGGGCCTCGTCTTCGGCGAAAACGAGTTTCGCCTCGCAATGATCGACGATGAAAGCCGTGTCCTCGACCGTGCTCGACGGATAGATGGGAACCGCGGTGAGCGCCGCGCTTTGCGCCGCGAGATCGCAGATGTTCCACTCGGGCCGGGTATTACTGAGGATGCAAATCTTGCTTCCGTGCGGGAAATTCTTTTCCTTGAGGAAGCTGAAAACATTGAGGACCTGGCGGTGCACTTCTTTCCAGGGGACCGGCTGGTACTTGCCGTCCACCTTGATCTGGTAGGCCGGCTGGTCGGGAGTCAGCTGCACCCGGCGCTGGTAAGCGTGGGGAATCGTCTTGCCGTCGATAGTTCCGTTTTTTGATTCCGTCATCGCTGTAGTCTCCTAAAATTCTTCTGAAAACTATACCTGCTGACGCATTGAGGCGCTTCATAATAAATCTTGGTGCCGGGTTTGCAAAAAGCCTACGGCTGTATGCCTTTTCTTTTCGCATTGGGCGCGGCGATTGGTGCGTGGGCACTGGGCCGCGCGCTTGCCCTGTGGGCCCGGTTTCAAGTCCGGCGCGGCCGGGATCGGGACCGGCCCGGAGAGCCCACTCGGCTTTGGTTTTTCTGGTGGGCGCTCACCGCGCTTTC
This sequence comes from Pseudomonadota bacterium, assembly GCA_043767805.1. Classification (GTDB taxonomy): domain Bacteria; phylum Bdellovibrionota; class FAC87; order UBA2466; family UBA2466; genus CAZZHG01. The sequence continues at coordinate 12,222 of JAYUGC010000017.1, read as the reverse complement.
CGTGGTGGGGGTGGGTCTCGTCGCGGGACATCCGCTACTCGGGCTCGTGTTGACCGCGGTGTTTCCCGCCATGAGGTGGCTAGTGGTCGCCATCCCAAGGCAACGCGAACAGCGCGCGCTCGAAGCTTCCGCGCTGCTTTTCTTTCACGGGCTTCAAGGCTTGCTGCGGGCCGGGTTTTCTTTGCCGACCGCGCTCTTTCGGCTTTCGGAAAGTCTCGATTCTCCCTTTGCCACTCTCCTTAGAGGGGCCCTCGCTGGCTTTGAAAAGGGAAAAACCCTTTCGAGTTGCCTGGATCGGTTTCAACACCGGTCCAGGCTTTCCCAGGCGGGCCTCTGTCTCGATCTCCTGGAGCAGGCGCACGGGCGGGGAATCGGGCTCGCTCCGTTTCTGGATCGGGTCCTTCCCTGGTTGGAGGCCGAGGGCCGGGAACGGGACAAATTAGACAAGGCGAGGGCGGCGGCCTTTGCCCAAGCGGGACTCTCGGCCGTGCTTCCTTGGGCAGTCGCGGTTTTGGCGGTCGGGTCGCCGCTTGCCTGGAGCTCCGCCATTTGGGCGGTGGCTGGATTTGGGCTCTTTCTCCAAATCGGCGGCTTCTGGGTGGTCGCGAAGACGGCGAGGTTCGAATGAAAGCACGGGACCGGCGGGTTTTGACGGGGCATCTCGCCTTCTTTCTGGAAGCCCTTTGCCTTCAGGTTCAGGCCGGCCACGATCTGGCGTACGCCTGGAGGGAGGCCATGGGACTCGCGGGCGGGGCGAAAGCTACTTTAACCGGAACGGAAGATCCCTTTCTTTGGAGGGGGCTTTCCCGGAGCTGGCCCGTCCCCGAGCACCGGCTTTGGTTCGCCCTTTTAGAGGATCTGGAAGGGGCGGGGGCCCCCCTGACGCCGCTCCTTTCCGCCTTTGCCACGGCGATCCGTAAGGATCGGGAGCGGGATTTAGAGGCCTTTTGCCGCGCTTTACCCAGCCGATTGAGTGTGGTGCTTCTGCTCGTTTACCTGCCGGCGGCCTTTCTTCTGCTCTTCGGGCCGCTGCTTTTGTCGCTTCCCCCCTTCTAGGGACGATTTCTCAAGGAACGGAAGGGTTTACGAACGGATAACGGGTAGCTAAAGTGGCCCCTTCAAGGAGAGACCATGGCGAACCCCGATAGCAGCGGCGCGGAAAAAACCGGCGGAAAAACCACAGACAAGATGGCGGCCGTCGTCTCCCTTTGCCGCCGCCGCGGCCTGATTTTTCAATCGAGCGAAATCTACGGCGGCCAAAACGGCTGCTGGGATTACGGTCCCTTGGGCGTCGAGCTCAAGAGGAACATCAAGGATCTCTGGTGGCGAGACAACGTCACTTCCCGTAACGACGTCGTCGGGCTCGATTGCGCCATCATCATGCACCCCAAAGTTTGGGAGGCCTCCGGTCATGTGAACTCGTTCACGGATCCGATGGTCGATTGCATGGAGTGCAAAGGCCGCTTTCGCGCGGATCAATTGGAAGGGGCGCAGTGCCCGAATAAACCCAGCAAAGCGCCCGGCCAATCGGACAAGTGCAAACTCACCGCGCCCCGCACCTTCAACCTCATGTTCAAGACGTATGTCGGCGCCATGGAGGACAGCACCTCCCAAGCGTGGCTGCGTCCCGAGACGTGCCAGGGAATTTTCGCCAACTTCAAGAACGTGCTCGATACCTCGCGCGTGAAGGTGCCCTTCGGCATCGCGCAGATCGGCAAAGCGTTCCGTAACGAAATCAATCCGCGTAATTTTACTTTCCGCTCTCGCGAGTTCGAGCAGATGGAGATGGAATTTTTCGTCAAGCCCGCGGAAGCGACCAAGTGGTTCGATTACTGGAAGCAGGAGCGCTACGACTGGTACGTAAAGTACGGCATTTCCAAAGAGCGGCTTCATTTGCGCGAGCACGAAAAAACCGAGCTTGCTCATTACGCTGCCGGCTGCGCCGACATCGAGTACGATTTCCCGTTCGGCCGCGCGGAGTTAGAGGGCATCGCGAACCGCACCGATTACGATTTGAAGCAGCACTCGCAGTTCAGCAAAAAAGACTTGAGCTATTTCGACCCCGAGACGCAAGAGCGCTTCACGCCTTTCGTCATCGAGCCGTCGGCGGGCGCCGATCGCGGGACGCTCGCGTTTCTCGTCGATGCTTACGTCGAAGAGGCCGAGCGTACCGTGCTCCGGTTCCATCCGAAGATCGCGCCCATCAAGGCGGGCATCTTCCCGTTGGTGAATAAGGACGGCATGCCGGAAGTCGCGGACAAGCTGTACGCGGATCTCAAAACGCGTTGGAACGTGTATCTCGATGAAAAAGGCGCGGTCGGCCGCCGGTATCGGCGTCAAGACGAAGCGGGCACGCCCTTTTGCATCACTATCGACGGCGACAGCGTTACGAAGCAGACAGTCACGGTAAGACACCGCGATTCGATGCAACAAGAAATCATAGCCATCGATCAAATTGTCGGATTCCTGGCTAAACATCTCTAGAGAGGACTTTCGGATGAGCGGAAAAGCGGTTTATTTCTTCGGCGGTAGTAAAGCCGAGGGGTCTCAGAAGATGAAAGATCTTCTGGGCGGCAAAGGGGCTGGTCTCCACGAGATGACCAACCTCGGCCTGCCGGTTCCGCCCGGCTTCACCATCACCACGGAAGTTTGCACCTACTACTACGAGAAGGCGCAAACCTATCCGTCGGGACTAGAAACCGAGGTCGAGGCGGCCATCGGCAAGATGGAAAGCCTTCTCGGCGAGAAATTTGGCGACGCCAAAAATCCGCTCCTGGTCTCAGTACGCTCCGGGGCCCGGGTCAGCATGCCCGGCATGATGGACACCATCTTGAATTTGGGACTTAACGACGAGACCGTCGTGGGTCTCGCGGCTCAGTCCAAAGACGAGCGCTTTGCTTACGACGCTTACCGCCGCTTCATTCAGATGTACTCGGACGTGGTCCTTGGTGTTTCGCTCCATCATTTCGAAACGCTCCTCGATCAATCCAAGCGCCGGGCCGGTACCGAAGAAGATTCTGAGCTCCCCGCGGATTATTTGAAGAAGCTCGTCGCCGACTACAAAGACGTCGTCAAGCGCGAGACGGGCAAAGCGTTTCCCTTGGACCTCAAGGCCCAGCTTTGGGGTGCCATCAGCGCCGTGTTCGGCTCCTGGCTCGCGCCCCGCGCGCGCAGCTACCGCCGCATTCACCGGATTCCCGAGCAATGGGGAACGGCGGTCAACGTGCAGGCGATGGTGTTCGGCAATATGGGCGATACGTCGGCAACCGGCGTCGCGTTCACGCGCGATCCCTCGACGGGAGAAAAACGGTTTTTCGGCGAGTTCCTGCCCAACGCGCAAGGCGAGGACGTGGTTGCGGGCATCCGCACGCCGCTTCCCATCAATCAAGGTTCGGCCGCCGACGGTAAAGGCGAAATTACTTTAGAAAAGTCCTTCCCTGAAAATTACGCTCAGCTCGTGTCGCTCTACGCGAAACTCGAGACCCATTACCGGGACATGCAAGACATCGAGTTCACGATCCAAAAGGGCAAGCTCTTCATGCTCCAGACCCGTAACGGCAAGCGCACCGCGAGTGCCGCCGTTCGCATCGCGGTCGACATGGTCCGCGAAAAGCTCATTTCGCCGGAAGAAGCGATCATGCGCGTTACGCCGGAGCAGATCGAGCAGCTCCTTCACCCCCGGCTCGATCCCCGGGCGAAGAAGAGCGTCATCGCCAAGGGGCTTCCGGCTTCGCCGGGCGCCGCTTCGGGCACGGTCGTTTTCTCGTCGGATGAAGCGGAAGAAATGCGCAAAAACGGCAAGGCCGTACTGCTCGTCCGCCACGAAACGTCTCCGGAAGACATCTCCGGCATGGACGCCGCCGAAGGTATCCTCACCGCCTTGGGCGGAATGACGTCGCACGCGGCGGTGGTCGCGCGCGGCATGGGTAAGCCGTGTGTCGCGGGTTGCGGCTCCATCAACATCGATTACAAGAAGCAGCAGTTCTCAGTGGGCGGCGTCGTCGTCAAGAAGAACGACCAGCTCACCATCGATGGTGCGACGGGCGAGGTCATCTTGGGCTTCGTGCCCATGATCGTCACCCAAGTGGACGAATACTTCGGCCAGTTCATGCGCTGGGTGGACGAAAAGCGCGTTCTCGAAGTGCGCGCGAACGCCGAGACCCCGCACGACGTGAAAGTCGCCCGCCAGTTCGGCGCGCAAGGCGTCGGGCTTTGCCGCACGGAGCACATGTTTTTCGGCGAAAATCGCATCGCCGCCGTCCGCGAGATGATTCTGGCAAGCACCAAGCCTTCGCGCGAGCAAGCGCTCGCGAAAATTTTCCCGATGCAGAAGGACGACTTCCTCGCGATTTTCCGCGAGATGAAGGGCCTTCCGGTCACGATCCGTCTCTTGGATCCGCCGCTCCATGAGTTTCTGCCGAAGTCGGAGTCCGAAGCGCGGGCCGTGGCCGAAGCGCTGAACACCTCTCCGGACGCCATGCTCGAGAAATCGCGCACGCTCCACGAGTTGAATCCCATGCTGGGCCATCGCGGCTGCCGTCTCGGCGTTTCCTACCCCGAGATTTACGACATGCAGGCGAAAGCGATTCTCGAAGCCGCTTGCTACCTCGTTAAAAACGAGGACTTCAAGATCGAGCCCGAGATCATGATTCCCTTCATCGGGACGCTTCAGGAGTTCCACATCCTGAAAGCCAATATCGATAAGGTCTGCGAAGCGGTTCTCAAAGCTCAGGGCGTGAAGATTCCCTACACCGTGGGCACCATGATCGAGATTCCGCGGGCGTGTCTGGTGGCGGATAAAATCGCGACCGAGGCCGCCTTTTTCTCCTTCGGAACGAACGATCTCACCCAGATGGCGCTCGGGCTTTCCCGGGACGACTCAGGCTCCTTTCTCCCGACTTATGTCGAACAAGGGGTCTATCGGGTGGATCCCTTCATCTCCCTGGACCAAGAGGGAGTGGGCGAGCTCATTAAGATTGCCTGCGAACGGGGCAGGAAGACGAATTCCAAATTAAAAATAGGTATTTGCGGGGAGCAGGGGGGCGATACGGCAACGATTGAATTCTGCCATCGTCTCGGCTTTAATTACGTCAGCTGTTCGCCCTTCCGGGTCCCAGTGGCTCGGTTGGCGGCGGCTCAAGCCGTTCTTAAAGATAAATCAGCGTAGTTTAGGTTGGGCTCGGTGGCGGGGGGTTGCCGGGTATCGACCTTGTTTTAAAAGCGGGAATAATGCGTTTAAAGCGTTTGGAGCTACTAGGGTTCAAGTCCTTCATGGACCGGACCATTCTTACTTTCGATGCCAGCGTGACCGGAGTCGTCGGCCCGAATGGTTGCGGCAAGAGCAACATCGTCGACGCCATCCTCTGGGTGATGGGTGAACAGAGCCCCAAGCACCTGCGCGGCGAATCGATGACCGACGTCATCTTCGGCGGCGCCGAAGGCAAGGCCCCCGTCTCCATGGCGGAAGTCAGCCTGGTACTCGATCGCAAGGGAGTCGCTCTCGCGCCTCAGTTCGCGGCTTTCGACAAGGGCGATGAAATCGCCATCACTCGCCGTATCTATCGAGACGGTACGAACGAGTACATGATCAATAAGTCCAAGTGCCGGCTGAAGGACGTCCACGAGCTGTTCATGGATACCGGCGTGGGCCGCCGCGCGTACTCGATCATCGAGCAAGGTCAGATCGACCGGATGATCAACGTAAAGCCCGAAGAGCGCCGCATGCTTTTCGAGGAAGTCGCGGGTATCACGAAATATAAGGCCAAGCGCAAGGAAGCCGAGAAGAAGCTGGAGAGCACGCGCCTGAATCTCACGCGCCTGCAAGACATCATCAACGAGCTCGATAAGCGCATCCGCACGCTGAAAGTGCAAGCCACCCGCGCGAAGCGCTACAAGGAATTAAAAGGCGAGCTCGAGACGGTGGACCTCCACCTCATGGGCCGCAAAGTGCACGACTTGGTAAAGGCCGTCGTGGAGCTCGAAGTCTCCAAGGCATCTTTGCAGAACGAGCGTTCCTCCTCGGATGCCCGGGTCGGCGAGATCGACGCCGAGCTCACGCAGCTCGAAGTCCAGCGCGTCGACCAGGAGCGCGAGTTCCAGGATTTGAGCCAGAAAGAGCGCGAGCTCTCGCTGCTCATCCAAAAGCTAGAGAGCGATTTGTCGCTCTTCGAAGAGCGCAAAAAGAACCTTAGCACGTCGATTGAGAACGGCCAGCGCGAAGAGGCCGAGCTCGATAGCAACGTCTCGAACCTCATCGAGGAGTCCGAGAAGGTCGCCCTCGAGAAGGAAGAAGCGCGCAATCAGCTGGCGGATGCCGAGAACGGCATCGACGAGATGGAAGAAAAGCTGCGCGAGATCCAAGAGGAACGCGTGCGCGTGGAACGCCGCCGCGGCCAGCTCCAGCTGCAGCGCAATCAGTTGATCCAAAAGGAAGCGTCGCTCAAGAAGCAGGTCGAGCACGGGGAAGCCCGCACGCGGGAAGCCGCCGAGCAGCGCGACGATTTGAATCTCCGGGTTTCCGAAATCGTCGCCTCTCTCGAAGGTTTCAAATCGGGGCTCGAGGAAGCCGAAGCGAAGATTCAAGGCGTGGCCGATCGTAGCCGTGAGGCTCAGTCGGGCACCGAGTCGCTCCATTCCGAGTGCGATCTCATTTCGAAGCGTCTCTCCGAATCCGAAGATGTCCTATTTCAGCTGCGCGAGAATTACCACGGTAAGCGCTCTCGCTGGGAATCGTTGAAGGAGCTCCAGGAAAACCTGGAAGGCTACTCGCCCACCGCGCGCGAAATTTTGTTGAAGCTCCAGGAAGCGTCCCTCCCGGCCCAGCCTCTCGCTGAAGTGATTCAGCCCGAAGCCGACGTCGAGGAAAAGCTCGAGATGCTTCTCGGCAACGACATGAACACGCTCATCGTTCCCGAGGCCCATCAGGCCAAGGAGCTCGCGCGTCTCATTCAGGAAAAGAACCTGGAGCGCGTGCGCGTCGTCGCTTTGAGCGAGATGACCGCAAGCGCGCCCGCGATTGAAATCGCCGGTGCCCGTCCCCTTTTGGGACGCGTGCGGGTGACGGCGGGCTTTGAAGCCGCCGCGAACCGCTGGCTGGGCGACGTCTACCTCGTCGATAACTGGGAAGCGCTCTTTTCTCTGCGCGCTCAGTACCCGGACAAGACCTTTCTCTCCGCCGACACCGGCGCCGTGGCTCACAAGGACCGGTCGGTGACGGCCGGGCTTTTGCCCACGAAGATGGGCGTTTTCGCCCGACGGCGTGAGATCGACGAATTGACCGAGCTTTGCCAGACGCTCCAAACGGAGCTCGACGCGAAGACGGCCGAGCGCGAGTCGCTCCTTAATCACCTGCAGGAGCAGGAACGCCTGCACGACGAGATGAAGGACAAGCTATCTGCTTTGCACATCGAGAGCGTCGAGTGCCGCAAAGAGAAGGAAACCTTCCAGCTTCAGATCACGCGCACCGAGCGCGACTACAACTCCGCCATGGCCGAGTCGCAGCGCAACCAGGTCCAGATCAATCAGTACGCCGAGGATTTGGATAAATGGCGTCTGGAATTGGACGGGCTCACCGGCGAGGACGACGCCTTCAAGCTCCAGCTCGAGGAAGCGGACAAGCACATCACCCACGCGGGTGAGAAGGCGACCGAAATTTCCGACGAGCTCAACGAGCGCAAGGTCGAGTGCTCGCGCTTAGAGGAGCGCATCACCAGCATCGATTACAAGCTGGATAAGACCAATCACGAAGTGGCCCAGGCCACGCGCCGCAAGGAAGCCATCCGCGATCAGCGCTCAAAAGATACCCAAGAGCTGGGCAACCTCGATCACCAAAGAGCGGGCATCCAGACCCGTAAAGTGCACGGGGAAGGGGAGCGGAACGAGACCCTCGTTCTGCAATCCGACACCAAACACGCTTTCAACGAGACGTCGCACGCCATCAGCCAGCTGCGCGAGCAGGCTTCCGAGCTCACGAAGTCCCGCGAAGCGGTACTGACGAAGCTCCAGGAAGTGGAAGTCGCGCTGGCCCAAGGCATCTCGGATGTCGAGCATCTGAAGGCTTCCGCCGACGAGCGCTACCAGGTTCAGCTCCAAGGTCTCGACGAACACACCAAAGTGGACGCGTCTAAGCTGCCGCTCTTCGTGCAAGAGCTCAACGTGACCTTCGAGCTCCTCCTCCCCACGGAGCAGGCGACGCTTCTCGAAGAGTACCTGGGCAACCTGAAAGCCAAAGTGGCTCGCTACGGCGAGGTCAATCTCACGGCGATTCAGGAGTTCGACGAGATTCAGGGCCGATTCGACTTCTTGATGACCCAAAAGACGGACCTGGAGAAAGCCATCGGCATTCTCGAAGAGGCCATCACCAAGATCAACGAGTCCACCAGGCAGCGCTTCGAGGAAACCTTCCACGCGGTGGACAAAAAGTTCCGGGAGATTTTCCCGATTCTGTTCAACGGCGGAAAGGCCGAGCTCGCGCTGACCGCGACGGAAAATCCCTTGGATGCCGGCGTGGACATCATGGTTCAGCCTCCGGGCAAGCGGTTCCAGAGCATCTCGCTGCTTTCGGGCGGTGAGAAGGCGCTGACCGCGGTGAGCCTCGTGCTCTCCATCTTCGCCCGTAAGCCGAGCCCGTTCTGCTTGCTGGATGAGGTCGACGCGCCTCTCGATGACGCGAACGTGTCTCGTTTCAATACGGTCATCCGCAAGATGTCCGAGAAGACGCAGTTCATCGTCATCACCCACAACAAGAAGACGATGGAAATCGCGGACGCGCTTTACGGCGTCACCATGGAGCGCGCAGGCGTTTCCCGTATGGCGAGCGTCCGGCTGAACTAGGATGGACGCCGAGTCCGTCATTAGTTTGCTCAATTTGGAGTGGTTACCACCCGAAGGCGGGTATTTCCGTTCCACCTATCGCTCGAAAGACTCCAGCGCCATCTACTATTTCGTTACGCCGACGGAGTTTTCGGCGCTTCACCGCCTGCCTCAGGATGAAGTCTTTCATTTCTACCGGGGCGACTCCGTCGAGATGGTCTTGCTCCACGACGACGGGCGCACCGAGGTTCAGGTCATAGGCCCGCATTTCGAGCGCGGTGAAAAACCGCAGGCTTTGGCGCCAGGAGGCGTCTGGCAAGCGACGCGTCTTCGGGACGGAGGCAAGTGGGCCCTGCTAGGCTGCACCGTGGCCCCGCCTTTTCAGTATGAGACCTACGAGCATGGCGAGCGCGCTTACCTTATCAAAGTGTTTCCTCAGCACAGATCCCTCATCGAGAAGCTCACGAGGCCGTCGGATGGCTAGGCGGTTTGTTTTCGGTCTCCTGCTTCTTTTGACGACGGGTTGTTCGGGCATGCTCTATTACCCGACCCAGCAGCTTTACTCCAACCCCATCAAGTTGGGTTACAAGCTCGAAAATCTTTCGCTTCCCTTGGGACAGGACGACGCCAAGATTCACGCCTGGCTTCTAAAAGCGCCCGAGACAAAAACGCCGAAGGCGGTGGTGTTCTTCTTTCACGGTAACGCCGAGAACTTGAGCTCTCATGTCTTAAGCTCACTATTCCTACTGAAAGCGGGCTACGAGGTTTTGATTTTCGATTACCCCGGCTACGGCCTTTCCACGGGAGACCCCAGTCCCGAGTCCACGGTGAAGGCGGGAAGGCTCTATCTCGATTGGCTCAAACTGAATCGGCCGAACGTCCCCTGGATCGTGCTCGGCCAAAGCTTAGGCGGCGCGGTGGCGTTACGCGTTCTGGGCGACACGCCCAAAGACATTCCCGTAAAGCTCGTCGTCATCGACTCTTCTTTTCTGTCTTACCAGAAGGTCGGCCGGAAGGCCTTGGCCGGTACCTGGATCACTTGGCCTTTTCAATGGATGGCGTGGCTTGTGCTTAGCGACAAATGGGCGCCGGAGTCGGTGCTCTCCGAGATTTCCCCTCGTCCGCTCCTGGTCATTCACGGAACCGAAGATAAGGGCGTTCCTTTTGAGCTGGGAGAAGAGCTTTTCGAAAAAGCCGGGGAGCCCAAGACGTTTTGGAAGATTGAAGGCGGGCAGCATATCGACGCGCTCCAAAGAGAGAACGGCAAGTACCAGAAGGCGCTGCTGGAGCTCATCGATCGGAAGTTAGGAAACGCGTCATGAAGTTCGTCTTAGTCCTCCTCGGGATTGGCGTTTCACTCGCGGCTCAAGCGTTCGAAACGGAAGCTTGGATTTCCAGCCACGAAAAAGAGCTTCGTACCCTGGGCAATAGCGACGAGTGGAGGAAGGTACTTCACTATTCTCCGCACTGGTTCCGGGGCGATTCGAGTCTTTTGGACGGCCCGGATTATTTTCTCTCTCCCGACGGGAAAACCGATCCGTATGCCGAGCTTTTGGCTAGCGTGCGAAAGCTGAACGATCCCAAGGCGCGCGAGGGGATGACCGGGAAGTTGAAGCAGCCGCTGCGCTGCGCGTTTCCTTTCCGCACCGAATGGCTGTCGAAGCGCCTTGGCCTCGAGTTTCCCCCTCTGGGGAAATGCGAGCTACTGGATACGTTTTTGGGGAAGACGAACGCCAAGTCGGTCTCTTTGGTTTTTTCGAGCGCTTATTCCAATAACCCAAGCTCTATGTTTGGCCACTCGCTGCTCAAACTGAACGCGAAGGGTAATAGCGAGCTACTCGACTACGGCGTGAACTTCGCCGCCAACGTTTCTCCCGACGAGAACTCGTTTTCCTTCATCTGGTTCGGCTTGACCGGTGGCTATCTCGGGCAGTTCTCTCTCGTTCCCTATTACGAGAAGATCCGGGAGTACCTCGACTCGGAGAACCGCGATCTCTGGGAGTACGAGCTCAGTTTCACGCCGGCGGAGGTCCATTTCATCGTCCTGCACTTGTGGGAGATGGAGACGGTCAGCTGGTTCGACTACTACTTCGCCGACGAGAACTGCTCGTTTCACATTCTCTATTTGCTCGAAATCATGCGGCCTGACTGGAAGCTTACGGGCAACGGCGTCTTTTCGGTTCCCGGGGAAATGGTGAAGCACCTCAGCCGGACCCCCGGCGCGGTGGTGGCGAGGCGTTTCCGTCCCTCATTCCGCCAAATCTTCTACCGCCACATCGAACGGCTGAGCGATGACCAGACTCGCGATTTGAAAGCCTTACGCGCCGCCGAGGTGACTCCGAAATCCATCAAGTCGGCGGAGACCCTGGAAGCTTATGCCGCGTGGGTTAAATACCGTAAGCCCAAGATCACGGATCCCGAATGGGAAAAGAAATTTCAGGAAGCGCTCCTCGCTCGTAGCGAGCTCGGTGGCAAAACGGCCGAGGTAATCATTCCTGTCCCTGAGGATAGAGAGCCCAATCAGGGTCATGCGCCCTATCTCGTCGCGTTAGGCGGCGGTCTTTTGACCGAGCCCATGACCGTCGGGTTTCAGTCGATTCAGGTTCGGTTTCCTTATCACGATCTGCTAAACGACGACCGCGGCTTCATTCCTTATTCCGAGATCCAAGGTCTCAATGCGACGATTCACGTCAATTCCTTGCGCAAAGCGGGAGAGACTCGCCCTTGGGTGTCTCTCGATCGGTTTCAGGTAATCGGGATCACTTCTCTGGCGCCGGTGTCGTACTGGGATCGACCTTTGTCTTGGCGGATGAACTTCGAGTACCTCCAAAGGTATGAGTTCGGCCTAACCTCAGCGCCCGGCTGGAAGCTCGAGGTCGGGGCGGGTTGGTCTCTCGACTGGAGTCCTTTGAATAGCCGGTTCGCGCTACTTACCGGTTTCCGAGGCGAGCTGGGAAGTCCCATCCACCGCGCTGGCCCTCAAGCCGAGGTGATGTGGCTCGCGACTCCCTTACCCGGGTGGAAATGGAAATTGCGTCTGGAGACATTCTTCAATGTCTCGTCGCAAGGGTTCGCTTCCTTTTGGTCGAGCGTGCAATGGGAACACGCGTGGCGGCTCGCTGAGAACTGGGAACTGCGTGCTGGGTGCAAACAGTATTTTGCCCGCGGCGGCGTGCGCCGGCCCGATCCGCTCGAGTGCACCGTCGCTGGACGCTACTATTTTTGACACGCCTGCTTCTATAGACGAGAGATTCTTGCTTTGTCGTTCGCGGAAAGCCCTGTCTATAATAGGCGCTTAATTGGCGGCTTACTTTGGCCACCTCACAACTAAAGGACACACGTACAATGAGAACACTTCTAGTGGTTGCGATCGTTCTTGGACTCAACAGCTACGCCTCGGCAGCGTCGAAA
>JAYUGC010000016.1:0-6963 GCA_043767805.1 Pseudomonadota bacterium | reverse complement strand
TGCGCACCTTCACTGAAAACGACGGCGTCACCATCGATATCAGAGATACGGGCTGCGGGATTCCCGCCGAGAACCTAGAGAAGATCTTCCGTCCCATGTTCACCACTAAGGGCAAGAAAGGCAGCGGCATCGGCCTTTCCGTCACCCAGCAAATCGTCGAGGGCCACAAGGGCAAGATCGGCGTACAGAGCAAGCTCGGCCAGGGCACGCTGTTCCGCCTCTGGCTCCCCAAAGCGTAGCTTTGCCCCACCCAGCTAATACGTATTCTCCGTCGCGGCGGCGGCGACGCCGTTTTGATGAGAGTTCGCCCAAAACTGACCGTTCGTTGGGTTATAGCACCAGCCGCGATCGTCGGCGGGAGTCGCGAGCATCTGATTTTGGGTCACGGCGGTGCAGTCCGCGATAGAGCTGAAATGCGCCACGGGAAGCGTACTGAGAGTCCAAGGATTCTTGGGAATGCCCGCGGTCTTTCCAAGAATGACTTGAGCGGAGGCGAGCAGGACGGGATGGGACGCATTGTAGGCGTTGGCACGCATTTCGGTGATGACCGGATAGGAAGGCGCGCCGGTGTCCTCACGAAGGGCTATCGCCGCGCGCGCTACCGAGAGCGCCGAGCGCACGCCTCCAATCGCCCCTTGAGTGGCGGCATTGCGAGCGTCTCGCCTCATGTCAACGAACTCAGGGATGGCGACGGCGGAGAGAATTCCCACCAGCAGAATCACCATTACAAGTTCGATCAGCGTGAAGCCCGAGAGGGAATGCTTCACGGTACAAACCAAGGAGCTTAGTACGTGTTCTCCGTCGCGGCCGCGGCGACACCATTTAAATGGGAGTTGGCCCACATTTGTCCGTTCGATGGGTTATAGCACCAGCCTCGATCGTCGGCGGGAGTCGCCAGCTGATTTCCTTGGGTAACGCCAGTGCAGTCGGCTATCGAGCTGAAATGCGCCGAAGGCAAGGTGGAAAGCGTCCAAGGATTTTTGGGAATGCCAGAAGACTTATCCATGATGCCCGCGGCGGCCGCGAGCAAAATGGGGTGCGAGGCATTGTAAGCGTTGGCACGCATTTCGGTGATGACCGGATAGGAAGGCGCCGTGGTGTCTTCTCGGAGCGCGATCGCCGCTCTCGCCACCGCGAGGGCGGACCGGAGTCCGCCGACCGCCCCTTGAGTCGCAGCGTTTCGGGCGTCTCGCCTCATGTCCACGAACTCAGGGATGGCGACGGCGGAGAGAATTCCCACCAGCAGAATCACCATCACCAACTCGATGAGCGTAAAGCCTTTTTGATTATAGTTTTTCACGGCTAGAAACTATTCTCCGTAGCATCCACTCCCTTGTTGCGGTGGGAGTTTGCCCAGATGGTTCCGTTAGAGGGATTATAACACCAACCACGATCGTCGGCCGGCGTGGCGAGCACGTCCCCTTGAGTCGAGCCCGTGCAGTCGGCGACCGAGGAAAAATGCGACGCCGGCAAAGTCGATAGGGTCCAGGGGTTCTTGGGTATGCCTGCTGACTTGTCGAGTACCGCGGTTCCCGTGAGGACGGGATGGGAGGCATTGTAAGCGTTGCTGCGCACTTCGGTGATGACCGGATAGGTCGGAGCAAGGCTGTCTTCTCGGAGCGCGATCGCCGCGCGGGCCACCGCGATGGCGGCGCGCCAGCCGCCGAGAGCCCCTTGGGTGGCGGCGTTCTTCGCGTCCGTCCGGAAATCGACGAACTCCGGGATGGCGACGGCCGCGAGAATTCCTACCAGCAGGATTACCATCACGAGCTCGATTAGAGTAAAACCTGCTCGTTTCCTATTAGCGTTACGCTTAATGTTCACCACTTGGTCCCCCAGTCAGAAATAAAGATCGATGTCATCCGAACCTCCGGTATTATCGGTTTTGTTCGGCCCCCAACTACGAATGCGACGCGATGAGGAGGAGTATACGTAAGCGACTCCCCAAGCATCCTTCGAATAATCGGTCGACGCGGCATTATCGACGTAAGGCCCGCGCCACCCTCTTCTGGTCAACGGATTGTAATCTTGAACCGTGGTCGACGTCGCCGGATTAAGGACCAGGTCGACGAGTCCAGTGGGTAGCGCGGCCATATCCGTTTCGTATCCCGGAAATGAGAATCTTCCGCCCGCCACGACGCGCGTATCTCCCACGATAGCACGCTTGAGCGCCGCCATTTCGTCCCGGGTAACTGCGCTGCGGGCATCATCTCTCATATCGATATAGTAAGGAATCGCAACCGCCGACAAAATCCCAACCACTAACATCGTCGAGACGATTTCAATCAAAGTGAAACCGTCGGTTTTTCCCATCAGAACGTATTTTCCGTCTGCGCCGTCAAAGACTTATTTGCATGCGAGTTGGCCCAAATATTCCCGTTCGACGGATTATAGCACCAGCCACGATCGTCGGCCGGCGTGTCGAGCACGTCTGCCTTGGCCTTACCCGTACAGTCCGCAATCGAGGTGAAGTGCGACGCCGGCAAAGTCGATAGCGTCCAGGGATTCTTGGGAATGCCCGAGCCGCTGTCCAAGATGTACTCGCCTTGAGCCGTGAGCACGGGATGGTCGGCAACCAAATATTTGTTGGCGGCCATCTCGGCGTGGGAGGGATACTTGAGCGGTGCCGCGGTCGGATCCTCGCGCAGCTGGATCGCCGCCACGGCAATGGCGACACCCGCGCGCAGGGTTCCTAAACCTCCCTGCACCGAGGCGTTCTTAGCATCGGTCCGGAAATCGATGAAGTTAGGGATGGCGATGGCGGAAAGAATGCCCAAGAGGAGAATTACCATGACCAATTCGATCAAGGTGAATCCGCGCCCCCGCCGATTACGAAGACTCATTTCATCCCCCAAAAACGTGGTGAAAAATTCTCGACTTAGCGAACGTGCGACGCACGCGAAAATAGATAATTTAATTATAGCGATGAAACACTTCGGCAGCAAACCGATAGGTGAGGAAATTCGCAACGTTCCCGAATTCCCCGCACGACACTGGGTGTTAGTTTGTCGACGAGAGGCCGCAACACCCGCGCCCAGAGCGGAGAAGCGCCCTTGCCGAGTTGCGGCGTCGAGGCTCAGCTCGATACGGTAAAGAAAAAGTTCTGAGGATCAAGCTACTTCGGTTTTCGCGACCAAATCGATGGGCAAGTAGACTTGTTCACCGGTTTCCAGAAACTGCCAAAGCAGATGCCCGGGGAGCGGAGGGTTCAAAGCGGCGAGAAATTGTGAGGCTTGTTGCAACAATAGGGGATCTGGAGCTTCGTGCTTTTGGAGAAGCTCCTCTTCGCGAACGACGGCACCTTCTCTAAAGCGCTTCTCATCGGCGAGAAAACCCGTCTCGGGCAGGCGGAACTGATGACGCAGAACCCATTTGCCCACCCAGCACAGCTGGACGGCTGAAATCATGCGGTTCAAATCGTTATACCAAACGAGGAGCTCCGCGCCGCCCCCACCCGCGAGCCACAGACGAGGCAAGCCGGTCTCCGCGTCCACCTCGCCGGACCTGGCATGGGGAACGACGGTACCAGCATAAGCGATGGGCTCGAGCAATTGCAGAAAGAGCGCTTTCAGCTCGACCGACATTTGCGTGATACGTAGCCCTACCGTACGCGGCGAGTGGTGCATCACTTCTAGCTCGATGGGATGGATGTGATGCTCGATCTCGACGTCGCCGTGAATCTTGTTGCCCTTATGCAGGCCGAAAGGCGCCGGGCTCGTCATCCACAGACCAATGCCCGACTCGCTGAAATTGCGAAGCGTATAAGACTTGCCGCCGAGAAGCAGGTGCGGCTGCTTCGCGTCGGGCAAGGTTAGCGTTACGGCTCTGGGCCGTCGGCGTCGTTGCATAGATCTCTCTAGGACTCTTTTCGGCGCTTTCGAACCGAATAGTTAGTTTTTGTCGGGTTTCACCGACAAAAACTATCCTGAGCCTTAAAGCGAAGGATCATAACGCTGAACCTCATGCCTGCGAGACGAGAACCTTCACTTCGTTCAGGATAAATTCTGTCGCCCACGGCAGAATTTAGTTAGCGGTTGACGGCGCATGCCGTCGAAACTATCGCTAGCCCTATGTTTGCAACCGTTGGCTCGAGCGCGGGCGCTCAGGTCCCTCTCCCGAAAGAGCGGGTTCCTCCATCCTCTCACAGAACGTGCATAACGCGCGCGGCCTTCGCAAAATGAGCTACCTATTACGTTATGCCGAGCCGGAAGCGGCTTTGGCCAAGTCCCTTCCCGGCGGTCCCTGGGATGAGGCCGTCGTCATTCCCGTTCTGCGTGAGAGCGAGCTCCTCGGCGGCTTACTGGAGAGCCTAGCCTCCGCGGCCGCCGAGGCCGAGCGCCGCGTTCTCGCGGTGCTCGTCGTCAATCAACGTGCTTCGGCTAGTGAGAGGGATAAAGCCGACAACCGGGCGGTGCTCGCCGCTTACGGCGGCTCGGCCGTCGTACCCGGACTCTTCGTCTCTGAAAGGCATCCTCTGACCTGTGCGTGGATCGATCGCACGAGTCCCGGGCGCGAGCTCGGAGAACGCGACGGAGTGGGCACGGCGAGAAAGATCGGATGCGATTTTGCGGTCGCTTTGAAAAAGGCTCAGCGTATTCTTTCCTCCTTTGGGTCCACCACCGACGGCGATGCCCGCGTCGGCGCCGATTACTTCACGGGAGGCGCAACCGAAAGAGTCGCGGGTCTCGGTCAAACGGTGAGTGCCCTCGTCCATCGGTTTCGTCACGAAGTAAAAGACACGCCCGAGGATCTTCCCCTCACCTTGTACGAAATTTATCTCAGACACTACGTGCTGGGCTTGCGTGCCGCCGGATCGCCTTACGCATTTCATACCGTGGGCTCTCTCATTCGCTTCGAGTTCTCAGCGTACGCGGAGACTCGCGGCTTTCCGAAACGAGAAGCCGGCGAAGATTTCTACCTCTTGGACAAGCTCGCAAAGCTTGGGCGCGTAGCCGAGCACTCAGGAGTCGTCCGCCTCGTGCCCCGGCCTTCCGATCGCGTGCCGTTCGGCACCGGAGCCGCGATGGCCCGGGTGGGAACGGAATTGCGCCGAGGCAAAGTCTTTCAGCTTTTTCCCGACAGCGCCTTTCGCGCCGTGAAAGCGTGGCAGCAAGCCTTGAAGGACCTCGGCCCTTCGGACTCCGCGGCTAAATGGAAGTCCTACCTTCTAAGTCAGGACGTCTCGAGCCCTGCGGTCGAGGCGGCGGGTCAGCTCGGCCTCTTCAAAATGGTGGAAGAAGCCGGTCTCACGCGCCGGGACGCCGGCAATTTCAAGCGGCACCTCCAAACCTCCTTCGGCGCGCTGAAAACTTACCAGTGGATTCGCGCGATGGCGCAATCGGAAGGCGAGACGGAGTTTAGAGAAGGGCTCAAACGATCGGACTTCCACGGGTTTGAAGTGGGCCCCACGGAACCCGCCCTTTCGCTACTCGAAAAAATCCGGTGCGCGGACGAAGCCTAACCCGCCACCGAAGCGGCGCGCTGGCGGAGCGGAATGCGAATCGTGAACTTACTTCCCTTGCCGGGCCGGCTTTCCACCTGAATGGTGCCTTGGTGCTTTTGGATCAGCCCATAAGCGATGCTAAGCCCGAGACCGGTACCCTCTCCCACTTTCTTCGTCGTGAAGAAGGGATCGAAGATCTTCCCCATCACTTCCTTGGTCATGCCGCTGCCCGTATCTTGAATCTCGATGACGGCGTGGGTGGGCTCGCGCCGCGTGCGCAGCCAAATCTCTCCGCGCCCGGTGATGGCTTGAGCGGCGTTCGAGATGAGATTCATGAACACCTGGTTCAGCTGCGAGCTATTGCACTCGACCAAAGGCAAGTCGGAGAAATCCTCGCGCACGGCAATGCGGGCCCGGAACTCGCTCGAGAGAAGCTTTAAGGTATTTCTGAGCCCTTCATGGAGATCGGCTTCGCGGAAGGTCGACTCGTCCATGCGTGAGAAGGTGCGGAGCCCGAGGACGATCTCCTTGGTGCGGTTCGCGCCATCCACACAGCTTTGCGTGAGATCCACCATGTCTTCCAAAATGTAATCGATCTCGAGATCGCGCTCGAGCCCCAGAAGGCGGTCCTTTTCTTTCGGAGCCAGTCCGTCCAAGGCTTTGCGGTATTCGACGATCATCATCTTCAGCTTCTTCACGTACTCGATCATGTGAAGCATGTTGCTGTAGATGAAAGCAATGGGATTGTTCAGCTCGTGAGCGACGCCCGCAACCAGCTCGCCGAGCGATATCATCTTCGCGGACTGAATCAGGTGCGTCTGGGTCTCCTTGATCTCTTGGTTCGCGTGGTGGAGCTCCTCGAGTTTTAATTCCAGGGTACGCTTCGCGGCGCTGATGTTGCGAGTCATCTCGTTGAAGGAACGAACCAGATACTCGATCTCGTAAGGGGCGTCCGTCGTCGGAATCTGCTCGGTCCGGCCGGTCTTCACCCGTTTCATCGCGAAGACCAGGCTCTCGATGGGCAGTACCAGGCGCCGAGAGAATACGAAGCTCAAAAGCAGAGCGAGAAGTACCAGAACGGAAGTGACGTACACCATCGCGAGCTTCAGCTTCGCAATGACCGAGTCGCTGCTGGTCAGAGAAAGAAAGAGCGCGTAGTGTCCGAGGCCCTTTTCGCGAGTGAGCGTCGACGGCAAATCGAAGAGAAACGCGGCATAGCGCGCGTCTCCTAGTTGAACGGAGAGCGGCGCTTGCGTGGGCTGAAAGACGGAGCGGAAGGAAGCAAGCGAAATGTTTTTGAGCTGCGCCTGCTGCAAGGCAAAGCTAGCGGCGAGCGGCTTTAGGTCCTTATCGAGCAAGGCCAGCTCGACTTCGCGGCGCGCTTTGAAATCGAGCAGATCTCTTTGCGCAAAAACGTACTCTTCTTCGAGAATACCGTACGCATAGGCCCTGTCCCGCAAGACCATTCTCAAGACGGTGACCACTCCCCGCTCGGACAGAAACCGGTTTACCGTGTACCC